>DHJA01000140.1:2948-5802 GCA_002404095.1 Planctomycetaceae bacterium UBA4732 | reverse complement strand
CCCTTTTCGCACAGGCTCTGAGACGTTCGCGATAGTTTCTCCTGCACAGTCGGAGCGTTGTTTTTCGCGACCAAAAAATCTATCACTTCCCCTTGGTTTTCGTAACCAATTCGACCGTAAGGTCTGTCGCCATAGAAACGTACCCCGAAACCTTGGGTAGTTCAAAGCGAATGATGGCCTTACCCTCAACCGCATCCGCAGGGACCCGCACGGGGCCGTGGCAGAGCACCCCTCAGCAACGCTCCCGCAACTCCGCCTGGGCACGGCGCTCCTTGCCGTCCTTGTCCGTGTAGAGAAGTGTGGCGAGAACGGGCACTGTCTCCGGCAGGAAAGTATCAGGCAAGGCACAGAAGGTATTGCGCCCATGCCCTTGATGGCCAAGGAAGATCCGCACGTCATCGGCCTCCCCGATGGTCAGCGGCTTGACCTGCCAGAATTGGAAGCTCAATGGGCCGTCAGCACCCGGCCACAACACGGGGGCTTTGGCTGGCGTTGTGGCGAACTGCGTATAGGGACCAACAGTGGGGGCGTAGCCCCCATGAATCATCACCTTGTCGCACCACTTCATCCGGAAACTGACCCTAGGCGCATCGCCCCCGTGACGAGTGATCGACATCTCGGTGTGCTTCTGTTTGGTGAGAGGGTCGGTGAAGGAGCCGATGTCGAAGGTAACGCGGCCCTCTGCGATTTTCCCCGCAATGCGATCTTCCGGAGCGGTCAAGTCGCCGTCCGCGTTTCTGTCAAAATAAAGGATGTCGTAGTCAGTGGCGTCGGGCCTGGATTTGTCAAAGATCGCCCAGACCCGGGCCTTGGCTTCCGGGCCGAACACATAGAGGCCGTACAGCGGTTGTTCGGCCTTGTAGGCGGGCTCTTTGACGATGCGGCGCTCGATCTTGCCCAGATCGGGTATTTCAGCCGCGCCTAGGTACCCGCCCGTCAAAAGCAGGAGACCGAAACAAATGCTGAAAGACGGGGTTCTCGCTCCGAGCATGGTTGCCTCCTTGGTGATGTGAAAAAGTTGTGGTCAGGTAAGGAGGCGACGTTTCCGTCACCCCCTCCCTTCAGAACTGTACGTGAAAGTTTCCCTTCGTACAGCTCAAGCTTCACAAACGCCCATCGCGGGACGCGGTCTGAGTCCCTTGCGGTCCATCGCGCTCGGCAGCAAAACTTGGCCAAGGCCCCATTCCCGCTCGCGGCGGTGTAGCCTGCCGACCGGCTCCAGTTGCCGCCCCAAGTCGCCGTCCAGCGGCGCCTCAACGTCGTCGATGACGGCGATGGTGGCATCGTCTCCGCTCATTCGCCGTTTCCTAAACGCCGCGTTAACGCCAACCTCTGGCGTAGGATCGCCTCGACTTCGACTTCCGTGGCGTCGGGTCGCTCGGATCGGAATCCGTCCCTCATGATCTGGCACTCGCGATCAAAAAGCCGCGGACCAGCGAGGAATTTTTCCTCCGGCGACATACGCCGCGCTTGCAACACGCGCTTGCGGTAAATGGCGTCGATCTGTTCCTGAGTAGGTTCCATATCGCCTCATTCTGCCGCCGCCGGTTCGTCCTGTCAATCTGCCGCCCGCGCCTCGCCAGTGAACAGCGGCGCCAAGTCGATAGTCCGCAGCTCCCCGCCCGACGACGGCATCTTCCCGAACGCCAGGTGCAGCCGAAGGTTCACAGGGTCGAAGATCATGGTCTGAAGCGTCAGTTCTCCCTGATTGACTGCGTGCAAGTACTTGTGCACATCCTCGACGCCGAGCTTGCCCTTCGCGCCGCGGGCCTTGTCCAGAATGTCCAACCGCTCGTCCGAGTGGAACAGGGCGGCCGCCTTCTCCGGCTTGACTTCCTCGCTACAAAAATGATTGGTGCACGTGCAGACGCCGCGCACACTCGGCCGCAGCACCACCTGTTTCGGCGTCACCTCGAAGACGGCCGTACTCGTTCGATCCGCCACGGCGAGGTTGAGGAGCGTGGTGCGCGGCATACTCTCCAACAGCTTCTTCGCCTCGGCGATGGTCGAACACTCTTCTAGCAGCCGGCGATTGCATAGCGCGTAAGGAATCCCCTTAGGGTTGAAGTGCGGCTCGCCCTCTTTCGCGTCGTAGACTTCGAGGACGGCGACGCATAGCCCGGCGTCGTTCATGCCGGACAGGACGCCCACCAGGCCGGGAAAGCCGACCGATGCGAAGGCGTGCTTGCCGGTCGGCCGATAGACCGTGACCAGCGTGTGTTCGTGGATGTAGCCCATCGACGGGTAATCGAGGTTGCGGCCGAATAGTACGCCGCCGGTGGCGCTGCGCGGGCCTTCTACCATGAGGACCGAACAGCAAAACGTACTTTTAAGGTCGAAAAAGGTGTTGGCGACCGTCACCGTGTCGCGGTCGGCGCCGGCCGAGCGCGCGACGGCCTCCATTTCCACGCGGTAATCGGCCGGGAAGCTCTTGACCATGCCCTTGCCGCCGCGGACGAACAACGGCCACGTCTCTTCCGCTTTTTCGGCTTTGAGAAGGTCGCGCGTAAAGGAAAGGAGACGACTGCTCGGCTTGAGGGCGAGGCCGCCGACGGCCGCGCCGATTTCATCCGGCGAGCCGCCTACTGTGAGGACAGGCGCGTCATGGATGTATTTCAGCTCGGCGTTGCCGGCGCGAGCGGTCGGATAGTGGAACGGCTCATCCGCGCGAGCGGCAGGGAACGAACAAGACAGAAGGCAGACGACGGCGAGAGGCCGGTAGGGTAGCATAGAGGCAGGTTCCCTTGGGCGAAGGTCGGTCGATTGAGCGACGAGGCATTTTACACGGACAGGCAAGTCGGTGTCTCTAGCGGATGGACGCCGTGATGCCCACCCCGGGTTCATGAGTACATTC
>DHJA01000140.1:0-2854 GCA_002404095.1 Planctomycetaceae bacterium UBA4732 | reverse complement strand
ATAAAGCCCCGGGTGAACGTACTCGTGAACCCGGGGTGCGCGGATGGGAACACCTATGAGATACGCTCTACTCGGCGCCGGCGGACAACTCGGCCGCGACCTCCAATCACGCTTACAAGGGGAAGTCGTCGCCTGGACGCGCGAACAGGCCGATTTGACCAGGCCCATGGACTTGCGCGCTGCTCTCGAAGCCTTGCGGCCGGAAATCGTGGTCAACTGCGCCGCTTATAATCTTGTGGACAAAGCCGAGTCCTACCCGGCCGGCGCCTTCGCGGTCAACGCCTGGGGCGTGCGCGATCTCGCCTTGGCTTGCCGCGATTTGGGATGCGTCCTCGTTCACTTCAGCACCGATTACGTCTTCGGCCTGGACGAAAACAACCGCATTCCCTGGACCGAAACCGACGCTCCCGGCCCCATCGGCGTCTACGGACTAAGCAAGCTGGCCGGCGAATATCTGGTCCGTTCGCTGTGCCCGCGTCATTTCGTCGTGCGCACTTGCGGGCTATACGGCGTCTGGGGAAGCGGCGGCAAGGGCGGCAATTTTGTCGAGACCATGCTCCGGCTCGCGGCACAGGGCAAGCCGGTGCGCGTCGTGGCCGATCAATCTTGTACCCCGACTTACACCGTCGATCTCGCAGCGGCGACGGCCGCGCTGGCGACGACCGAGCGTTATGGGCTGTACCATGTGACTAATTCGGGATCGTGTTCGTGGTACGAATTCGCGGCGGCGATATTCGAGCGCTCCGGCATCAAGGCCGAGCTGGCGCCCATTACCAGCCGTGAGTTTGGGGCAACGGCGCGGCGACCAGCGTATAGCGTTTTATCCACGTCGGCCTACCACGCACTGGGATTGCCGCTGCTACGTCCGTGGCAAGAAGCGCTTGCGGCCTACCTCGACGAGCGTGGTCGGAAGAACCGGACGTGAGGACAGCGCGAGGGAGATCGTTTTTCGCTGGAGCATTTGTCATCTTTCGTACATGAGGTATACTCGGTAGGGGTCTTGTTGTTTCCCCCGTCTACCACGATCAAAGCCAGGGGACGCCGCCATGAGCGATGAACCGACTCCTTCGACGGATTTTGTTATCGCCGACCGCCGAGGCCAAGACCGCCGAGGCCGTCCCGACCGCCGTAAGCGCGAAATCCCGGTGGCGCTCGAGCGTCGCGCCGGAAGCACTGATCGGCGCCAAGAACGCCGCCGTCAGGTGGACCCCACCACCTGCGAAAAAGAATACAGCGACGACGAAATCATCTTCATGAAGTCGATGGATCAGTACAAGCGCGCCAACCGCCGGCCGTTTCCGACCTGGAGCGAGGTGCTTGAAGTCCTGCACGCGCTGGGCTATCGCAAAACCGAGGCGCCTACCATTTTACCCGGTTTGCAGCCGAAACCGGCTGCCGGGGCGCCGAAGTAAAAACCAGTTCTATCAGTCGTTTAGCCGCGACCCGAAGGGAAGCGTTCTTCGTTCACGCTCCCCTTCGGGCCGCGGCTAAACGACTCCGCGCGCCGCCAAAGTCGCGATGGCCTGATACACTTAACGATCATGCAAAGCGAACCCAACACCGACCAAACTCCGTTTCAGATCAGCGTGGCCGACCGCGTCAAGCGATTGCCGCCTTACCTGTTCGGCAAGATCAACGATCTGAAATACCGCAAACGCCGCGCTGGCGTGGATGTCATCGACCTCGGCATGGGCAACCCGACCGACGCGCCCGATCCGCAGGTCATCGACAAGCTGTGCGAGGCCGCCCGCGACGCCCGCAACCATCGCTATTCCGTCAGTAACGGCCTGTACAACTTGCGCCGCGAGGTCGCCTTGCGCTATTCGCGCCTGCACGGCGTCCAGCTCGACCCCGACGCCGAAGTGCTGGCCGGCCTCGGCTCCAAGGAAGTTTTCAGCCACATGTGCCTGGCGCTGCTCGGCCCCGGCGACACCGCCATCGTGCCGGCCCCCTCGTTTCCCATCCATGTGTACGCCGTCGCCTTGGCCTCCGGCAACGTCATCAGTCTCGACTGTACACAGCCCGACCGCTTCCTTTCCAACGTCGCCAACGTGGCGGAACATCTGTATCCGAAGCCCAAAGTGCTGATTCTGAACTTTCCGCACAATCCCAGCACTACGGTCGTGGAACGCGATTTCTTCGTGGAGGTGGTTGCCCTCGCGCGCCGTCACGGTTTCATGGTCCTCCACGATTTCGCCTACGGCGACGTCTGCTTCGACGGCTATCAGGCGCCGAGTTTCCTGAGCGTGCCCGGCGCCAAGGAGGTCGGCGTCGAGACGGTGACGATGAGCAAGGGCTACAACATGGCCGGTTGGCGGCTAGGCTTCTGCGTCGGCAACTCGGAGATGGTCCGCGCCCTCGCCACCATCAAGGGATATTACGACTACGGTATTTTCGCGCCGATCCAAATCGCCGGCATTGTCGCCATGCGCACCGGCGAGGAACGGGTCAAGCAGCAAGCGTTGGAGTACCAGAAACGGCGCGACGTACTCGTCGAAGGATTGCGGCGCATTGGCTGGGACGTAAACTTGCCGAAGGCCAGTATGTTCGTGTGGGCGCGTTATCCCGCCGAATGGCGCGAACGCATGGGTTCACTGGATTTTGCCATGAAGTTGATTGAAGAAGCGGAAGTAGCGGTAAGCCCCGGTCGCGGCTTCGGCGAAGCCGGCGAAGGATATCTTCGCTTGGCCCTGGTCGAAAATGAACATCGCTTACGACAGGCTGTGCGACAAATTGCCCGTTGCCTGCGCGTCGAGGCGCCTGCGGAGTGAATCACTTCTATAGTAGGTATTAGCCCCGGAGGGGCGGCGGTTAATAGCCAGGGGTGGAACCCTCGTTGTTCCCCACAAGTCAG
>DHJA01000238.1:40480-40716 GCA_002404095.1 Planctomycetaceae bacterium UBA4732 | reverse complement strand
GAATACTGACGCTGCCAACGGCGGGCGCGCGTGCGGCGCCGGCCGTCGCGCCGATAGCGACGGGTTGCGGGGCGGCCGCGGCGGGAACGGTGAATGGCTTTTGACACGACGGACAGCGGAACTGTTTGCCGACGGAGTTGTCGGCGACCTGCATAGGCGTCGTGCAGTTGGGACAGCGAATCACTTGCGGCATGGTCGATCCCATCTCGTTGCTTGGCGAGCCGGGGGCGTAAGCC
>DHJA01000238.1:25487-40397 GCA_002404095.1 Planctomycetaceae bacterium UBA4732 | reverse complement strand
GCGTAAGCCCCCGGAGTTGCATTCAGTCGCTGAAACCATACTCCGGGGGCTTACGCCCCCGGCTCGCCCATTCACTACTTTCTCTTCTGGCGTTCTCCGAATCGAAGGACGCAATTGCCGACGCCGATGGAGTCGCCGTCGCGCAGCGGCATGGGCTTCTGAACCGGCTTGCCGTTGAGGAACGTGCCGCCCGGCGTCTCCGCGTCGGCCAAAACATACTGGTTGTCTTTAAGCTGAATACGGGCGTGTGTGCGCTCCACGGCGTTGTCGCCGAACAGGCCGACGTCGCACGATTCGGCTCGGCCGATGGTCGTCTCGTCCTTCGACAGCATCACCTCGCGGCCGGCGCGGAAACCGGACTCCACCTTCAACCACGCCTCCTTCAAAAACACCTGCGCCAAGCCGATCAGCAGGCCGATGCACAGGCCGAGGATGACAAGCCCAAGGGCCAGACCGCTGTGCGGCAAGAACTCAATTCCGGACACCATTCCGAAGACCAAGCCGCCGACCAGGCCGCCGAGAAACCCGCCGCCAGCGCCGTTGATTACCTTACGCAGCGGCATACGCAGATCCTGTTTGGTCGTGAAGACGCGCCAGAGGTCGAACGCGCCGACCGACGCCCCGATGAGGCTGCCAGCGATGATCCAGCCGATGAACAATAACAGATGACTAATATATTCATACAGCACTTGTCCGATGAGGCCGCCGAACAGGCCGCCGAACCCGCCCAGGACCATGCAGAGGGCGACGCGGACGTAGCGCTGCGATCCCTTGGCGTTGAGAATGGCGTCCATCAAGCCGACCGCCCCGGCCACCAAGGCGCCGAGGACGCCGCCGATCAACATCACGCGCAGAAACGCCGAATCCACGGCGCCAACGCCCAGTCCCTGCACTAGGCCCCACGTCAGGAATGCGGCCCAGGCGCCGCACAAGGCACAGTAGTAGATGAACAGCTTGAACGACATGATCCGCAATCCGCCTTTTTGTCATCCGAAAATGCTGCTGCTCTTGACCACTACGTCGTGCGGTTTGGTCTTCGAGGCGCCGCTCGCCGCCTCGATCTTGTAGACGCCCGCCGCGCCCGCGTGGACGTGCCAGTAAACGGCCGCGCGCTTGCCGTCCTCTTCCACTGTCTTCCGCGCCGTTTCGCCGGCCGCCAGGGTCAAGCCGTTGTGCAGTATCAATTGCACGTCATCGTCCTTGGCGGCGTTGTAAACGTAGGCCGTGACGACGAAATCCGTCTGAGGAGACACCGAACCGGGCGTACTCAGGGCCAGCGCGGCGCTGCCGCCGCCGCCGACGTCCAGTTGGCTCAGGCCGTAAGTGAACGCCATATTGCGGACCTCGTTAGGTTCCATATCCTTGATGGGCCAGTAGAGGATCACGGCGGAATCCGGCTTGCCTTCTTTTCCTTCCTTTATGGATTCCAGCGGTACGTCCCAGCGCTGGTTGAAATTGCCCGGAAACCGCGTGACCTTCACGTCGTCCAATTCCTCCAGGTTCACGCCCGGCAAGTGGAGGTCCTTCAAGCCCAGGCGGGCGATCGTGCCGGGGTCTTGGGGGTCGTCGGGATTCTCGACCGCCTCCAGGTAGGCCGGTATTTCATCGCCTTTGAACTCTTTTTTATCGTCGATGAAGCCCTTCACGCCGGGCGCGGTGAACGGTACGCCGTCGTTGGCGCCGATGTAGGTGTCGAGCATGAAGCGGAGGCCGACCGTCTGTGGGGCGTCGCCGTAATTCGTCGCCTGATACCAGACCAGGCAAGTGTCGAGTGCGCCCGACTGGCCCGGCACGATCTCAACGTGCTGCTTGACGCGAACCTTCTCGGCGGTGAAGTTCATGACGCTGACGCGGCCGCGGCGATTGTTCGGCAAAGGCGCCGCCTCCTTGCCGGCTTCCCAGCGGTCGGTCGGCGTGCGGTCGCCGAAGAAATATTCCGCCCCGTTAATGTTGACGATGGTGTTGTTGCTGTCGCCCTGTTCGGTGGGCGTCAGGAGTTTGTGTTTGTCGGGGTTCTTGGGGTCAAACGCCTCGGTCATCTGGAGGCCGAAGCGTTGGTTGTTTGGATTGAACTGGGGGAGTAGTTTCGGCTTGGGGTCCGAGAGGTTGCCGTAAGTCCAGTTGTCCGGGTTGTCGTCCCCCTGAAGTCCGCTGTGAACGCTCGCGGACCCGCTCCCCCCGAACAGGTCTACGCCAACCACGATTAGCAGCGACAAACCAAGCAGCGCAGCCGGGAGAGCGTGCAGCCAAAGCGGCTTGGACGCCGCTTGCCCGCGCGCCGATCTACGGCCGGCCGACGCCGAGGGCGCCGTCTTGATCTGCGGCGCAGGCGCGGGCCGGGCGGGGACCGTCGGCGCGGGCGAAGGCGCCTTGGCCGGGGCTGCTACGGTTTCGACCGCCTCCGGTTTGACCGTCGCGGGGGCTGGTTCCGGCTCGTCGCTGAAGTCAAATGCGCTGGTTCCGCTGATCCGAAGCGTGACGGGCACGACGAAGCGTTGATTGCCGTTGGAATAAACCGTGACCTTGGCGGCGAGCGTCTGGCCGGGCTTGTTCGGGGCCGACGGGATGGATAGGGGAATGGCGACGGTGCGACCGTTGGCCTTGCCCCGGCCGACTTCCAACCACGGCTGATTGCTCTTGCCGTGGGCGTAAATCGGCTTTTTCTCCTCCGTCTTGACTTCTAATACATAGCGCAACGGATCGCCGGGATTGGCGCTCAGGGCGACCGATTTCACGCTAATCTCGACTTTCGGCGCCGGCGTCAGACCCAGCGCCTCGAAGAACTGCTGCACGCCGGCCACGCCCGACGCCGGCGGACCCTGGACCGGATACGTCCAACCGTTGGCTTTGTACCAGGCAATCACTTCGCCCTTCTCGAACTGGACGGCCGCCTCCTTGGGATTCGTCTTGGACTTTTCCGCTATCTGACGTGGACTTTTCGCGCCGTCCAGCGCGCCGCCGGAAAACGGCTTGATCGGCACGGTCGCGCGGACGAGGACCGTGGCCGTGCCGCCGTTGGTCTCAAGGGTCAAATGAGCTTCCAGCGGCTTATTGCCGGCCCGCAACCGGTCGCCGATGACGTGAACGGGCAACGCCAGATCGTGACCTAATTGAAAGTGCTTGGCGCCGGGGGCGTCGCCGAAGGTGAGCCAAAGCCCATCGGTGCAAGTGACGGAGCCGTACAGCAGGCGCATGCCCTGGTTTTCCATGCGCAAGTCGAACTGCCGGCCTTCGGTGCCGACGGGTAGGATGCCGAGGTTGATTTCCTGCGTTTCCAAGGCCAGCTTGGGCGGATCGAGTACGTCGCTGGGGAGCTGCGTCAGGAACTGGTCGAGGCCGCGGTCGCCATCGGGGAACTTGGCCGCATCCTTGGCGGCCATGACCAAGTCGATGCGGCCGAGGCCGCCGAGGAAATTCTCCAGATAGCCTTGTTTCAAGAGGTCGCGCGCCGTCTTCCAATCGTCCTGACAGGCCAGGGCAAGCTCGTTGAAGCTGCGGCAGGTTTTTCCCGTGGGAAAAACGAAGGAGCTAGCGAACGCCTGGGAGCCGACCGCGACGGGACCGCCGTTGCGGGAATGACCGCCGAGTACCAGGCCGTCGTAATAGCAGTAAACGGCGTCCGCCGGGTTGGCGCGTGAACACTTGCTGCAAGTCTGAACCATGTCCTCATCCTAGCGGATTCTAGATACACAAGCCCCGAGCGCAAGCGAGGGGTTTCGCACAAACCCCTCGCTTGCGCTCGGGGCTTGTGGGAACCCCAGCCTCAGACGACCACCTTCAACTGGACATTACCGATCTGAATTACGTCATTAACATTCAGCGGCTTCTTCGTACCGGGATAGATGCGCGCCCGGTTGACGAAGGTGCCGTTGGAGCTGTTGAGGTCTTCGATGGACAGTTGGCCTTCCTCGAAGTGGATGCAAGCGTGTTGCCGTGAACTCCATACGCGATCCGGCGGCTCCTGGTCTTCCAGATCGACGTCCACCGGCTTCTCGTCGGCGCGGCCGACGAAATTCGGCCCTTCAAAGAGCGGGTATTCCGCATTACGCTTCTGGCCGCGCAACACGACTAATTTCGGCTCGGCTCCGGACGGTATTCCGGCGCCGGCGGGAACAGCCTCGGCCAGCACGGGCTGCGGAGGCGGAGACGCGAAGGCGGCGAACGGCGCGGCCGGGGCCGCGACGACCGGTGGCGGGGGCGGCGGAGGCGGCGCGACCGGCACGGCCTCGATCGGCGTTGCCTCAAACGCGAAGGGGCTAGGCGCCTCCATCGGCACGGCCTCAATGGGTATGGCTTCCATGGGAAGCGCTTCGGCAGCCATCGGTATGGCTTCCATGGGAAGCGCCTCGGCCGCAAGCGGCAGCGCGCCCATGGGTATCGCTTCAACGGGAATGGCTTCGGCGAACGCCGGCATAGCCTCGGCAGGCATGGTTTGCGCGATGGGCGGGTCGTTGGACGAGGCCACATTGGCTAAGTCCGATTTGCACTGTTCGCAGAACAGCGCCCCGTCTTCGTTGTTGTAATGGCAATAGGGACACTGCACCATGATGGGAACCTCTGCTGATTGTTGGCGAGCCGGGTCGCGTAAGCGCCCGGAGTTGGTTTCAGCGAGTAAACTCCGGGCGCTTACGCGACCCGGCTCGCCATTGTGTTAATGTCTCTTACATCGGCGCCTCGTCGGCGGCGCGGGCCGCGTCGTCCACGGCCAGCTGCGTCTTCTTCGAGACGCGGCCGCCGACGTTGAGTTCCTGCAAAACCTGCTTGGCCAACATCGTCTTCTTGGCGGCGCGCGGCCCCATGACTTCCGCCTTCTTCTCGATGCTTTGCGCCACGCGCTTCACTTCGTCCGTGTCGTTGCTGGAGATGGCCGCTTGCAGGTTCTTGTTCAGCTCGTAAATCTGCACCTCGTCGATGTGCTTGGCCACCTCCGCGTTGATGTACCCGTGGCCGGCCGAGGTGTACGTGATTTCCAGCGGCACTTGCCCCGTGCTATCGCGCTTGCCCGAACCCGGATCGAAGCTGACCTCAATGTCGGTGATGCTGAACTTGCCGTCCGGCCGTTTCGGCAAACTCAGGTCGATAATGTAGCGCGTCGGCTTGTCGCGCTCCAGCGTACCAAGTTGGGCTACCAGATGCCGCTCTTCCGGCTCGGTCAACGCCAGTTCCTTGATCTCCGGCACGACCATGCGAACGCGCTTGATCTTCACGTCCTTTTTGACGCGCAGGTGCATTTCGACGTTGAGGAAGCCGGCCGCGGCCAAGGCGGCGAACTCCTGCGCGAAGACGCGGTCGGCGGCGCCGGCGTCGTTCACGTCGATGTAACCCCAATCGCCCTCGGCCAGCTTGGCCAGGTCTTTGATAAGGCTCTGGTTCCACTCGGTGCCGACCCCGATGACGTTAAAACGTATCTTCTTTTGGGCGGCTTCCTTGGCCAGCTGACGACACGCCTGTTCGCCGGAGGTTTCGCCGTCGGTCAACAAGATCATCTGCGACAGCTTGCCGGGGGCGACGTTCTTCTCCAACTCCGTTATGCCATTGCGCATGCCCTCGTCCATCGCGGTGCCGCCTGGATCGACCTCGAACATATCGACCCTTTGAATCACGTCCTCAATGGCGGCTTTTTCCGACAAGGGCGTGGACGGCAGGACGACCTGCGCGTTGTGGGCGAAGGCGATGATGGCGAGGTTGTCGTGGGGATTGAGCCGTTGGAGAGCGGAGAGGGCGGCTTGCTGAATGCGGCGAAGACGGCTGACGCCGGTGCCGTCTTCTTCGTACATGGAGCCGCTCACGTCGAGGACGATGGCGAGGTTGAGGGCGAGCGGCTTGGAGTCGCCGCCGGCCGGGATGAGCTTGACGAGCGCATAACTGGCGGCCGTGTCGCCGGGCACCATGATGCTGCTGCGGTGCATCATGCGCTCGATATGGATTTTGGGTTGCGAAGATGTCGGTGTCATGGTGGTACGCCGCCGGAAGACCGGATAGGTGGTAACGGAATGAGCCTATTAAATCGCGCTGACGCCCAATCTGCAACGGGGGCGGCGCTGGATTTTGTTGACATGGGACGTGAACAAGGCGTCAAGGTCCGTAATGACAGTCCATATCCACAATCTCAAGCAGGCCGTAGGAGGCGGCCGAATCGTCGGCGATGCACTCGGCATGCCAGATGCGGCCTGCGTCTGCAAAGAGGTGGTCGAAGCGGAAACGGGATGAGCCGGGCGCCAAACGCCGCGACGGCTCCGAGCGAAGAGCGTCACCGTGGTTGCGCAGAAAGCCGATAGTGCAGATCGAGAGACTCAGCCGCCCCTGCCGGGTCAGGCCGCTAAGGTTCCACAGATAGGTTCGCACAGGCGGAGTCATGCGCACGAAGTAGGCCACGGCGTCCTCATATATTGCCGCCGGCCACGAACCGGTCAATAAATTCGTCATCGCAGTCGATCATCTCTCCGCGCTCTAAAGCCGCAATGCTCTCCGCCAGTCTCTTCTCATCAATGGGTCGTGGAGGTTGCGTCGCAAAGCTAAACGCCTCAGCGATCCGCGGGCGCACTTCTCGCAGCGCGATTAGCTTGACATCCAGGTCAGGGAGGCCGGCGGCCTCAGCAGTCAGCTTGGCCTCCGCCGCCAGCGCCAGTAATCGCTCATACCCGGACAGGGCGCCGTCGATGGCCTCCAGTAGCACACGGCAGTATCCGGCAAACTCACGCCCCTCGAATCCCCCGTCCTCCAACGTCTCGCAAATCCAGGCCCAAGTGGACAACGTGATTTCCGCCAGCATGTCGGTGCTGCGGACGAACTGGCGCAGCGCGGGCCGCCTCTGCCAGTTGCCTTGCGGGCGCTTCAGTTCCTCGCCCAGCTGTGTAGTCAGATGACGAGTGGTTTCCGTCAGAATCGCTGTCATTCGTCCACCTCGCCTTTCCAATAGGGCGGCGCCAGGCCGCGTGTTTCAGAGCCCTTGTATTGTACCATGATTGTTGTGCGACAAAGCCTCTCCGGGCTTCTCATTCCGCCGGATGATTATGGAAGCCGATCTTGCCCTTCGACTGCTCAGGCGGCTTTTCCATCATTTGCCGCAACACTTGAGCGATGGTCTTGATCTGGTCGTCGTGCAACCGCACGGTCTCGCCGAGCTTGGTGATCTGCTCCACGAGTTCCCCGGGCGTCGCGAGCAGGCGGCGCAAGCGAACGAAGGCCCGCATGATCTCGACGTTGACCCGCGCCGCCGTGGGAGAATGAAGGACGCTGGAGAGCATGGCGACGCCGTGTTCGGTGAAGGCCCACGGCGCTGCACGCCGCCCGCCGTGCTTGCCACTTGAGGTCACAATTTGTGACCTCAAGATTGTAAACTCTTGCTGGGTAAGCAGAAAGGCAAAATCCGAAGGGAAACGTTCGGGGTTGCGTCGGACGGCTTGGTTGAGCGCCTTGGTTAAAACCCCGTACAGGCTAGCCAAGTCGGAATCGAGTAAGACGCGTTGGCCGCGCACGACCAGGATCGCTTGCTCGATCTGCTCCGGTCGAATCGCCACGGGAGTCGCTTTATTGGCCATGCGTACAGTATAGCCGGTGGCTATTTCCCGGACGACGCCTCTTCCAGCAATTCGTCTGTTTGAAGTCACAATTTGTGACTTCAAGTTTGTAACCTCTTGCCGGGTAAGCTGAAAGGCGAAATTGGATCAAGTCGCGGACGACGCCTCTCCCAGCAATTCCGTCACCTTCTCCCGTCGGTAGGCAAAGATGCGCTCCAACTCACGGCCGATCACCTCCGCCGTCGCCAACCTTCCGAGGACGCCACCCGGCGGCTCATACTCGATCACGTCGGCAATGCGGACGCCGCCATCCGGCGTGGGCGTAAACCGTTGCGTATGCTTCCACGACCGGAACGGCCCCTGGCGCTGCTCCTCCACGATCAATACACCGTCCTCGAACGCGGTGATCTCGCTGACCATGCGCTGCGTCACGCCCCAACGCCGGCCGCGCAGCGTCAGACGCGATCCCAGCTGTAATTCGGTCGGCCCTTCCACCTGATGAAGGTGCAATTCGGGCGGCGCCAGTCGGACGCGCTCGGCCGTGCGCCGGAATAGGTCGAACGCCCGCCCCGGCGACGCCGAATGGCTCTCGGTATGCTCGAACTTTGGCATCGCTTCTTCCAGATTGTAGGCGGTCTGTTTACAACACGACGCCTGGGCGGTATTGTTCAGATTCGTCGATCCCGCCTTCCGTCAACCCCTAGGAGCGATCCTCCCATGTTTCGTCTGATCCGTCCAGCCTTGGCCGTCGCCTTCTTCGCCTCGTTCGTTGTCGGCAATGCGACCGCTGCCGATGAGCCTTCCGCGTCGCTAAAAAAAGGCGACCGCATCGTCTTCCTCGGCGACTCCATCACCGCGGCCGGCGTCGGCCCCAAGGGCTACGTCACGCTCATCAAGAACGCCTTGGCGGAGAAACACAAAGACCTCGGCGTCGAGGTCATCGGCGCTGGAGTCAGCGGCAATAAGGTTCCTGACGTCCAAGGGCGCTTGGAAAAAGACGTGCTATCGAAAAAGCCGACCATTGTGGTGATCTATATCGGCATCAACGACGTTTGGCACGGCGAAAAGGACCCGGCCAAGGGCACGTCCAAGGAGAATTACGAGGCAGGCTTGCGCGACGTGATCAAGCGCTGCCGAGACGCCGGCGCCCGCGTCGTCCTTTGCACGCCCAGCGTGATCGGCGAGAAAAACGACGGCTCGAACACCAACGACGTCAAGCTGGACGAGTACGCGGGGATCAGCCGGGCCGTGGCGAAAGACCTTAAAGTGCCCATTTGCGATCTGCGAAAGGCGTTTCAGGCTTACGAGAAAGATCACAATCCCGACAACAAAGAAGCCGGAATCCTCACCGGCGACCACGTTCACCTCAATGACGCCGGCAACCAGTTCGTAGCCGACGCCATCCTCAAGACGCTCGGGGCTTGAGGCGGCCCTCCCCCCCGGACTCAGGAGTACGTTCACCCGGGGCTTTATCTCAGTCGCCCAAGGGGCTCCGACCGCCGACAGGTTCTTGTCTTTGAGCCCGGTTTAGGGCGATTGAGATAAATCCCCGGGTGAACGTACTCGTGAACCCGGGGGTGCGACGACGACCCCCCTGCGCTTTGAGCCGCCGGCGCCGTTCGCTATAATTCATGGGAGAACGGTTCGCGGCCTCTCCCTTATACCTTGCCGGCGGAAAGACAGTATGAAGATCGTGCAATACCCTCATCCCGCACTGCGCCGGGTGGCCCGGCCGTTGACCGCCATTGATAAACAAGTGCGGATGCACGCCGCCGAGATGTTGGAGCTGATGTACGCCCATAAGGGACTTGGCCTTGCCGCCAATCAAGTGGTCTTGCCCTATCAACTCCTCGTCCTCAACTTCACCGGCGATCCGGAGCAGCGCGACAAGGAAGGCGTCTTCATTAACCCCGTCATCCTCGAACGCAAGGGCACGATTGAGGACGACGAAGGGTGTTTGAGTTTCCCCGGCCTGTTCGCCAAGGTGCGCCGGGCCAAGAACGTCAAGGTGCAGGCGTTCAACCTCAACGGCGAAGCGCTCGAGATCGTCGCCACCGACCTTGCCGCTCGCGCCTGGCAACACGAGATCGATCACCTTCACGGCGTCCTGTTCATCGACAAGCTGGGGCCGATCGGCAAGCTGGCCGTGCGCAACCCGCTCAAGGAGTTCGAGCGCGACTACGCCCGCGCTCAGGAGCGCGGCGAGATCCCGCCGAACGTCGAACTCGAGAAAACACTGGCGGCCCAGGAGGCCGCCGTCGAATCCTTTCCCTCGTAGATCGGCCGCGGCCATGCGCATCATAATGATGGGAACCGGCCTGTTCGCCGAGCCGACGTTCGAGGCTCTGCTGGCCGGCCCGCACCCCGTCGTCGGCCTCATAACGCAGCCGGATCGAGAACGGGGACACGTCCGGGCTTCCACGCGCCAGACCGGCCGCGGCATGAAGGACATCGCCCTGGTACACAACATTCCCGTCTTCCAGCCGGAGAGCATTAACACGCCGGAAGGGATCGCTCAACTCCGTGAATGGCGGCCCGATCTACTGGTCGTCGCCGCTTACGGCCAAATCCTATCGCGCGACGTGCTGGCCGTGCCGCCCCAAGGCGGAATCAACGTCCACGCCTCGCTGCTGCCGAAATATCGTGGGGCGGCGCCCATTGCCTGGGCCATTTACCACGGCGAGACGCAAGTCGGCGTGACGATCATTCGCATGTCGGCGGGGTTGGACGCCGGCGACATGCTGGCTCAAGAGATCGTCGAAATCGGCCTCGACGAGACGGCCGGCGACGTGGAGGCGCGGCTGGCGCCCATCGGCGCGCGGCTGGCGATGCAGGCAATCGAGCAAATTCAGACGGGCACGACGCTGGGCCGCAAACAAGACCAGGCTCTCGTCACCAAGGCGCCCAAGCTGACGAAGGAACGCGGCGCCATCGACTGGCAGCGACCGGGCCGCGACGTGGTCAACCAGATCCGGGCGATGCAGCCGTGGCCGACGGCGTACACCTTCTGGCATCGCCTCGGAGAGAAACCGCTGCGCTTGATCGTGTGCCGCGCGACGTGGCGGCCGGCCGGCTCGGGGGAAGACACAGCGCCCGGCATGATCGTTGGCGAAGGCGGCGACCTGGCGCGTCTGGGCGTGATGGCGGGCGAGGGAACCGTGGTCGAGGTGACGGAGTTGCAGCCCGACGGCAAGCGGCGTATGGCGGCGGCGGACTTCCTGCGCGGGCGACGGCCGCGGCCAGGCGATTACCTGGGGCCAGAGGCGTAAGCCGTTCGCATGGGCGCGGCCGCGGCCGGATGGTACGATTCCCTATACTCGGCGTGACGGCCGATGGTAGGGATAGAGGGTAAGCTCATGAAACTCCAAGTTGTCATTCACCCGGCCGAAGAAGGCGGATTCTGGGCGGAGGTGCCGGGGTTTCCGGGTTGCGTGTCCTGTGGCGACACGCTTGATGAGACGCGAGCCAACATCCGCGACGCCTTTGAAGGCGTATTCGAGGTCATGCAGGAAACGGCCGAACCGGATCCGGAGTTCCAGACTCCGCAGGACCAGACGGAGACGTTGCAAGTATGAAGTCCGTTTCCGGCAAGGGAATGTGCAAGGCCCTAGAGCGGGCCGGCTGGAGGCTTATTCGCATCAGCAGCAGCCACCACATTTATCACAAGGACGGGGCCGCGCGTCCCGTCCCCGTGCCGGTTCACGGCAACCGTACGCTCCCCGGTAAACTGCAGAGAGCGATCATGAAGGAAGCTGGCGTCACCGAAAAAGACCTGTAAGAACGGCCGGCCAACCAAAGCGGACATTTATGAGCAAAAAACTCTACATCGAAACGGTCGGCTGTCAGATGAACGTGCTCGACAGCGAGCTGGTCGTTGGCAGTCTGCGCCGCCTGGGTTATCAACTGACGCACGAGCCGGCCGACGCCGACGTGATCTTCTTCAACACGTGCAGCGTTCGCCAGCACGCCGAGGACAAAATCTACAGCGCCCTCGGCCGGCTGCGCGGCCACATGAAACAGCATCCCGAAAAGGTTCTCGGCGTCCTCGGCTGCATGGCTCAGAAGGACAAGGAACTCATCCTCCGCCGCGCTCCGCACGTAGACATCGTTTGCGGCACAGGCCAGCTCGCCCAACTCCCTGAGTTGATCGAGAACGTGCGCCGCACCGGCGAAACCCAGTACGCCCTGAGTCTGGATCGCAAGGGGGCGTCGCGCCTGGAAGTCGAACGGAGCTTCGAGAGTTACGACCCGATGCGCGATCCGTCGATGCGGCCGACGCCGTTTCAAGCGTATGTCCGCATTATGATCGGCTGCGATAAATTCTGCACCTATTGCATCGTACCCGCCGTGCGCGGCCCGGAGCAGAGCCGGCCGCCGGAACACATCCTCGCGGAGGTTCGCCAACTGGCCGCCGAGGGCTGCAAGGAAATCACGCTGCTCGGCCAGACCGTCAACAGTTACCGTTACGACCGCGGCGACGGCCGTAAGGAACGGCTCTCCGATCTGCTGTTGCGCATTCACGACACGCCGGGCATCGAGCGCATCAAGTTCGTCACCAACTTCCCGCGCGACATGGACGACGACCTGCTCGACGCCGTGCGCGATCTGCCCAAGGCGTGCAAGTATCTGCACGTCCCCGCCCAATCGGGCTGTAACGACGTACTAAAGCGGATGAAACGCCTCTACACAGTAGAATATTATCGGGAGATGCTGCACCGCTGTCGTGAGCGCGTGCCGGGGGCGGCGGTCAGCAGCGATTTCATCGTCGGCTTCTGCGGCGAGACCGAAGAGTCGTTCCAGCGCACCTGCGACCTTGCGCGCGACGCGGGTTTCAAGAACAGCTTCATCTTCAAGTACAGCCCGCGCCCCGGCACCAAGGCGGATGAACTATTCGCCGACGACGTGCCCGAGGAAGTGAAGAAGCGGCGCAATAATGACCTATTGGCGATCCAGAATCGCGCCAGTCTCGCCGACCACCTCAGCCGCGTCGGCGAGACGGCCGAAGTGCTGGTGGAGGGGCCGAGCAAGACGGCGTTAAAGGCGAGCGGGGGGCGTAGAGCCACCCCTGATTCCGGCCCGATGCAACTCACCGGCCGGACGATGACGGACCATATTGTCGTCTTCGACGGCAACGAACGCTTGATTGGGCGGACGATCTCGGTTCAAATCGAGGAGGCGACGGCGTTCACCCTGTTCGGCACGGTGGTCACGGGCGAACGGGTAGGCGCGGATGGGGGAGCGGCGGAAGCGCCAGTCGGGCCGCGTCGTATCGGCTTGCCGGTAGTCTGAGAGGCTATTCCGCTATGTGCGTGTAGGGAGGTCTATCATGGTTGACATTCATTCACCTCGTGGCTCGCTGGCGGTACATCTTCCCGTCGAGTTGATCGAGGAGTTGCGCGTACTCGCGCATGAGAAAGATCTATCTATTGACGATGTGGTGATGGAAGCCTGTTTGGCCTACACCGAACCTTACACATGGGAGCGCTGCTACAAGGAGTGGCGGCACGCCCACCCCGATGAACCCAGGAGCGAGTTCGGCATCGACGGCAATGACATCGCTCCGTCAGCGAACGAGGGCCGTTCATGAAGCGCGGCGAAGTCTGGTGGGCGCATTTGCATGGCCCGGCCGGCCGTAGGCCGGTCCTCTTGCTGTCACGCGATTCCATGCCGCAAGGGCGGGGCGAGATCACCGTGGCCTATTGCACAACCACCATTCGGCGCCGGCCCGTGGAGGTTCTGCTAACGCCGAAGGATGGGATGCCGTTGGCGGGTGTGGTCAACCTCGACTCCATCAACACCGTCGAGAAAAGCTGTTTGATGTACCGAGTATGCACTCTCTCTCCCGTCAAGATGACGGAAGTCAAGACGGCCCTATTCGAGGCGCTGGACCTGAAAGGACCTTAACCTCTCTCCTTCCGGCCTCTTTATGCAATTCGACCAATCCCGCCTTTCCCTGGATACCCCCGGCGGCGCCCGCGCCCTACTGGAGAACTGTCGCCTGCGCGACCCCGAGCGCGGCGGACGCAACCTGGCCGCCATCGTCGCGGCCCTGCCGCCCGACGACCTGCGCGACCTCGGCCCCCCTCTCGGCCGGCTTCTGCCGCGCTGCCCCGATGCCGACATGGCCCTCAACAACCTCGAACGTTTCCTCGCGCAGCCCGCCGGCGCCGAACAACTCCCTCTCCTTCTCGAAAATCGCGCCCGCACCCTGGAAATCCTGCTCCAGTTACTCGGCGTCAGTCAATCGTTCAGCGACTTGCTCAGCGCCAACCCCGATTATCTCGACATGCTGCGCGTGCCGTTGAGCCGCAGCCCCAGCCCGGCTGAGATGCAAGCCTCGCTTCAGGCCGAGGTGGATGCCGCCTTCGAGGACTCGGCGGTCTTGCGCGTCTTCCGCCGTTTTCGCCAACGGCAACTGCTGCGCATTGGCGCCAACGACGTGATCCGCGACCGGCCCCTTGAAGAAATCACTCGTGACATCTCTCGCACCGCCGATGTGGCGCTGGAAGTCGCACTGTCCACCGCCCTGCGCACCGTCGGCAATCGCTTCGGCCAGCCCCACACTGAAGCCAGCCAGCCCGTCTCCTGCGTCATACTCGCGTTCGGCAAACACGGCGGTGAGGAGTTGAATTACAGTAGCGACATCGACTTGATGTTCGTCTACGACGAGGACGGCGCGACTCGCGGTAAGCGCACAACCGGCATTCCCAATGACGAGTTTTTCGCCAAGGTCGTGAGCGAAGTCGTCCGCCTGTTGTCGGCCCACACGGACCGCGGCCTGGCCTATCGCATCGACCTGCGCCTGCGGCCGGAAGGCCATCGCGGGCCGCTGGCGCGGTCGCTGGCCAGTACGCTTTCCTACTACGATTCCCTCGGCCGCACCTGGGAGCGTCAAGCGCTCATCAAGGTCCGCCCGGCCGCCGGCGATCTGGCGCTCGGTCAACGCTTTGTCCAAGCGGTTGAACCCTTCGTCTACCGCAAATATCTTACATTTGCCGAAATCAACGAGATTAAGGCGTTAAAAAGGCGTATTGAGCAGAAGGCCAGTCAGGCCGGCGTCAGCGCCACCGAAGTCAAGACCGGCCGCGGCGGCATCCGCGACATCGAATTTACCCTTCAGTTCTTGCAACTCCTCAACGGCGGCGACTTGCCCGCGGTGCGTCAGCGAAACACTCTTTTGGCTTTACAAGCGTTGGAACGCGCCGGCTGCGTGACCGACCAGGAGTACCTTATCCTCGACGACGCTTATCGTTTTCTGCGCAAGACCGAACATCGGCTGCAATTGCTGTTCGACCTGCAAACGCATCGGCTGCCGGAAGACGCCGAGGAAATGCGCAAACTGGCGCTGCGCATGGGCTATCCGGAGTGTAGGCCGCTCGCTCCGCGAGCG
>DHJA01000238.1:21580-25385 GCA_002404095.1 Planctomycetaceae bacterium UBA4732 | reverse complement strand
GCGGAGCGAGTCGCCTACATTGGAGCCGCGAGTCGCTTTTCTCGCCGACTATCGCGAAAAAACCGAGCCGACGCATCGCATTCTCGACCATCTATTGCATCAAACCTTCGCTGGGGAATCGGGCGCCGCCGAGCCGGAATCCGACCTGATCCTCGACACCAATCCCGATCCGGAAACGATCCAATCCGTCCTCGCCCGCTATCCCTTCCGCGACGTGCAAGGCGCTTACAATAATCTCGTCCAATTGGCCCATGAATCGTCGCCGTTTCTGTCCACGCACCGCTGCCGGCACTTCCTCGCCAGCATCGCCTCGAACCTGCTCCGCGCCGTGGCCGAGACTCCCGACCCCGACATGGCCCTGGTCAATCTGGAGAAAGTGACTAATTCCCTCGGCGCCAAGACGGTGCTATGGGAGCTGTTCAGCTTCAACACGCCGAGTTTGAAACTCTACGTCGATCTGTGCGCATCGAGCCAATTTCTGTCGGAACTGCTAGTCAACAACCCCGGCATGATTGACGAGTTGCTCGATAGCCTCGTCCTCAATCAGCCGCGCGCCGCCGAGGAGTTACGCAAGGAATTGAGCGACCTTTGCCACGGGGCCGCCGACTTGGAGCCGATCCTGCATAGCTTCCAGGACAAGGAGTTTTTGCGGATCGGCGTTCGCGACATTCTCGGCAAGGACTCCATTCGCGCCACGGCGGCCGAATTGAGCGACGTTGCCGAGACCATCCTGGCGGAAGTGTCGGAGCGCCAGGCGGGGCCGCTGGAAAAGCGCTTCGGCTTACCCTACTTGGAAGAGGGGGAAAGGGCGGAATTGCGCTGCCGATTCGTGGTGCTGGCTCTGGGCAAGCTCGGCGGCCGCGAGTTGAATTATCACAGCGATCTTGACCTCATGCTGATCTACGAAGGCGACGGCCGGACCAAACCGCCGCCGGGCGCCACACGGTTCGACCGCTACGAAGCGACCGACAACCTGCACTTCTTCACGGAGCTGGCCCAGCACATTATCCGCGCTGCCAGTTATCTCGGGCCGATGGGCCGCCTCTACCAGATCGACATGCGTTTGCGGCCGACGGGTCGATCAGGCAGCCTGGTGTTGCCGTTGGCCGAATTTCGCCGCTACTTCGCGGCCGAGCCGGACGGCCCGACGCACCCGCACGGCGACGCCCAGCTATGGGAGCGGCAAGCCCTGACGCGGGCGCGCGTTGTCCACGGCGACGCCGATTTTGCAAGCGAGGTTACGGACGCCGTGGCGAACGCGGCCTGCGCCCTGGCGTGGCGGCCGGAACTGGCCGACGAAATCGTCGCCATGCGCGAACGGATGGAAGCGGGCCGCGGCGCCCGCGACCTCAAGCGCGGCGCGGGCGGCGTGGTGGACGTGGAATTTCTGGTGCAGATGTTTCAATTGAAGTACGGTCGTGAACGGCCAGCGCTGCGAATGCCGAACACCTGGGAGGCGTTGGACGCGCTGCTCGCCGCCGGCCTGCTGAGCGCGGAGGAACACGCCGCGCTGCAAACCGGCTACGACTTCCTTCGGCGCGTGCAGGGCCGCTTGCGGATCGTCCACAATCGTACGCTGGACGAATTGCCGGAGGCTATGGAAGAGGTGAACAAACTGGCTCGGCGGCTAGGCTACGAAGCGGGCGGCGCGTTTCTGGCTGAACTGGATAAGAACACAAAACAGATACGCAACCTATTTATTGAGGTCGTCGCCCGCGAGCGCGGCGCCAGTTAAGCCGCCCGTTGGGGTTTGTTGTCTCTTCAAGAGATCGCGTATCTCCATTAGCAGTTCCTGATCCTTGGTCGGCGGCGGCGGGGCGACGACCTCTTGCTTCTTCACGTGCATGATCCAGCCCAGGAACTTGACGATGAAGACGAACAAGATCGCGGCGATGATGAGGAAGTTGACCACCTGGGCGATGAAAGCGCCGTATTTGACGTGGTTCCATTCCCACGTTTCATAGCCGGCGCCGCCCGGCATTACCAGGGCGATTAACGGCATAAGAATATCTTTGACCAGCGAGTCAACGATCTTGCCGAAGGCGGCGCCGATGATGACGCCGATGGCGAGGTCGATAACGTTGCCTTTGAAAGCGAAGTTCTTGAACTCGTCGAAGAGCGAGAACGCTTTTTTAGCCGGATTGAGCGCGGCGAGCGATTTCATGGGGTCCATTCAATTTCTCCTCGCCGCGCTCAAGCAAAGAATTCGCCACAGATGAACACGGATGAACACAGATGAGAAGGAAAGAGGGGGTCAGGATTGCCGGATAACATCGCCGTTTTCCTCTCTCGCTCTTCATCTGTGTTCATCTGTGTTCATCTGTGGCCAATCTTTCCGGGGAGCCTCTTAGAACGCCCTTCTTACGACGACGCCAGCGCCGCCGCCCGCGCCCGCGCGGCGGCCTCAGCTTTTTTTCCCTCCCGGCGCTCCAGCGCCGCCTTCACGAAACCGCGGAACAACGGATGCGCCTGCGTCGGCTTCGACTTGAACTCGGGGTGACACTGCACCGCCACGAACCACGGATGCGACGGCAGCTCCACCACCTCCACCAATTTGCCGTCCGGGCTAAGGCCCGAAAAGCTCATGCCATGCGCCGTGAACTGCTGGCGATACTGGTTGTTGAACTCGTAACGGTGCCGGTGCCGCTCGTGGATGAGAGAACTGCCGTAAGCCGCTTGAACCCGACTATTTTCCGCCAATTGACAGGGATAAAGTCCTAATCGCATCGTACCGCCCATGTCGGTGATCGAATACTGGTTATCGAGCAAACAAACCACGGGATGAGCGCAATTGTGGTCGATCTCCGTCGTGTTGGCGTCTTCCAGGCCGACCACGTTGCGGGCGAACTCGATCACGGCGCACTGCAAACCGAGACAGATGCCGAAGAACGGGATGCCCTTTTCGCGCGCGAAACGGATGGCCTCGACCTTGCCGGGGATGCCGCGGTAGCCGAAGCCGCCGGGAACAAGTACGCCGTCCACGCCGCCCAGGATGCTGTCCGCCCCCTCGCGTTCAAGGTCTTCCGCCTCGACTTTTCGCGCCACCACGCGGCTCTGCATGGCGATGCCGGCGTGATCCAGCGACTCGTACACCGACTTGTAAGCGTCGTGGTACTTGATGTATTTGCCGACTACCGCTATCGTAATTTCGTGCGCCGGGTTAAAGACTCGCTGAAGCATCCCCCGCCAGTCGTCGATGACCAGCGCCTTGGCCGGCAGGTTTAGCTTCTCCACGATCAGCTCATCGAGCTTGTTCTCCACGAGGCTCATCGGCACTTCGTAGATGCTGGTCGTCTTGTCGCGCTCCTCGATCACCGCGCGTTGCTCGACGTTACAAAAGAGAGCGATTTTCTCCGCCATGTCCTTGGTGAACTCGCGTTCGGTGCGGCAAATGAGAATGTCGGGCTGGATGCCGATCTGCCGCAGCTGACCGACGGAGTGCTGGGTAGGTTTCGTCTTGGCCTCGCCCGCCGCTTTGAGGTACGGAATCAGCGTCAGGTGGATGTACAGGCAGTTTTGCTTGCCCACTTCCAGAGCAAACTGGCGGATCGCTTCGAGAAATGGCAGACCTTCAATGTCGCCGACCGTGCCGCCGATTTCGGTGATGACCACGTCCACGTCCGGCGCCGCCAGCTTGCGCACGGCCGCCTTGATCTCGTCGGTGACGTGCGGGATGACCTGCACCGTCTTGCCGAGATAGTCGCCGCGCCGCTCTTTCTCGATCACTGACAGGTAGATTTTGCCGGTGGTGAAGTTGCAATCGCGGCTGAGCGGGGCGTTAGTGAAGCGCTCGTAATGGCCGAGG
>DHJA01000238.1:4787-21464 GCA_002404095.1 Planctomycetaceae bacterium UBA4732 | reverse complement strand
AGGTCGGTCTCGGCGCCGTCGTCGAGAACGTAAACCTCGCCGTGCTGATAGGGACTCATCGTGCCAGGATCGACGTTGAGATACGGGTCGAATTTCTGGAGCCGCACGCGCAGGCCGCGATGTTCGAGCAACATGCCGATGGAGGCGCAGGTGAGGCCCTTGCCGAGTGAACTCACCACGCCGCCGGTGACGAAAATGTGTTTTGTTTGTTTGGCCGTCGTGTCGCTGTTGTTTGGCAAAGTCGTCGCCTCTCTCGGGTCGCCGGAATCCGCTCCACCTCCTTACTATACCCGTTGGCCGGATGAACGACAGAGGAGGCCGCGGCGGACGGTCTTCACCCGGCCTTCATGCGGCGCGACCCTGCCGATTTTGCCGCCATACCGCCACGAATCGCTGATAGTCGTCGTAGGTATCTACGCCCGGCGTACTCTGTGCAACGACGCCCACTTGGATGCGCCGGCCGTGGGCGAGGACGCGCAGCTGTTCCAATTTTTCTAGTAGCTCCAGCGGATGCGGCGGCAGGTCCGCCAGAGTGAGGAGAAAGCGACGGCGATAAGCGTAAATGCCGAGATGTTGCAGGAAGCGCGGCGGGCGCTCACTGAAATCGGGTTGGCCGTCGCGCACAAATGGGATGGGACTGCGGCTAAAGTAGAGCGCCTGCCCTGCCGCATCGCACACAACCTTAACGCAGTTGGGATTACGCCACTGTTCCACAGAGTGCAAGGGCGCGGCCAGCGTGGCCATATCGGCGTCCGTCTCGCCCACGAGACGGATCAGCGTTTCGATAGCCGACGGCTCAATGAGCGGCTCATCGCCTTGCAGGTTGACCACACAGTCGGCGTCGAGGCGGCGCGCGACTTCGGCCACCCGGTCGCCGCCGCTGGCATGATCGCGGCGCGTCATCTCGACGCGACCGCCGAAGCCGTGGACGGCCGAGGCGATGCGCGGGTCGTCGGTGGCCACGATTACTTGATCGACGCCTTGAGCCTGGCAGGCGCGTTCGTAGACGTGCTGGACAAGGTACTTGCCGGTTTCGCGCAGCAACGGCTTGCCGGACAGGCGCGTGGACGCATAGCGGGCGGGAATGACGACGGCGGTTTTCATGACGGACCTCCCTGTCCTCACGGGCCGGATAAGGGAGGGATTAGACCAGTTTGGATTGCGGCGGACAAGACCGGGCGGGCGGGTTTGCCCGGCATCTCGCAGCGTCAAGAAAAGCGCCATTACCAACTTGCGGATTCTGGCTCGCGGCGATACGCTGGCCAGGAGGGGATAACAGCCGCGCTATAGGGGGAGTCATGAACGTCGAGGAGATGATCGCCGAGTTGAAGAAGTGGCAGCCGGACGAAAGGGACAAGTTCCTCCGCAAAGTCCAGGCTATGCGCGCCGAGCAAGAATTCAAGAGGCGCGAAACGGAGTACGACCTACAAGAGGAGCAGAATAGGAAACTGAGCCGGAAGCCCAGAAACGAAAGTGATGACTACGGAATACCTGATTACACGCCCTGATAGGAGCATGGCACTCTTTTCCCGGCTCGGTTGTCGTCCGGCTTCTTCCCGCGAGCAGTCAGAGTATCTAAAAATGGTGACAATTCTGTTTCCAGATCGCCCAACCGAGAAGCGCGCCTTGGCCTTCCTGCTCGGCCGCTTCTCGGGTCGAGTGCTGCAATCCGGTGAACACTTGGTGCCGGAGGCGGCTCTGGAAGCATTGGCCGACCAGAACATCCCTTTCACCGTCAAGGGCAAGGCGACGTATGAGCAGCACGACCCCCGCGGTCACGGATCTCCCGTTCCGGGTTTCGATCGCGGACGTCAGCCCTGACGAGTGGAAGCAAATTCAGAACAACCCTGGCCTCCTGCCGGCGGGCTGGAGTTTGGAGGGGAGGCAGACGACTCGGAGAGCGCGATGAACGCCCGCCAGATCGCGTTCCACCGGCAAGCACAGGCGGTCGCGCCGATCACGGAAAGGTGATTGCCGACGGTTTGTCATTTCTTAGCAACGCCCCCTAGTATAGAATCAAATCTGGCTAAGGACTCGAAGAGTACAAATTAAGAAAGCCCGAAAGCCAGCGAGGGGGTCGAACCCATGAGTAGCCTACAGCACGTCAAGCCGACCGTTGTCGATGCGGCTCCCGCCCGAGAGAATGACTCCGCGATTGTCGCAGACTTGCCGGCCGCTGGCGTTCCGCCTCCCGACCCCGCCGAAGTCGTCGCCGTCCGTCCGTCGGCGTTCCTCCGCTCCATGGCCGCCATCGCCTGGAGTGCGTTCCGCCACCCACGCCTTACCACCGAGATCGACTTGACCACGGGCGAGATCGTCCGCCATTACTAGCGGCCCCGAGGTCGATCATGCCCGTAAAACCGAAATCGCTTGCCGTCCAAGCCGTTATCACGATTAATCCGCTTTTCAAACTGTTGATCTGGGTCAACTCCGCTCTGTGCGTCCTGACGTTCGTCGGCATGGTAGCGATGGCGATTTTCGCTCCCAAAGATCCCACCCCGGCGCAGACGCAACTCTCGACCGCGTGCGAAACGGTGTTCAAGATGACGGCCGGGGCGTTCATCGGCTTGCTTGGGGGGCGCGCCGCCGCGCCAGACGCGCCCAAGCAAACAGGACCGACGCAATAAGACTCGCGATCACATCGCAGGTATTAGGACGGCTTCCAACAGAGGTTCCTTTGCTCATCCATCTCCGCCCCTACATCCTCCTCGCCGTACTCGGCCTAATCTTCTTCGGCCGCCTCGTATTGCACCCGACCGCGACGCTCTATTCGCCAAGCTCCGACCTGATCGCCGAACACATCCCGGCCAAGACCTTCCTCGTCCGCTCCTGGCGCGACACCGGCGAACTGCCGCTCTGGTGGCCCGATCCGTTTGGCGGCGCGCCGTTCGTCCACGACATTCAGCTCGCCGCCTTTTACCCTCCACATTGGATTTTGTTCCTGCTGCCGCCGGAAGCTGTTGGGTCGGCCCTCAGCTGGCTCTTGGTAGCGCACGTTATCCTGGCCGGCTGGTGTATGTATCCCTATGCCCGTTCCCAGGGTCTGGGCCAGGCGGGAGCGATGGCGGCGGCTATCGGCTACATGTTCGCTGGCAAATGGATGTTTCATCTGCTCGACGCCGGCCATTACATTCTCATCGGCCTGGCATGGCTGCCGCTCTTGTTATTGCTGTTGGAAGCGGCGATCCGTCGCGGCAGCTTGGTTCGGGCCACCGCCGCAGGCGCGGTGTTTGCCTTAATAGTGCTATCTACCCATCCGCAATGGACGTTTTATTCGGCCTTGTTCGCGGCGGCGTGGACGCTGGGGACCGCCCTCGAATCGGCCGGCGATGGAAAGTGGGCTGCTCGCTCCGCGAGCGGCATTCGCTCAACCGACTCGCGGAGCGAGTCGGCCACTTTATCGGCCGGCGATAGAAAGTGGGCCGCTCGCTCCGCGAGCGGCATTCGCTCAACCGACTCGCGGAGCGAGTCG
The DNA here is from genome assembly GCA_002404095.1 of Planctomycetaceae bacterium UBA4732. Classification (GTDB taxonomy): domain Bacteria; phylum Planctomycetota; class Planctomycetia; order Gemmatales; family Gemmataceae; genus UBA4732. The sequence continues at coordinate 17,992 of DHJA01000238.1, read as the reverse complement.
GCCACTTTATCGGCCGGCGATGGAAAGTGGGCCGCTTGCTCCGCGAGCGGCATTCGCTCAACCGACTCGCGGAGCGAGTCGGCCACTCTCACGCTGACGGCGTTGATGCGCTGGGCGGGCGTCGGTATGTGGATGGCGCTGATCGCGGGCGCCTTGAGCGCGGTGCAGTTGCTGCCGATGCTGGAAGCGGCTTCGCAGGCCAGCCGCGGCCCCGGCGTTCCGCCCGACGATTTGGCGCGGGAATTCGCGCCCATGATTCATCAGCTAGTAGGGCCGTCGTCTGCCGTTGATGATCGCTGGGAACAACGGGCGGGACTGGGCGTTCTATGGCTGGCGGCGGCGTTGCTGGCGCCGGTGCTGCGCGGCGGCCGCGTCCGCTGGCAGACAGGGGTGTGGGTCTTGCTGTGGGCGCTGGCCCTGGGCGGCGGCACACTGCTCCAGGAACGCCGATGGCTTGGCTTTGGCGCCTTCCGGCTGCACGTCCGCCTGCTGATCGTCGCGGCGTTGCCGACGGCCCTTCTCGTCGGCGTTACTACCGACGCCCTGTTTGAGAAAGCGGCGGCATGGTCGCGCGGACGGCGGATTGTATGTCTTGTCCTCGTCGCGTTCGCCTTGACGGCGGGAGTTATCGACTTCATCAGCGAGTTCGCGCGCGATGCGTGGGAAGGCGGGTTAAGCCGTGTCCCGCTTTACGCGGCGGCGCTATTCGTGCTGATTCCCGCGGGGTTATTGCTGCTGGTCACACGCCTCCGCCCAGGGTGGGCCGCTCGCTCCGCGAGCGGCATTCGCTCAACCGACTCGCGGAGCGAGTCGGCCACTTTCGTTACGCTGTCGTGGCTAAGTCTGCTGCTGCTCGACCTATGGGCCATGTCCTGGCCACTGGTTGATGGTCGCGACGAAAGAGACCTCTATAGGCCGTCGGCATGTGTGCGCGCGGTCATCGACCGGAGGGAAGCGGACCAAACCAACGTCCGCTGGCGCGTGCTGGACTGTTGCATCGACGGCGAGAATGGTCATAGCGCCTTGGGTGAAGGATGTCCGCTTGCCCTGATGTACGGCTTGGAAACAGTCGGCGGCTACAGTCCACTCGATGTACATCGTTTCCGCGATTACCTCCAGTTAATAAGGGACGATCCCGAGCCGATGCGGCCGTTCGTCGGCATTTTCGGTCAGCCGATCCTCAAGCGCGTTCCCGTCCATGACAAGCGGCTCGTCGATCTTCTCGGCGTGCGCTATCTCCTCCAACCGCGCGACGTGAAGGACCAGCCGAACGGCCACGTCCCAGCGGCCGAACCTGGCTGGCGCCGCGTTCTCGAAGACGACGATGCTCAAGCGTATAACTTCACGATGGGCGGCGTCTGCCGGCTGCCTCCTTATGAGTTATGGGAGAATCCGGAGGCTTTTTCTCGTGCATTCGTAGTTCCACGAGCCGAACCTCTGCCGGATCGGCCGCGGCTGCCGGACGCCATGAAGCAGACGGACTTTCATCAAACCGTCTTGTTGGAGGACTGGCGCGACGAGTTCGCCGTGACGCCAGCGGACGGCGCGTATCGCGCCGCCAACGTATGGGATTACCGGCCGAATCGCGTGGAAGTGCGCGAAGAGGGGCCGGCCGGCTGGCTGGTGCTGACGGACGTATGGTTCCCCGGCTGGAAGTGTACAGTCAACGGCCGGCCGACGGAAATTCATCGCGCCGACTTCCTCTTCCGCGCCGTGGCCGTGCCATCGGGTCCATGTGAGATCGTCTTTACCTTTGAACCGGAATCGTACCGTCGCGGACGGGAGTTGAGCTTGGGCGCGGCGGCGTTGGTCGCGATCCTGCTGATTGGCGCGGCCGCGTTTTCTTTCTCAGGGCGCGGTGGCGGGTAAGGGCGATGGGTAGATATACACATCATCTACGCTGACGCCGCCGAACGACCTGCCCCCGAAACGGGTTGCCATGCGACCGGCAAAGCGCTCGTTGACCTCCGCCGCGGCTTCGGCCAACGGATCTTTCGCGGTGAGGAGCTTCACCCGGAAAGGATCGAGGAAGGGCGATTGAATCTTGTCCGCCAGCCGCAACACCTCTATGTAAGCCGCCGTTTTGTTACCTGCCTCAATTCCCTCGGACGCGATGTAGAGGTACCTATACTCGTCATCGCCGGCCTTAAGCCAAAAGGCGACCTTAACCGGTTCATATTTGTCAAATTCGCGGACCAGTTCGGCGCCCGCATTGATCTCGTCCATCACCAGCGACCCCTGACCCATTGCATCACCCCATTGGTTACATCCGCTACGGCAACGAAAAGCTCGCGGGCTTGTGCCTCAGTCCAGAACTGATAACGAGCCTTCTCGTCCCAGCCTATGACGAGCAGCCAATTGGCCCCGAAAGCCGGATTCGCCGCCCGGTCGGTGTTGCGTTGAAACGTCAATCCCGCGACCTCGACCAAGACGTCGATTTTGTGCGTATAGCTCCGCTGTGCCAGATCTTTATCGGGGTAGTCGTGCTGGTTTGTCAGCCTGGCGATGCACGCCTTCAGTCCACATTCGACCGCATAGCCGGCAAGATAGTATGCCCCAGACCACTGGCCGGCTTTCAGGAGAGCCTCGGCGTCGCGTACACGCTCCTCCGCGAGTTGTTGCAATTGCGTTCGGTTCACCGCATTACCTCGCCGCCAAGCATTCGCCGAAGGTTATGTTACTCCAGAAGCGCCTGACAACCACTTCGTTCGTTCCACTCGCCGCCCAAGAAGGAAAAGGCATGGCGTCGCAACTTTTCTTAATGAGGCGCCTCTTACCCCTTTTTCTCTTCTGCTGAAGCGCCTTGGTCGGCGCGGGCGCTACTTGCTAATGGTAAACGACTCGATCGCTTCTTTGGCCTCGGCCAGTGAGGCGCCCGTTTCCTCGCGGTAGACCTTTATGGCTTCGATCTTCCGCCCAGGATCGGCCGCTAGCTGCTTGACGCGATCAGACAGGAGGAGGCCTTGTGTCGGATCGACGCCGTGATGCCTGAGCAGCGCGTTCAGCTTCCGCTCAATGCCCCGGAGGCGCGCGGTTGTACTCCCATAGGAAACCAACACCGCCAGTAGGATACCAACCGTGATAGCCAGTAATTCCCATTCCATTGTTTCTCCTTTTTCGCTGAATCATGATGGGGCAGCGTAACACCCGCCAACGCAGCACGGATTCGCCGTCTATCGCGGGGATGGGGGGCGCTTCCGCTTGCATGGCAGCCCGCCCATCATCGATTTCCGCACCTGCAGGATATGGTAATCCGTTCTGGTCGCACGTCAACAAAAATCGGCTTGGTTTGATCGGCTGATTGGTCGTCCCTCCGCCTGCGTCGGATGGTATACTAGCGCTCCAAGCTGAAATGACGTTCCCGCTATTATCGACCTTGGGAGGCTCACCGTGTCCGACCTGCTTCAACGGCACTTCTCGCTCTATGAAACCGGGCCTAACGGGCCGCTGCTACACGCCATGCCGCTGTTGTTGGGCGCCCTGTGTGTGCTGGCCATCGCCTACCGCTATTACAGCGCCTTTCTCGCCGCCAAGGTCGCCGTCCTCGACGACGCCCGGCCGACGCCCGCTCACCGCTTCAACGACGGCCAGAACTACCACCCCACCAACAAATGGGTGCTGTTCGGCCATCACTTCGCGGCCATCTCCGGCGCCGGCCCGCTCATCGGCCCCGTCCTCGCCATTCAATATGGCTACATGCCGGGTCTGTTATGGCTGGTGATCGGCGTCTGCCTCGCCGGGGCCGTGCAGGACATGATGGTGCTGGCCGCGTCGGTGCGCCGCGACGGCAAATCGCTGGCCGAGATCGCCCGCGCCGAACTTGGGCCGTGGGCCTATACCGTCACGTCCGTCGCCATTCTGTTCATCGTGGTCATCGCCTTGGCCGGGCTGGGTTTCGTCGTCGTCAAGGCGCTGGGCGGCGAGGAAGTGGCGCTGCCCGCCGGCATGGAAATCACTCTGCCTCCGGGGCAGTCGCGGCCCGAAGAGGCGCCTGAGCCTAAAGTCTACTGCTTCCCTGGCGGCTGCCGGATCCGCTACGCAGCCGACCAACCGCCGGAGGAGCGGCCCGAGTCCTTCCTGATCCAGGCGCCGGAGGACCGTGGGGGCTTAGTGGCCGACACGAAGGGCGTCGTGACGCTTGTTGCGGGCTGCCAACAGCTCGTCAAAGGCAGTTCCTGGGGCACGTTCACCATCGCCGCCACCATCCCCATCGCCCTGTTCGTCGGTTTGTATATGTACCGTATCCGCAAAGGGCGCATTGTCGAGGCGTCGCTGATCGGGGCGGCCGCGGTGTTGGCCGCGACGGTCGCCGGCGCCTGGATACCGGGGTCGCCGCTGGAAAGCGTGTTCTCGCTAACCAAGGGCCAGACCGTTTTCGCGCTCATGGCCTACGGCTTCATCGCCTCGGTGCTGCCGGTCTGGATGCTGCTTTGTCCGCGAGATTATCTTTCCAGTTTCCTCAAAATCGGCACGGTCCTCCTGCTTATCGCGGCGGTGTTCGTCGCCAACCCGGTATTGCCGTCGCCGATGCTAAATCCGGTCTTTCAGGAAGGCGGTCCGACGTTCCCCGGCGGCCTGTTTCCGTTCGTGTTCATCTGCATCATGTGCGGCTCGATCTCCGGCTTCCACGCCCTGGTGTCGTCCGGTACGACGCCGAAGATGATCGACAAGGAGAGCCAAATCCGGCCCATCGGCTACGGCGCTATGCTCATGGAAGGGATAGTCGGCATCGTCGCCCTGATCGCCGCGGCGTCGCTGCCGCCCCACCTCTACTACGACATCAACGTCGGTCTCGACAAGACCGCGAAATGGCAGGGGCAGCTCGATAAGCTGTACACGGAACTCGGCAACGCCGATACGTCGCACCTGCCGGTCAACGACGACAAATACGATCTGGCTCACGTCGAACGCATGGTCGGCAACGAATCGCTGCGCGGCCGCACCGGCGGCGCCGTGACGCTGGCCGTCGGCATGTCGTTCATCCTCAGCGACGCGCTCGACTGGACTAACGACCCAGGGGCCGTGGCCGGGCTAATGAAATACTGGTATCACTTCGCCATCATGTTCGAGGCGTTGTTCATCCTCACGACCATCGACACCGGCACGCGCATCGCCCGCTTCCTTTTACAAGAGATGTTAGGTAAACTATATCCGAAATTCGAGCAAACGGACTGGCCGCCGGGCGCGATCCTGTCAACGCTGGCGGTGACGCTGGGCTGGGGCGTCCTCGTTTACACCGGCTCCATTGACACGATTTGGCCGATGTTCGGCATCGCCAATCAACTGCTGGCCGTGGTGGCGCTGAGTGTCGTGACGACGCTGCTCGTCAACACCGGCCGCGGCCGTTACGCCTGGGTGACGCTGCTGCCGATGCTGTTCGTGCTGTCCACGACGATGACGGCAGCGTACCAAATGTGTCGCTATAGCTTCCCGTCGATGATCTGGACCGGGCAAGTGTTGAAAGGCTCGCTGAGCATGGCGACGACGGTATTCGTGGTGACGTGCGTATTGACGCTGCTGATGCTGGCGGCGGCGCGGTGTGTGGCGGTGGCGGTCGGACTGATTCCGACGCGGCCGGAGCCTTTATCAAGGGATGGGCGGCTTTGAAGCGACTATCTGGCGTGGGTCCAGGATCGTGATGCTTTGATACCGCCGAAAATCGCCGACGTTGAAGGTAAGGATTTGATTGATCCGGTGAACGATCATTGCTGCTACAAGGTGGGCGTCATGGGCGTTCTTTCCGCTAACCTGATGCTGCACAACTAGCCGCTCCCACTGGGGAAAGACTGCTGGGGTGTCATCAATGAAGATGAAAACGGCCTTGAGACGGGCGAGTTCGGCCTGGGCTTGGGCAGGCGTAAAACCAAGTCCATTCTGTGTCATCGACCGCGTGGCCACCACCCAAAATTCGTAAAGATTCTGGGGCGTAATACAGAGAACCTCTGCCTGTCTAAGCAGTTCGTTTACGGCATTCGCAGCGGCCGTGTGCATGGAGTGAGTCGGCTGCGCAAGCCTGGCAAGGATATTGGTATCGAGGAGTATACTCATTCGCCACGTCCAGCGTAGATGCTCTCCCTGTCATCATCCGCAATATGTGGTAAAGGTTTGTGGCTGGCGACCCAAGCCCGAAATTCCGCCGCCCATTCTTCCGGCGGCAACTTGGCAACAATTGGACGAGGAGCCACAGTTTGCTCCACCAGACGTTGGATATACGCCTCCACCGTCAGGCCGTTCCGCGCGGCCTCCTCTTGGAGCTTGCGCTCCACCTCGGCATTGAGCTGAAGGGTAATGATCATAGGTATACCCGTGGTTCGAGTTATGAACTGCTTCGCCGTTCCTGACATGCTATCACGGGACGGGCTAAGAGCCTATACGAGCAATTCCCGTAGATGCGCCTCGACCGACAATGCCAGCGCCTCCAGGTCATAGCCGCCCTCCAGACAGCTTACCAGCCGACCGCCGGCGTGCGTGCGGGCCGCGTCCAATACGAGTCTAGTCATCTCCGCGAAGTCCTCGACTTCTAGGCCGAGTGAGCCGATCGGGTCGGCGGCGTGGGCGTCAAAGCCCGCGCTCAACAAGATCAACTCCGGCTTGATCGCGTCCGCCGCCTTCTCAAGGCCGGCCGCGAAGGCGGCGAGATATTCCTTGCGTGAGATGCCGAATCGCAGCGGCAGATTGAGGGTCCGGCCGAGGCCGGCGCCGGTCCCCGTTTCGTCGGCCGCGCCGCTGCCGGGGTAGAAGCCGCGGCCGTAACGGTGGACGCTGAAGAATTGCACTTCGGGGTCGGCGTAGAAAATGTCCTGCGTACCATTGCCGTGATGCACGTCCCAATCGACTATCAAGATGCGTTTCAGGCCGTGCATTTGGCGGGCGCGCTGTGCCGCCAGGGCGATGTTGTTGAACAGACAGAAGCCCATGCTGTGCGTCGGCGTGGCGTGATGGCCAGGCGGCCGCACTAGGCACAAGGCGTTCCGATCTTTCCCCCACATCACGGCGTCCACCGCGGACGCGCAGGCGCCGGCCGCCGCCAGCGCCACCGTGTAGGATTCCGGGCTGACCGGCGAATCAGGGTCGAGATAGCCGCCGCCTTGTTCCGCCGTGCGCCGGGCCAAACGTACCATCGCCGGGGCGTGCAGCGCCAGCACTTCGTTCTCGGTCAGCGGTTGGTAGCCGCCCTGAACGCATTGGCTGGCCGCGCCGGACTTGGCCAAGCGCGCCGTGACGGCGCGTAACCGCTCGGGCCGCTCGGGATGACGGCCGGTTTCATGGCGTAGGAAGAGCGGATCGGTGTAGAGAAGGGTCATGCGCGACGCGAATCACTTCGCCTCCATGAGGTAAACGTCCGAGCCGCGCAGATCGGCAGTATGGTCAAGGCAGAGTTTCCGACGGCGCGCTTGGCGGCGGAAATAGATCCTTTTCATTTCCCTCAAAGCGCAAATTAACTCCCGCGAGTTCCTCCACGGTCGCGGGGACTTCCCCTAGTGCGGGCGCGGGCCGATCCGAAGCAGGGACCCCGAACGATAGTTCTTCCCCCTCGATCAGAACGTATACCCCGGCGAGTTGGTCGGGGCCGGGACGCTCCGAAGGGGGTTCTATTTGATCGGACATGGTCAATTCCGGTCGGAGAGTGCGACCGGCCTCCTATTGCTGATAGACTCGGAGTGTGCGCTGCGCTAGGGGGGTCCGTATTCACCATCAGAATGAACTCGTACCGGCCGGGCACGGGAAAGCGAATCTTCCCGACGCGGATGTTGACGTTGACGACAAGCAGCGGATCGGGAAATCGAATCGGATGCTGCTGCTCATACACCGGCTCTCCCGTGTCGAGCCGGTTGGCGACCAGTTTCAAAACGCCACTGCCGCGTCCGTTGGTCAGCGACGCGAAAACGGAAAAGCGTTGCGATGGCGACGGGAAACCTTCGACCGCCAACCCCGTAAAGATGCTGATTGGGGAAGGGTTTTGCGTGTGCAGATCGACGATCACTTGCTCACAAAGGATCAAACTCCAGGCGACTGGCGGCGGATTCATGCGACCTTTCCCCCTTCCTACAGTATACCCTTCACGGCGCGGCCGTTTCAACCGGAAAGAATCACTTCGCCTCCATGAGGTAGACGTCCGAGCCGCCGTCACGGTTGGAGATAAAAGCGATCTTCTTTCCGTCCGGCGACCACGCCGCAAAATTGTCTTGCGCGGGGCAGCGCGTGAGGTTGCGCAAGTTGGCGCCGTCAGCGTCCATGACGTAAATCTCGTAATTACCATCCCGGTTGGAGGTGAAAGCGATGCGCTTGCCGTCGGGCGACCAGACCGGCCAGTAGTCGATGCCGTCGTGGTGGGTTACGCGGCGGACGTTGCCGCCGTCGGCGTCCATGACGTGGATTTGCAAATGCCCACCGCGGCCGCTGCAAAACGCGATCCGCTTCCCGTCGGGCGACCAACGCGGGTTGTTATCGGGCGCGGGATCGTTGGTGAGTCTCGTAACCTCTTTACCCTCTAAATCGGTCGTGTAAATGTCCTGATTGCCGTCGCGGGTGCTGACCCAGGCGAGGCGCTTGCCGTCCGGCGACCAGCGCGGCGATTCCTCGAACGCCTTATGCGCCACTACTGTTTTTTCGTCAGCGCCGTCCGCGTTGACCGTGTCGATCTGGAGGGCGCCGTCGGTGCCGTGGAGGAGGTCGAGGACGAAGACGATGCGCTTGCCGTCGGGCGACCAGCAGCCGTCGAAGTGCGGCGTCTTGGGGTCGGGTTTAAGGAGAGGTTTAAGATCGGAGCCGTCCGCGTTCATGACCCAAAGGCCCATCTGGCCTTCATGGATGCGCGTCATCAGAAAGCGCTTGCCGTCGGGCGACCAGGCGAGATGTTGCTTGAACCTGCCGTCTGTCGTGAGCCGCACGGCCTCGGAAGATTCACCACAAAGACACAAAGGACACAAAGAAGCCAAGACAAAGAGGGCAAAGCAGATGGTACGATTCATTTCGGTTCCTCTTTGCGTCTTTGCGCATTTGCGTGAGGTATTCTTCGCTAAAACAACTCCTCAATGGGCTTGCCGTCCACGGCGACGCCGAGGGGTTGCGTCTGTTCGCTGGTCATGCCGACGGCGCGATGGATGGTGGCGGCCACGTCGGCGGGCGTGGCCGGGCGGTCAATCGGCCGTTCGCCGCGGCCGTCGCTGGCGCCGACGACGCGGCCGCCGCGCACTCCACCGCCGGCGAATAGGGCGCTGTAACAATGTTCCCAGTGGTCACGGCCGGCCTTGTCGTTGACCTTCGGCGACCGGCCGAACTCGCCCATCGCCACGACCAGCGTCGATTCCAGCAATCCGCGGTCGCTCAAGTCCTCAATCAGCGCCGAAAACGCCTGATCCATCCAAGGGCCGTGACGGTCCTGCATGATCTGGAAATTGCGGTAGTGATGGTCCCAACCGCCGTCGCCGGAGTCTTCCTCTGCCTCGACGTGGTCGCTCCAGTTGACCTGCACGAAGGGCACATTGTGTTCGATGAGCCGTCGCGCCAGCACTAGCGATTGGCCGACGCGCGTGCGACCGTAACGGTCGAGCAGGGCCGGCTTTTCCTGAGCGAGATCGTACATCTTGCGCGCGTCGGGCGAGGTCAGCATGGCGAACGCCTGGGCGCGGTAGTCGTCGATGACCTGAGAACTTCGCGCCGCGTCGGTCTGGCGCTCCAACTGGTCGAAGGCTTCCAGCAGTCGCTGGCGGTCGGCCAGGCGTTCCGGCGTGAGGTCGTCGGGCAGTTGCAGCGCGGGAATGCGCGTGCCGTGGACCGGATCGTATTCCAGCCTAAACGGATCGTACATACCGCCGAGTGGTCCGCCGCCCTCGCCGACGATGGCTTTCTTACCCTGATGGAGCCGGCCGCCGACCACGATGAAGGGCGGCAATTTCGCGCCGCCGCGCACGCGCGCCACCACGCTTCCGGTCGTCGCCCGCACGGCGTTGGGCAACGGCTTGCCGTCGAGACCGACTCCGCCAGCGGCGCTGCCCGTCAGGCCGATGGTGCCGGCGACGCCGTGGTCGCTCGACCCGGTGTGCAGCGACCGTAGGATGGCGAAGCGATTACTGAGTTTGGCGATCTTTGGAAACAGCTCGCCGATGCGAAAGCCGGGCGTCTTCGTCGGGATGGAACCGAACGGTCCACGATAATCGAGGGAGGCGTTGGGCTTGGGGTCCCAGGTGTCGAGGTGAGAAGGTCCGCCCCACATCCACAACAGCAGGACCGACTTCGCCGTACCCACGGCGCGTTCGCCGGCTTCGGCACGGAAGCGCAACAGGTCGGCCAGCGATAAGCCAAGTACGGAGCTAGCGCCGATCTGCAAGACGGCGCGACGGGTGAGACCCTGACAGGTGCGCGAGCGGAGCCGGCCGAGTGAAAGCATGAGCGGTCCTCCGAAAGGGGGGCTAACGGATAGCGTCTCAATTTGTCCCATACGTCCTATAGGACGTATAGGACTTATGGGACATATACGACAAACTGAGACGCTACCTGCTACCGGCGATTATAGGACGCGCGGTACTATGTTGAGAAGTAAAGAGTGATGGGCGGGTAGGATGGATCACCCGGCAACAATCCAATCCACGCCTTTCGGCATTTCCCCGCTATAACTCGCCCACAGCGCATCGACCGGATGCGCCACCCACATCTCCGGCTTTATCTCTCGCAAATGGCGGATTATCTGTAACGAACAGCCGACGTTGCCGGTGAACACCGCTTGCGCCCCCGTGGCGAGAATGTTCTTCGCCTTGCGTTGGCCGAGCGCGTGCGACATCTCCGGCTGCGTGATGTTGTAGGCGCCGGCCGCTCCGCAGCAAAGTTCACCCTCGTTCAACGGAATCAGTTCCAGGCCGGGGATCAGCCCCAGCAATTGACGCGGCGGTTGACGAATCTTCTGGGCGTGGCTCAGGCCGCATGCGTCGTGATAGGTCGCTTTGATCGGCAGCGCGTGCGTCGGCTTGGCGGGGCCTAGTTCCACCAGAAACTCGCTAATGTCGCGTACCTTCGAGGCGAAGGCGGCGCCGACGCCGGCCGTCGGCGTCTTCTCCAAGAGATGACCATATTCCTTCAATACAGGTCCGCAACCTCCGGCGTTGTTAATGATCGCGTCCACCTTGTCGAGGCCGTCATGCAATCCCTTGTTGAACGCGCGGCAATTGTCAGCCGCGAAGCGTTCCGCCTGCTTCTCCAGCCCGGCATGGTAGTGCAAGGCGCCGCAACAGACCTGCGTGCGCGGTATCCAAACCTCGCAGCCATTGCGTTGCAGCACGCGGGCGGTGTTCAGGTTCGTTTGCGGGAAGAAGGCGTCGGCGGCGCAGCCGGTGAACAGGGCCACGCGCGCCCGGCGCTTGCCCTCGGCCGGCAGCACCTCCGGCAGTCGGCCATAGTGCGGCGCCAGGGTAGGCACGATGTCTTGCATCAACCGCAGCGACCGCGGCAGCAATCGGCCCATGCGGCGCACCAGCCCACCCATTCCCATTCTTTGCAAAAGTCGCATTGGCGCCAGGGCCAAGCGCATTCGGCCGGCGTAGGGCGTGAGATGAAACAGCATTTGCCGTTGCAGCCAATTGACCGTCGGCGCCGGCGGCAGGATTCGCGTCATGTCCTTCTTGTACGATCCGATAATTTTGCCATACTGTACGCCCGACGGACAGGCCGTTTCGCAGCCGAGGCACTCTAGGCACAGGTCGAGGTGATGCCGTACTTCGGGCGTTAGCTCGGCCCGGCCGTCGGTCACGGCGCGCCACAGATAGATACGGCCGCGCGGGCTGTCGTTCTCGTCGCCGGTCTCGAGGTAGGTGGGGCACGACGACAGGCAGAGGCCGCAGTGAACGCAGTCCATGAAAAGTTGGTAGTCGATGGCCATGCGACTGGTTTCCAATCATTACCCTGGTTCCCACGCTCTGCGTGGGAACCCACGGGTGCGACGCTCTGCGTCGCGTCCGGTTCGGTTCAGCGTCTCGTGGGTTCGGGACGCAGAGCGTCCGGGCTTCGTTCCCACGCGGAGCGTGGGAACCAGGAACCTTACAAGCGGCCGGGGTTGAACAGTCCGCGCGGGTCGAATTTCGCCTTCACTTCGCGCATGAGCCAGGCGTCGCCGCGTGGCCGGCCCCAGACCGGCAACGACCGCTTCCACTCCGGCGGACAGCGCGGCAAGATCAGATTGCCTTGCGCGGCCTCCGCCGCGTCTTGCAATCCCTTCAGCATCTCTTGTAAGCGCTGGAGCGTCAAGTCGCCCGCAAAATGGCCGTACACAATACCCGATCCGGCATGGGCGTGAAGCCGTATCCCTTCCGACAATCCCGCGGCATGGAGACAGAAGGACGCGACCGCGCCGGACAGAAGGTTGGCCTTGAACGACAGCCGGGCGTCCGGCATATCGACGGCCTCCGCCAGCGCCTGCCACAGCGACCAACAGGCGGCGCCGGCTCGCGCTTCCAGTCCCCGCACACCTGCCGGCAGTACCTCCTGCATCAGCTGGCGGACCTGCCAGTTTACCGCGTCGGCGCCGTCCTCGTAGCCGACCACCGCGACCCAAGCCGCTTCTGGTAAGGCCACGTCTGCCGCCTGCGCGACGGCGCGGGCGGCAGACGTGTTGAGTACGTCCAGACACCCCGGTCGGGTGCGACTGTTGTGGAGGCGTTCCAGCAACAGTTCCAACCCGATTGCATCGCACCCGAGCGTTACCAGCGCGCAGACTTCGGGGATAGGCCGGACCTTTAATGTAGCTTGCGTGACGACTCCGAGTGTGCCGAGAGCGCCGATATGCAGTTTGCACAGGTCGTAGCCGGCCACATTCTTGACCACGCGTCCGCCGGCCTTGACCTCTTGCCCTTCGTCGTTGATGGTGGTGAGGCCAAGAACGTAATCGCGCAGCGTACCGGAACCGTAGCGGCGCGGGCCGCTCACGTTCGTCGCCAAGGCGCCGCCGAGCGTGGCCCGGTCGGTGTGCGGCACGTCCACCGGCAGTCGCTGATTCTCGGCGGCCAACACGCGGCGCAGTTCGGCGATGGTGACGCCGGCCTGAAGGGTGATGGTCATGTCGCGGGCGGGATAGTCAATGACGGAGTTAAGAGATCGCAGATCGACGGCCCAACCAGGCCGCGAAGGCGGCAGGCCGAGGCCGAGCATCGTGCCGCCGCCGACGGGGTAAACGGCCTGGCGTTCGGCCGCCGCCCGCCGCACCACGTCGCCGAGGT
>DHJA01000238.1:0-4751 GCA_002404095.1 Planctomycetaceae bacterium UBA4732 | reverse complement strand
CCACCCCCCCCCGCCCCCCCCCACCCAGCCGGCGGCCCCCCCCCCCGCGCGCGCAGCGCCCGCCCCCCCCCCGCCGCACCACGTCGCCGAGGTCGGTGACCGACGGCGGGCGCACGACCGCCAGGGGGCCGAAGTCGTCAATGCGGCATACGGTGTCATTCACGATGGTTGTCCGGTCGCTGCGGGAAGGTGTGAAACGTCTTCGGCGCTCAAGGCGTGCCGAGCAGATCATCCCAGTCGGCCGCGTCCAACAAGCGATCCGTCATCCGCTCTAGCCTCTCCAGATCCTCTATAGAATTCAAAACGGTTTTGGCTGTCGCGTCGAGTTGGCCGAAGCGTTGGGAGCCGAGATCGAGCAAGGTTTTCTTTAGAACTTTTTTGCTCCCCTCTTCCATCCCTATTTCGACTGCCCACTGGTAGATCACGGATTCTTCCATTTCACGCGCTCCTCTTAGCAATTCAGCGGCCGTCGCCGGCGGTGTCAGTTTGGGCCGATAGGATGGAGACGGCCAACCGGCAGTCATGGCGTGCCAAGTAGATCATCCCAATTGGCCGCGTCCAGTAAACGGTGCCGCATCCGCGCCAGTCGTTCCATGTCGTCTACCGAATTCAGGACGGCGGTTGCTGCGGCGTCAGGCTGGCCGAAGCGAATCGCTCCGATATCAATTAGAGATTCCTTTAGAACCATTTTGCTTCCTTTTTCCATCCCTTTTTCCATCCCTTCTTGCCTCCCTTTTTCTATCCCTCTTTCCATCCCTTTTTCGATCACCCATTGGTAGGTCGATGATTCTTCCATCTCGCGCACTCCTTTTAGCAATTCAGCGGCCAACCCAGGCGGATGCCGCAAGCCCATAAGAAAAAGGCGGCCGTCCAGAGCGTTTTGCGCTCGTCCGGCGTGGTTTCGACCGCCAGCCGTTCGTCCATGCGCCGCACTACTTCCGGCAGCTGATCCTTCGCCTCGTCTGTAACCAGCGCCAGCGGAAGCAACCCCAAGCCGCCCGTCAGCAGCGACTCCACCGGCAACAGCCAAACGCGGATCACTTGATAGCGCCAGCGCCGCTCCCAATTGCCGGCCGGGTCAAGGTGTTCCAACAACCCTGTGAATCGCGGCGAATCGGCCTCGCGCCGCAGTAGGACGATGGCGCTGCGAACCGGCACGCGATGACGCCTCCGCAACACTGTACTATACAGATGCGCCCGGTCCAGCGCCTCCATGTCCGGGCCTGCTTGCAATTCCAGGTGCATCAGCCAAGGCGGCGCTTCTTCCACCCAGAACACCTTGTCGGCCGCCGCCGTTACCGTGGACACGTCGGCGTCGATCACACGCACGGGGGCGGTAGTCGGAAAGCCGAGGCTCTTCAGCCAAGCCGCCGGGTACGCTTCCACCAGATGCTTCAGAACGGCGTCGTAAGTCTTGGCCATCCATCGCTCCCCGCCTGTCAAAGATTATCCTATCCCGGCCCCGCCCCCACCAGCCAGAGCAACCACGGCTGCGCGATGTAAGCTCCCCATAACGCCAGTCCGAACGTCAGTCGCGCCCCGGTTTGTAGCGACACCCACCATAGCGCCGTGTTCATCAATCGCCCGGCGCCCTCTAAGGCCGTGCGGACTTCCGTGGCGACCATTTGTCTAGGATTAATATAGCCCAAGGTGAAAACTCGCACCACCGGCGCCCTCCACGGCCTCAGCCAATACTCGGCCTGGTCGAAATACTTCTCCAGCATCGCGCGGTTGAACGGCGAAAGGTGACAATAAACATATACGTCCAGTCCGATCATAAAGGCGCCCGCCGGAACCACGATCAGCAGCGCCGGCCACAGTTCCAGCAGTCGGCCGACGGTAAGGTCGGCGGCGGCTCGCGGCCACACGAACTCACTGGTGAACATGTGGGCTGTGAGCAGGCCGAACGACAGCGCCAGCGGCAGGACGGTGCGCCAGGTCAACAGGATATTGTGGTGTTGCTTAATGAGTTGAAAAAGGCGAGGCCAGCGGCCCGGCACGCTCAACACTAGGGCCAGCGCGTGCCGATAGTCACGAATGCGGAGGGCGGCGCCGATGAGGAAAACCAGCGTCAAATACACAAGGAAGAGCTGGATCAGACTCAGATTGAGCAGCCAGGACATGGGGCAATTCCGGGTCGGAGGGGGTCCGCGTCGCCGATGATCACGATACCGCCGGCCGGCCCGCCCTGTCCAGGCCGATTGAAGACCTTGGGAGTGTCCCAGTTTGCAGGGAAGCGGGCCGGGCCCGTCGCCCGTAGCCCGCAGCGCCAAGCAAGGGCTAGCCTCGCCCTTGCTTGGCGCTGCGGGCTCGGCCCCCTTTCCTGCAAACTGAGACACTACCAAGACCTTGGTTTGATTGCATTCCCTACCGCGGCGGTTATGATGGAGCCTAGTTTCGTGTTCCCATTGCTCTGCCGAGACGGCCATGCTCCGCGTACCTGGATCGCCGATCCGTTTGGGTGATGGATTGTCGCGCCGCGACCTGCTCCGCGCCGGCGTCCTTGGCGGTCTCGGCCTGACGTTGCCGAACCTCTTGCGTCTGCAAAACGGCCATGCCGCGAGTGGAGGCCGTCCGCCCGCCGACGCCTGCATCCTCGTTTTCCTCTGGGGCGCGCCGAGCCAGTTCGAGACGTTCGACCCCAAGCCCAACGCGCCGGACGGCATTCGCGGCGAGTTCGGCGTCGTCCGCACGCGCACGCCTGGCGCCCTGTTCGGCGAACACATTCCGCTTCTCGCCGAGCGCACCGACCGCTTCACTGTCGTCCGCACTTGCACACAATCGAGTACTCACCACCAGTCGGCCGCCTACGAAGCGCTCACCGGCCACGCCCCCACGCGCGACGCCGTGAACCTCACGGTCTCGCCGGACGATCACCCCAATCTCGGCTCCGTTGTGGCGAAATTAGCGGCCACACGGTCGGACCTTCCGGCGTTTGTACAGCTGCCCGAGTTGTGCCGCGACGTGGGCAACCTGACGCCGGGTCAGTTGGCCGGCTTCCTCGGCCGACCTTATGACCCCATGACGGTACTCAAGGACCCCAACGCCGCGGACTTCAATATCGATGAGTTGACTTTGCAAAACGGGGTATCGCCGGATCGCCTCGACGACCGGCGGTCGCTGTTGCTGGCAGTGGACCGTCAAGCGCGGGCGTTGGAAGACTCCGCCGCCACGCGCTCCCTGGACGCCTACGAAGACCGCGCCTTCCGTCTGCTGACGAGTCCTGCCGTGCGACGCGCCTTCGACCTGAAGCATGAGCCGGCCGCGCTGCGCGACCGCTACGGCCGCAATCCGCTAGGCCAGTCGTGCCTGCTGGCCCGGCGGCTGGTGGAATCGGGTGTCAAGCTGACGACGGTTTGTTCGGCGTTCGGCGGCAAAGTGCCGCAAGACGCTTGGGACACCCATGAAGACAACTTCCGCAAGCTCAAAAACCGCCTGTTGCCGCCGATGGACCAGGGGGTATCGGCTCTGATCGACGACCTCCATGATCGCGGCTTGGCCGAGCGCACGCTGCTGATCGTAATGGGCGAATTCGGCCGCACGCCGCGCATTAACCCACGGGCGGGCCGCGACCACTGGGCGCAGTGCTATTCGATGTTGATGACCGGCGGCGGCGTCCGTCCAGGGCAGTTCCATGGCGCGTCGGATCGGCACGGCGCCTACCCGTCGCTGGGCCGCGTCTACACGCCGGCCGACTTGTGCGCGACGGTTTACCACAGCCTCGGCGTCGATTACCGGGCGGAGGTGACGGACTCGGGAGGTCGCCCCATTCGCATCACGCACGGCGAGCCGATGATGGATTTGTTCTAACTCTTCATCCTAAAGGAGAGTAAATATGTCCGAAATGACGCTTCAACCAGGACTGAGCAATGGCCTAGAGCCAACGTGGCTGGCGGTGGAATCTCTTTGCCGCCGGTTGGAACTGGCGCCGCTAAACCATGAAGGCGAGAACCTTACCGAAGGAATAGAAGCGATGATGGAAAGACAGGTCGCTAGGTGCGCCTCGCGCCTGTCCGACATGCAATCGTTTTGGAAAACGATGTGGAGGTCGGTTGGACGACTTCCGGGAACCACCTCGAATTCTGGCGGCCGCGAGGTTCAGGGGTACTATGACCTCTCGATTGCGGAAATTGAATCAACGCGCAATCACGTCGAAAAGTGCGAAAGAATCCTTGGGAGTCCTCTTGGGCTAAAGCGCGTCGATGAGGTACTCGCGCAGGCGCGTCAAATGCGCGAGGATTTGGCGACGAATTGGCTCTGGTTCACCAAGGAGGCTGAAGACGAAGCCAAGGCTTCTATCGCGCGCGGCGAAGGCGTGGACGTTGAAGAAGCCTTCGCTGAAATCATGGGGCTGACTGTAGAGGAGGTACGGGCAAAAGTAGAAGCGCACCAGCGAAAATATCATCCCACCGGCAATGGGGCGAGGTAAACGCTGTGCCCTACCGCGTCCAGGTTGAGCCGCTTGCAACGCGGCAAATCGCTTCGTGGAACCTTTCCGATTTCGTTCTAACGGAGGTGTTGCTGCGCCTCCATCAAACCCTCCGAGACAACCCATCCGCACTGCTAGAACGCACCGAACAGCCTTTCGATGGCATGTCTTATCCGTTTGGGTTGATTGATCCCGAAAACCGGCTCTGCCAGCATTTCTTTAGGTTTCACGTCCTGTACGCCGCGGACGAAACAACCCTGTTTGTCGCCCGCGGCGCCTATGGCAAGACGGTCGGCGCCTGAGAGCCTGTGCGAATAGTCGA
>DHJA01000207.1 GCA_002404095.1 Planctomycetaceae bacterium UBA4732 | reverse complement strand
AGACACAAGTAATCATGTCTCGCATCCCTCGCTTTGGAATTGGTGTTCGTCGAAGTTAAAGATAGCCCCGTCAGGGTTAAACCTGGCGGGGTTTTTTCGTGCGCCCATCCGCATTTCGTTTAGCCGCGACCCGAAGGGGAGCGCTCTGTCAGAGCGCTCCCCTTCGGGTCGCGGCTAAACGAAATTAGGTTTACTGCACTTTTACCCTCTGCACAGTCCGATTCATCCGCCCCAACAACACGTCGCTGCCGTGCAGCGACAGCCGATACGCCGTCGTTCCGGCGTACTCATCCAACATCGCCTTCGGCTTACCGTCCGCGTCCAGCAGCCAGAGCTTGCCGCCTTGCTCCACCGCGATAAGTCCCTTTAGCGCGTCCGACCACGCGACATTTTGGAAACCAAATTGTGATTGAAACAGCGGCGCCGGCTTAGCTCCGTCGCCATGCAGGACGTACAACGGATGAACGCCGCCCCAGATCGCCACGGCCAGATCCCCGTTCGGCAAGAAGGCAACGCCGCCCACTACGGAGTCAAAAGCGCCCTGCTTTGTCGGCTTTCCGTCCGTCAGACCGAAGGCGCCGACGTTCTTGCCCCAGCCGCCGGCCGCGCCGGTCTTGCCATCCGCCGTAAACGCGAACGCCTGCGCTCCCTTGATAGGATTGCTCCACAACGGCTTGCCGTCGGGCGCGTTGACCGCCGTGAGTTGATCGGCGCCGATCAGCAGCGTATCTGTGCCAGGCGCGAAGGCAACGCCCATGACGGCGCCGGCTTCCTTCGGCCGCGATACTTCCTTGCCGTCGGCGTCCAACACCACGGCGGCTTCCGGCGCCTTGGGATTCGGAACGGCCCAGCCGGACGCGACGAGTGTACCCTTGTCGTTCCACGCAGCGGCCAGCATCTTGTTGGCCGGCGGTACATCGCCCTTCACATACGGCGCCGCCTTGTGACCGCCGAGAACCTTGCCGTCCTTGGCGTCAAGTACGAGCAGCCCCGGATAGCCCGCAACGGCGATGCGGTCGCCCTTGGGGCTGACGGCGAGATTGCATCCTTCGAGAAGCGCTTGCGTGTGCCAGATTTCCTTGCCATCGGCGCCGTAAGCGGACGCTTCACCGCCGTAAAGGAGGACATACGTCGTCTTGCCGTCCGTGCTGGAACCGACGCCGACGGGCGTGTCGTTCAGTTTGATTTCCTGGCCGACGGCGAGTTTCGCGGGCAATTCGGTCTTTTTCGCTTCGACTGCCTTGATGTTGGCTTCCAGCTCGACCGTTTTACTATCCACTTTGCCGTTGATCGAGTCGAGCAGCCATGCGACGCCGGCGTCAAGATCGCCCTGAACGAAAACATCCTCCCAGCCGGGTTGATAGCAACTGACGCCCCACTGGACGTAAGCGCGGCCGGGTCCGGGGAACGTGGCTGTGACGGGACGATTAATGTGGCCGCGCTCGAACGACGCCTTGAGTAGTGGATGGCCGGGCAACACGATGGCATGGGCGTTGATGTTCTCGAAGTTGTCGAGGCCGAAGGTAGGGCCAGCGCCGCCGCGGCCGGGTTCGCGCACAATCGGCTTGATCTCGTACTTCGGATTGACCTCGACGGTCATACCCTTGGCTTTGAGGGCGTCGGCGATTTTCTTGCCCGCGTCGTCCGGGCCGAAGACGGCGAACTTCTTCGGGTCGAGATTCCAGACGCGCTTGGCGTCCCAGTTGAGCTTGTCGTAGGGCGGCGCCATCGCTTTGCCGGCGAAAAGGTCGGCGATCTTCTTGGCGTCGTCGAAATAGATAGACACAAAGTCGGTATTCACGGTAGCCAGCAAAGCCTTTTCTTCAGGTTCGGCTCTGATTTTGCGACTGTTGGCTCCCAGGGACCACGGATGCAAGAAGGAATATTCTAGCTGGTGACTGGCAGCGTCCCAGTTGTGGCCGACCGGGTAGTCCAGGTCCAGCGATGATATTCCAGCATACTTGGGAGATTCAACCGTCCCTGGAATCGTAGCGCGGTATAATTCGTCCACTACTCGATTCTCCGCGTCGAGAATTCGCACTCGAATAGGTAAGAACGGTGGCTCACTGGTACTAAGAAGCCAGCTAAGCACCCCGTCTCGAACGTAATCAGGTCCATGCTTGCCGCCTGCCATTTCTTCGGCCCTTGCTGCCTTTTTCAGAAGGTGGACCCAACATGCCCCGTCACCCGCCGCTAGCCGCAGGATTGCCTTTCCATCCTTTATCGGCACCACGCCGCCATTGAAGAGATCATAGACCATGCCGCCAGCCGGAACCGTCACCGTCGTCTCCGCCGGGATCAGCTCCGCCTTGACGCCGCGTGGGTCTTCCTGACTCTGCGCATTGTTGGCAAACAGCAGATACGTTGCCGCCCCCGCCTTGTGGGCGCCAAGCAAAATGTCATGGTTGCTGCTGCGATACGGCTGCTCGCCGATCCACGCGGCCAAATCCTTGGCGAACGTCGGCGCCGAGTCGTTGTTCCATTTCCGCCATTGCAGATCGCGATATTGCGGCGACGACCACATGCCGTCCTTTTGCACTTCCTCCCAATGCGCCGATGGATCGCTGAAGCCGTGATCCGCGACGATGCTTCCCTTAACTATCAGGCCGTCCCCCTTGAACTGAATCAGCTTGCCGCCGGCCGCGATGTATCCTTCCAGCGCCTTCTGAAACGCCGGCGTCGCCGTCGTCAGCCGGGGACACATGATGACTTTCCACTGCTTGAGGAAGGCGGCGCCTTTGTCCGACACCTCCACTTCGTCGATCCAGTTGGGCACGATCCCCTGCTCCATGACGCGGAAGAAGCACGAATCCACGGCGGCCCGATGGATGTTCGCGTAGGGGGCGGCGCCCGGCGTATGAAGTTTCGGGCTATTCAGCGTCGCAATGTCCCATGCGTCTTGCCGCGTACTGTGCAGCATAGCGACGGGCGACGGCGTTTTCGGTATCCGTCGCATCACGTCGCCGACCAGGGCCAGGCGACGGTTGATTTCGGCGATTTCAAAGACCGTGTTGGTACCGTCATAGCCGCCGTCGGCGCCGGCGAGGCTGTAATCTTCTCCCGGCGGATATTCCATGCCCTCCAGCTTCGTGATCCACGACATCCAGACGCCGTTGCGCATACTGGCCCAGGTGTGCGTACCCCATGTGGGCAGGTAATAGTGCGGCTTGCCCTGGCTGTAGCCCTGAAACCCCTCGGCCGAACGCACCGGAAACATGGTACCGAAGCCCGCGTCGCTGTATCCGCCGTGGCCGGACAGCACATCGTAAGCGCGGTCTTGGCGCGTATCCACGCCGTCGGTCGTGTCGCCGGGCGCGTAGCTGCTCGACACCTGATTGATCGTGGCGAATTTCGGAGTTACCGAGTCCGCAGCCCAGCGCGTGGCATGCCAGGATTGTTCGAGATACTTCTGGCGCTGCTCCATGAAGTCGATCCACTCGTCCATGCGCTTGGCGTACTGTGGGCCGGTGAAGGCGAACGGGCCTTCCGGCAGCTTCTTGCCGGTGCGCTTCGTGAACTCCTCCAATTGGTGCGGGATGCTGAACGGGTTGGCGTCCGCCTTGATTTCGCCGACCGGCTGCGTGGGCCACCACGTCAGGCCCGGCTCGTCGAAGCAATGGAGTCCGGCGATAGGATAAATCCGGTTTGACAGGGCGTTGAGCTGCATACGCCAAGCGATGGAGCGCTGCACCCACGGATCGCCCCAATCATTGTGCAGGTCGAGGTCGAGCTGATGGCCGCCGCCGAGTACGCACAGGGCGAACGGCTTCATGCGGGCGGCGACGTAGGCGTTGGCCACGTCGTCGGGAGTCGGCTTGCGCGGGTGCAGCGAGTGAAAGTCGCTGGTAAAGTACATCCAGCCGCCCTTGGCCGCGATGGTTCCCGGCAATTCCTGATGCTGTACCCATTGAGCGGTCATATATGCGCTGGGGTGTTCATCGCGGTGGACGGAGAAAGTCGCCGGCTTGGCCGCGCCATCGCTCTTGACCGCAACGGTATAGTCGCCGGGTTTGAGGGCGTTGGGATGGAGCGTCACCATGCGGCTCTGCGACTTGCCGGCAGCGGCGTCGAAGGGCGCGTTGATCGTGACGGTGCTGCCGTCGCTGTGACGTATCTCCAATGGCAGCGTCTTGGCGTTGCCGCCGTCGTTTTTGTACAGCACGGCGAATTCGATGGGTTCAGCCATGCTGAAATGGGTGCGCGTGCCGGCCAGCGAAGCCGTCGCCTCATCGGCGGCCGGGGCCGTTGAGGACAGGCCGAAGAGCAATCCCAGCACCAGCGCGCCGATTGAAAAGGACCGCATGAGACTTCCCCCCTTGGTGAGCGATTCCGGTATACTATACCTATCCAACGACCTGCGACTATTGGGAAGGAGTGAGCAATGACCGGAAGCATCTTGCTGGCGTCCGAGAGCGCGGAAACGCACGCGCTGGGTGAAGCGATTACGTCGCTGCGGTCGGCGCCGGGCGGTACGGAGCAACTGGCCGCGCAGATAGACTTGTTGACGGCTCGTTGTCAGGCGTACCCTGTGGAGACGCGCCAACTCTGGGACTGGTTCGAGGGTCAGGAGCCGTGCGCGATGCTGGACGATCTGCGCGAGGTATTCGAGGGTCATCTCGCCTTGCTCGATGAGCGCATTCGACTGGTGCAAGAGGTGCAAAGCCTGGCAACTGAAATTGGCCGTGGCAAGGGACTGTCGCCGCACGAAGCTCCGCTCGCGGAGGCGCTCGGCGATCTGGCCGCACAGCGAAGTCGCATCGGGGGGATATGGGAGCGCGCGAACGCCCCCATGCCGCCCTCGACGGAACCGGAGTGGACAACGGCGGACTGCCTCGCGGCTATTGAGCGAGGTGAGTACGAATCCGCGGAATCGATCCTCGCGCGCCTCCTGGCCGGCGGTCCCTTGTGTAAGGAAGACGCCGAATGAACTGGCACGTCATTGTCAGTGCAGGGATCAGCCAGGCCATCGGACGATGCGGCCTGTCGCGCCAAGGCCTCGTTCGCGTGCTCGTCGCCGTGCATGTTAAACTGTCCGCCATCGCCAATGCTTTGCGCCCGCACCGTGACCCGATTGACCAGGATTTCTTTCTTTATCACTTCGCCCTTTGGGACAGCGGCGCGTTTCATACCTTGGAATTCCGGGTCAACGACGTGAGCGCCCCAGGGTTCCTGTTCATCGTCCGATTGAAGCACACCGTATAACCGGCGCCGGCTGCTTGCCTACCTATAAGAGAATCCTCCCATGCCAAACCCAGCCGCCTCCCACGACCTCGACCGCCGCGAAGCCCTCGGCACGATGGGCCTCGCGTTGGCCGGCGTCGTCGCCGCCGATCCCGTCGCCGCCGGCGTCGAAGACCGCGGCGCCAATATCAAAATCACCAGCCTACGCGGCATTCCCTGCGGCCCTAAGACCTTCCTCAAAATCGAAACTGATAAGAAAGTCGTCGGCTGGGGCGAAGTGACCGGCTGCGAGCCGAAAGTGGCCGCAGTCCTGGCCGAATCGCTCTTCGAGCTACTTGACGGCGAAAACCCCACGCGCGTCGAACACCTCTGGCAGAAGCTGTTCCGCTCGCACCGCGACATGCGCGGCGGCTCGATCATGGTCCACGTCATCTCTGGCATCGACATGGCCTTGTGGGATATAACGGGTAAACTTTGGGGCGTTCCGGTCTACCGCCTGCTCGGCGGCCCGCTGCGCGACAAGGTGCGCATGTATCCAAGCCCCAAGGCGACCAAGCTCGGCACTGGCGGCCCGAACCCGTTCTCCGGCAATCCCGGCGACGTGATGGGCCTGGTAAAAGGGATCGAAAATCTCCGCAAAGAGAAAGGGCCGGACTACGCGATCATGTTCGACGCCCATTGCGCCATCCCGCCGGCCATGCTGATCCAGTTTGCGGCGGCGGTCGAGCCGTACAACATTTTGTGGCTAGAGGAGCCGGCGTGTCCCGGCAACATCGAAGTGTTCAAGCGGCTCAAACAACAAATCCGCATCCCCATCGCCCTCGGCGAGCGCGATCGCACCATCTGGGAGGTCATTTCATACCTCCAAAACGGCTGCATCGACATTCTGCAACCGGACGTGGGCCAAACGGGCGGCATCAGTCAGATGCGGAAGATCGCGGCGTTGTGCGAGGCGTACCATGTGCCGCTGGCGCCGCACAACACCTGCTCCGAATTGGGTTTGTCCGCCAGCGTCCATGCCTCCGCCGCGACCACGCTGTTTTTGATACAAGAGGGATATTTAGACGGGCACATCATGCCGGCGGGCGTGGCCCGCAAGAATTGGGCAGTGGACGCCGACGGTTACGCTTCGCTGCCACAAGGCCCCGGCCTCGGCGTCGAGATGGATGAAGCGATGATCGCGAAAGTCGCCGCCGATCCGAAGAAGACATTCAAATGGCCGAAACCAACGTATGCCGACGGGGCTGTGCGGGATTATTAGGACAAAGTTTGAATAGTCGTCAAACTTCCACGCGCTCGCCCACGCCTGCTTTGGCGCGGTCAAGCCGCTCTTCGGCTTGGCGCAGCAGCGCTTTGACTGTCGCGGACGACGGCGAAAATGCGGCAAGGCCGAAACACGCCTGCACCGGCGGCAAAGGCGTCTCCTCCGGGGCCGGCGGCTCTTCCAGCACCGACTGTAAGCGCCGACAGGCGCCGACCGCGTTCATCCGCGTCGCTCCCGGTAGTAGGAGCATGAAACCGTGTGGGCCATACTGCCCGGCCACGTCACAGCGGCGCTTGGCGTAGGTCACGCGCGATGCGGCCCACGTCGCCAGTTGATGCGTTTCGGTCGATGATAGCTTTTCCCCCGGACCGCCTTGCACTTCGCCCAGAACTACTGAGAAATCGCCGCCGTGTCGCCGCGTGCGCGCCACTTCCTCGTCCAAACGTTCCAGCATGTGGCGCTGGTTGAACCACCCGGATCGGCCTTCCGCAGGCGATGACTCCCACAACAGACTCACCAAGCGGCTCACCTGTTTATTACAATCCGCCAACGTTTCGCCGGCCAGCCGGTAGCGGCGCCGCATGTCGCCGAGCAAGGCCGCGGTTTCCAGCTGCGCGGAGAGCAGCGCGGGACAGCTTAGGGCCAAGTCGCGCGGCAGCCAGTGATCGGCCCCCTGAATCAACGCCTCCACAACTAGGCCAGGCGTCACGTCCGTCAGGAAGACAACCGGCGTCTGATCCGAACCGCCTAGCCAGGCCAGCCCGTCAAGGTCGCTGGTGCGGTACAACTCGGAGTCGAGGACGAGAACGTCGCAAGGCTCCATTTGTAGGATAAAGTGAGCCTGTTCGAGGCGGTCGGCCCCTACGGCCTCCCAGCCGGGGTAAAGCCCGGCGTCGAATTGGGCCAGCAGCGTTGTGCGCTCCGGGCTGGAGCTGGCAAATAGCACACGCCGGCGTTCGAGGATGGAGGGCATAAGCGTTGGCTTTCCCCGTGTGAAACAGGCGTCCAAGAGGACCAATACCATTCCACTTTAACGAGGGCCACCGGAGATACGAGATGGATTGCCCATCCTGCGCAGGGATTTCAGTTTGCCGAGAAGCTACGACAGGCAGGCTTGATGCAGATGATAGAAGTGATGCTTATGGCGTGCTGCGAATAACCGTCAATGTATTAATTTGTCCCATGGGTCCTATAAGTCCTATAGGTCTTATGAGACTTATAGGACCCATGGGACTCATAGGACAAATTAAACACCTACTTCACTTAATAAAGAGCATTTCCCGATAGGTGGGCAGCGGCCACAGGTCGTCGGCCACGACGCCCTCTAGCCTGTCGCCCAGCGTTCGGACCGCCGCCATCGCCGGCAACACCTTATCGCGCGAGTAGGTGGCATGGGCCAACGGCTCGCCCTCCGCGTGGTGCTCGACGGCGTTTTCCAACTCCGCCGTCGCCTTCTGGAACTCGCTGATCGTCGCCGTCAGCGACCGCAGCAGGTCGCCCTGCGCCGAGTTTTCCACGCCGGCCGTCTTGGTCGCGTTGACCGCCTGCGCCACCTCGGTCTGATACCGCAGCGAAGCCGGCAGAATCATCGTCTTGGCCATGAAGGTCGTCAGCCGGCCCTCGATGGTCACTGTCTTGACATAGCCTTCGCACAGGATGGCCAGTCGGCTCTGCAACTCACGCTCTGAGTACACCTTGTACTTGCCGAACAGCTCGACGCTGTCCTTGCGGGTGACGACCGGGAAGGCGTCCACGCTGTTGCGCAGGTTAGGCAGGCAGCGCTTCTCCGCCTCCTTGTGCCATTCCGCCGTGTAGTTGTCGCCGTTGAACAGGACCTTTTTGCTCTCCTTGATGATGGTGGGCAGCAGTTCCTGCAACGCCTTTTCGATGGTCTTGCCGCCGGCTTTGGCCTTCTCCAGGTTGGTGGCGATATAGTCCAGCGACTCGGCCACGATGGTGTTCAGCACCGTATTCGGCCCGGCGATTGACTGCGAGCCGCCGACGGCGCGGAACTCGAACTTGTTGCCGGTGAAGGCGAACGGGCTGGTACGGTTGCGGTCGCCGGCGTCTTTGGGCAGCTTCGGCAGCACCGATACGCCGATCTCCATGAAGCCGCCCTGCTTGGTCGATTTCGCGCCGCCCTTTTCCAACTGGTCGATCACGTCCGTCAACTGGTCGCCCAGGAATACGGACATGATGGCCGGCGGAGCTTCGTTGGCGCCGAGACGGTGATCGTTGGCGGCGCTGGCGACCGTCACGCGCAGCAATTCGGGATATTTCGCCACCGCGCGGATGACGGCCACGCAGAAGGTGAGGAACTGGGCGTTGTCGTGCGGCGTGTCGCCGGGGTTGAGCAGGTTTTCGCCGGTGTCGGTGCCCATCGACCAGTTG
>DHJA01000169.1:24625-47318 GCA_002404095.1 Planctomycetaceae bacterium UBA4732 | reverse complement strand
ATTCACGGGCATTGGGCTTACGCCGGCCGTTCGCCCATAAAGTTAGCGGCTCTAAGCCGGGATGCTGCTATACTGAAGCGCTCTCCACGTATCGAAGGCGCCGCCGCCATGAAATACGCATTACTCATCGTTATCCTTCTATCGCCGACCTTCGCGGCCGCCGCCGAGCCGGACGCGAAGGCGGATTGGTGGTCGCTGCGGAAACTCCAGCGCCCCGAATTACCCGCCGTCAAACGTAAGGATTGGGTGCGCAATCCCATCGACGCCTTCGTTCTCGCCGCGCTGGAGGCGCGCGGCCTCCAACCGGCGCCGGCCGCCGACAAGGCCGCGCTGTTGCGGCGCGTCACGTTTGACCTAATCGGCCTACCGCCGACGCCGGAGGAGATTGGCGCCTTCCTCAAAGATGATTCGTCGGACGCCTACGAAAAAGTAGTGGATCGTTTGCTGGCTTCGCCGCACTACGGCGAGCGCTGGGCGCGCCACTGGCTCGACGTGGCCCGCTTTTCCGAGAGCCAGGGCTTTGAATACGACCGCATCCGCGACCACGCCTGGCGTTATCGCGATTACGTCGTCCAGTCATTTAATGAGGATAAACCGTATCCACAATTCGTCAAGGAGCAGATTGCGGGCGACGTGATTGAACCTGTAGGTCCGAACGGCATCATCGCCACGGCCTTTCTCACCGCGGGGCCGTGGGACGAAGCGGGCAACAACTCGGTCAGCAAGCCGCTCAAGGCGCGCATCCGTGAGGAAGAGCTGGAGGACATTATCGGTACGGTCGGCCAGACCTTCATGGGTCTGACCGTGAATTGCGCCCGCTGCCATGACCACAAGTTCGACCCGATTCAACAAAAGGACTACTACCGTTTCAAGGCCGTCTTTGAGGGCGTCCGCTACGGCAATCGGCCGATTCTCACACCCGATCAATCTCGCCAACGCGATGTGGATATTGCCCATATCAATAAGCAAATAGGAGAAATCAACGGCCGGCTCGCCGTGCTGGAGCAGATCGGCCGTGACAAGGCGGGACGCACTCACCCGACCCCAGCCGTCACGGAGGGGCTGCCAAAGCCGATGGCACGGTGGACCTTCGAGGTAGACGCGAAGGATGTTATCGGCGGCTTGCACGGCACACTAATGGGCGGCGCGGTTGTCGAGAATGGCCGGCTCAAGCTGAACGGCAAGACCGCCTTCATGGAGACGGCGCCGCTGGCCCGATCCGTCCGCGAAAAGACGCTGGAAACATGGGTAGCGCCGGCCAATCTGGACCAGCGCGGCGGCGGCGTCATCTCCCTAGAGAGCAAGGGCGTCGTCGCGTTTGACGCAGTCGTCTATGGGGAGCGCGTTCTGGGCCGTTGGATGGCCGGAAGCGAAAACTTCCGCCGCACCCATGACCTGGAAGGGCCGTCCGAAACCGCCAAGCCGGGCGAACTGGTCCACGTCGCCGTCGTGTACGGCGCCGACAATACCATCGCCGTTTACCGCAATGGCGAATCTTATGCGCCGCCCTACGTTCCAATGGGCGATGACGCCGGCCTGCGAACTTATACGGCTGGCGCTTCTCACCTCCTGTTCGGCCTACGCCACACCGGCGCCGGCAACGGCTTCTTCGCCGGCGAAATCGCCGAGGCGCGTCTTTATGACAAGGCGTTGTCAGCGGGTGAAGTCGCCGCCTCCTACAAGGCCGGACTCGGCAAGGTTACGGCCGAGCAGATCGTTGCGGCGTTGACGCCGGAACAACGGCAGGAACACGACCGGCTCGCGCGGGAATTGACGAAAGAGCGCGATGCGTTGAAACTGTTGCAATCGCCGCCTTTGGCCTATTGCGCCGTCCCGTCCGTGCCGCCGCCGACTTTCCTCTTGAGGCGCGGCGACGTAGACAAACCGGGCGAACAGGTCGTCGCCGGCGGTTTGTCCACGATCAAGCAGCCGGCGCCCGATTTCGGCTTGTCCGCGGACGCCCCGGAAGGAATGCGGCGCCTCAAGCTGGCGGAATGGCTGACAAATCCCGACAACCCTCTGCCGGCGCGCGTGATGGTAAACCGCATCTGGCATTACCATTTCGGCCGCGGCATCGTCGCCAGCCCAAACGATTTCGGCTTCAACGGCGAACGGCCGACGCACCCCGAATTGCTCGACTGGCTGGCGTCGGAGTTCATCGCTCAGGGGTGGAGCGTCAAGAAACTGCATAAGCTCCTTGTGACCTCCGCCACATATCAGCAAGGGTCGGCATACAACGCCAAGGCGGCGGAACAGGACGCGGATGATCGTTGCCTATGGCGTTTCGCCCCGCGTCGGCTGGAAGGCGAGGCGGTGCGCGACGCCATGTTGTCGGTCAGCGGCCAGCTGAACCCGCAGGTCGGCGGCCCCAGTTTCCGACCGTTCACTATAACGGTCTTTAATTCCGCTTTTTACACGCTCACCGACTCGCCTGACCCGGAACAGAACCGCCGCACGCTTTACCGCATCAACGTCGAATCGGCCAAGAGTCCGCTGCTCGAAGCGTTCGACTGTCCCGATCCGTCCACCAAGACGCCGCGCCGGACCATCACCACTACGCCGTTGCAGGCGTTGGCCTTGATGAACAATTCATCCGTACTGCGGCAGGCGCGCTGCTTCGGCGAGCGTGTGCGCAAGGAAGCGGGCGACGACCCGGAAGCGCAAGTGCGGCGGGCCTACTTACTGGCGTTCGGGCGGGCGGCGACGAAGGACGAGATGGAGCGCGCCGCACCGCTGACGAAGGAGTATGGGCCGGAAACGCTGTGCTGGGTGTTGCTGAACGCCAGCGAGTTCCTGTATCTTCGATGATGGCGTGCTTGATTTTCTGAACCTTTCATTGGACAAATTTTGCTCATGACAAACGAGCCTTTGGTCATTCTGGGCGTCGTACACAACGGCGTCGTGGTTCCTCGCGGTGGCGCCGTTCTCCCGGAAGGCGCCGAGGTCCAGATTACGCTTCCGCCCATCCCGGATGAACTGCAAGCGGACTTCGACGCCTGGGAGAACCTGGGCGACGAAGCCTGGGGCCTGATCGCCGAGTGGGAGAAGGAAGGATGAACCTCACGCGCGGGGCCATTCATTGGGTTGGGTTTCCGACCACGAACGGCCGTGAACAGGCCGGTCGCCGGCCCGCCGTGATAGTTCAGCACGAAGTTGTTGCCAGCTCTTTGCCGGTGGTACTCGCCATTCCCATTACCGGATCGGTTGCGGCTTTGCGCTTCCCCGGAACGGTTGCGATTGATTCCACTTCGGAGAACGGTCTCTCGACCCGCTCGGTCGCCTTGGTTTTTCAGCTCCGGGCCGTGGACCGCCGGCGGATTGAGGAGCGAGCGGGCATTCTGAGTGATGAAGTACTCGATAAACTCTTTACAACGCTGGATCAGCTGCTAGGACGGCGCCATTCGTGACGCTAGTACGCCGTGTATTGCTCAACGCCACCGAATTCCTGTATACTCGGTGAGCGGCGCGAAAGTCCTACTGGTCGTGGCACAGGAAGTGGACAGGAGAGTGAACGATGACATGGATGACGCAGTACTACTATTATCTGGAGTGCGCGCAGGAAACGATGTTGCTGGCTTTGTATCTCACGGGATTGATCGTTTGCGTCCGGAACCGCCGAGTGTCTCGATGGACGGGGCTAGTTCTCACGGGCTTCGCCGTCCTTGTAGTGGCGACGCCTATTTCTCAGTTGGTGTGGCAGGTGCTGCGGTTTGTTAGTGTCACCAACGGAACGATGACTAAGAACGCCTCGTACGTCTTGCATGTAGTTATGCTCCTGCAAAGCCTTGGCAAAGTCGTTGGCATGGGCCTCGTCGTAACTGGCCTCGGCCTTGTTTTAATTGACCTTGGCCGGCGCTTAGGCGCCCGCCTACGCGAATCTGTAGAAGTGAACCAACCGGCGCTTAGCCGGACTGAAGCGGGGATGTCATGACGCCCGGCGTGAAACGACAAAACCAGGATATTCCCGTCGTTTCTCGCCGCGATTTCTTCGGCCACAGCGCCGCCGGTCTCGGCGGCGTCGCCCTGGCGTGGTTGCTGCATCAGGACGCCGTCCGCGCCGGCGAAAGCGCCGCCCATGCCCCGCACTTTGCACCAAAAGCCAAGCGCATCGTGCAGATTTTCTGCCCCGGCGGCGTCAGCCACGTCGATACCTTCGACTACAAACCCGATCTCGCTAAGTTCAACGGCCAAGAACTATCCGGTAAGGGCAAGATCGACACCTTTTTCGGCCAACCCGGCCGGCTGCTGAAAAGCCCGTTCGCGTTTGCGCAGCACGGCCAATGCGGCCAGTGGGTCAGCGATCTGCTGCCGAATATCGCCGAATGCGTGGACGACCTGACGTTCCTTCAGGCGATGGTCGCTAAAAGCTCCAACCACACGCCGGCCGCGTTCCAGATGAACACCGGCTTCACCATGAACGGCTTCCCGTGCATGGGGGCGTGGGTCTCCTACGGACTCGGCACGGAGAATCAGGATTTGCCGGCCTTCGTGGTGCTGCCCGACCCGCGCGGCCTGCCGGCCGGCGGCTCCATCAACTGGACCGCCGGCTTTCTGCCCGCCGAGGATCAGGGCGTCGCCTTCCGCACCACCGGCGACCCCATTCCGGACCTCTTTCCCGCCAAAGACGCGCCCGCTGCCGGTCGCAAAGCGGGCGCCGATCTGCTCACGCGCATGAACAAGGATTTCCTGGACGCCAACCCCGGCGACAGCGCCCTATCGGCGCGCGTGCGCTCCTACGAATTGGCCGCGCGAATGCAAATGAGCATTCCGGAGTCGTTAAATCTGGCAAAGGAAACGGAAGCGACGAAAAAACTCTACGGCCTGGACGCGCCCGTCACGGAAGGCTTCGGCCGCAATTGCCTGCTGGCACGGCGACTGCTGGAACGCGGCGTCCGTTTCGTGCAGTTGATCCACGGCGGCGCGTTCGGCTCGCCGCGCATCAACTGGGACGCCCACGAAGACATCGTGGACAACCATACGAAACAGGCCGCGATCCTGGATAGGCCCGTTGCCGGATTGCTTAAAGACCTGAAAGCGCGCGGCCTGTTGGACGACACCCTTGTATTGTGGACGACGGAGTTCGGCCGGACGCCGTTCACCCAGGGCGTCGGCGCGAAGGGCCGCGACCATCACCCGCTCGTCTTCACCTGTTGGATGGCCGGCGCGGGGCTGAAGAAGGGTTTTCGTTACGGCGCCTCCGACGAAGTCGGCTACCTACCGGCCGAGGACGCGACGAGCATCTACGATTTTCACGCCACCGTCCTGCATCTGCTCGGCCTCGATCACAAGAAGCTGACCTTTTACCACAACGGCATCCAACGACGGCTGACCGACGTGCATGGCGAGGTCATTGATAAGATTCTTGTGTGATCCGTCGTGTCGCTAATTCCACGCTACAGGTACACTTCATCATTAACCGTCAAGTCGGCGACGTTTCAGGGGAGTATAGCGATGAGAATCGCGGTAAAGCTTGGAGTCGCGGCATCGCTGGCGATGTTTCTGGCAATGTTCGCCGGCTTGCCGGCGGCGGCCGTTCAAAACCCGGGCGGTTCGGTGACGGCCACATGCGCGGCGCTCACCCCGAATCCTGTGGCGAGCGGCCAGACGGCCACGGCAACCCTCAATGCGACGGCGACGCCGCCCACTCCTAACCCTTACTCCTCACTATCCGATCCGACGTGGAGTTGGGCGCTGAACTCGACGGTATCGGGGGTGAGTATCAGCCAACTCAACACGTCTTCTCCCGTGGCCACATTAATCGCTGCCATCACGTCCCCCGGCGTGTACATGCTGTCGGCCACTGCGACCGCCACTTGGACGGACTCCAACGGCGGCATTTACGTCGCGTCGGGAACAACCGCTCCGATCACCATCACAGTGGTCGGTGTGCAAAAGTTGCAATACGCCCAAGGCGGCGGTTACGTCGACGTGAGCGGTACTCTCTACGTGCTGGTCGGGCAGCCCGTGACTTTCAAAGCGGTCTCGATGCCCACCGGCTCAACCTACCCGGCGGGTCAGCCGGTTTGGAGCGGCAGTTCCGGCGCGTCGGGGTCCGGCGTCACATTCAGCGTCGCTTTTAACCAGCTGTCCGCTTCATCCACGGACTATAAGTCCGTCACCGCCACATGCGGGAACACTTCCGCGACGGCCAACGTGATCGTATTCGACCTGTTGCCGATTCTGACGCCGCAAGACAACTTTGCCGGCCGAGACCTCACGGCATACGGCCCCTTCGAGTATCTCAATTTGTCCTATCAGACGACGCCGCCGGGGATTTACGAGGGGGATATCGGCGGGCTGCAATGGCGGATCACGAGCGGCGGGGGAACGCTGCCGGGCGGGGCTGGCGGCGTTGCCACTTATCAGTGCCCTGGCGCGGGAGCAATGGCTGTGCTGAATCTGGCGGTCACCGGCGGCCTTATGCTCGGCCTGATGAGGACTGCGAACCCGTAGGACGTCGTGCCGCCGAACGGCGCGAGGGGGTTGCAGCTGGAGGACTCTTCATGAAGAGCGTCGCCTTTGTGCTGCTCTGCGTGTCGTGCGCAATTCTTTTTCCACCGTTGTCTTCGGGGAAAGATGGAGATACGGCCGCACCTCAACAAGCGCAAGTCCGGGCGTTACGAAAACAAATCGACGCTCTTCAAGCCGCGAAGGACGTGGACGGCCTACGCAAGCTCGCCGCGGAAGCGAAAACCGAATGGCTTCCCGCTAAAAACGCGGATTATTATCCGGTCATCCTCGATCTCTGCGTGGCGCTGAACTCCACGGCGCCGACGCCCGAAGGTTACGAAGAGATGCGCGGCCTTGCCGTTTCCGTGATCGATTCCCCAGGCGAGAAGCCGCCGCAAATCCTGGGCGGACTCTGCCTCTTACTCCAAGGCGACCCCGATTATTCACGAGGCCAGTTGAGAGGCGAGGCATGGGTTACGGAACGACGGACGCGAACGGAACGGTGGTTTACCGTCTGGAAATCGATCCACGAACAACTCGCCGCCCTACCTGAGCCATCCGGACCCCTTAATATAAACGTATCCCCTCCTGTGGAAACAGGGTTGCCCAACGGAGTAGGCCCAGAGGCCGTCAAGGATCCCGTCCTTCGGAAACGGTTCGAGGAGGCCATCGAAAAGAACACGCGGAATGGGAACGCTTACCGGAAGAAACACGATCTCGCGGCTTTTGAGAAACGCTTCGCCGCTGACGCGAAACGAAACTTTATCGAAACTTACTCGAAACCACCATTTGAGACCGATGAACTAGCAAAAAGCCTCAAGGAGTATGGTGTTCCCCAAAGCGACCGCGACTCGATCCTGACTGAGGTGAAAAGGCGAGAGGTGGAACGAGCGGATCGGGACGCGCACCCACCCGCCACGCCGTCCGGCCCGCAAATCACGCCACTGGCGCCGCCGGCCGACTCGCCCGTCCACACGGACCCACGGCTGCGAGCGGCCCTCTCCATCGACCTAATGGCGCCGTCCGTCGATGACCTCCTACGCGAGCTTCATAAGGTCACGAAAGTGGACCTCACCCGCGCCGACGACATCCAGAACCGTAGCCCCGCTTTCGGCAGTCTAAGCCTTCGCGGCGTCCAGGCCTGGAAGGTCATGGACGACGTGGCCGCATCCAAGCGGGTCGAAGGACGCTGGGAGGTGGACGGCGCCGGCTACCGGCTTGTCTCTAACGGCAACACGGTGGTCATTCCGGAGGACGGCCATCACAGATCGCCGCCGACCCCCACGGAAGCGGGTCAGATACGGATTTATCTCATGCTTATCAGCTTCGGCCTGATCGCAGTCGTTTGCGCCGCGATCTGGGGCTATAGCCTAGGGAAAAAGAGGCGGCCGCCAGTTCCTTAACGCCGGCCTCCGGGTGGCTCTCCACCCCCGGCTCGCCTGAAAGGTTACTTCGCCACTAATTCCACGCCAGCGCACCGCGTGTACCCCAATACTGCGACGGCTCTTCGCTCAAGGCGTTTAGCCTTCGCCCGGCTTCCTCATCCCATACCACCGCCATCGCTCCAAGGTTCGATTGCAACTGTTCCACCGTCGCGGCCCCGCTCAACACCACGTCCGCCCACGACTGCGCCAGCACCGCCGCGAGAGCCAGCGCGTCCGGCGTTGTTGCCAGCCGGTTCGCCTCCGCCTCTAACAGTCGGCGTTTTTCCGCAAATGCCGCGTTTTGATTGCGCGCAGTCAATCGGCCATTCGCCAAAGCCTCCTTGACGATCATGCCCATGCCCGCGTCGTGGGCCGTCTGCAACGCCGGGCCGGCCGACGTTTCCAACAGGTTCCATGTCGCTTGTACACAGTCGAAAACGCGTTGGCCGTCGATCTCCACATTCTGCGCCCGCCGCAATGTATCCGCCTGGCGCGGGCCGCTGAGCGTGAGGCCAATCTTGAGGCCCGTCGTGGAGCGCATTCGCACCAGTTCGGTTAGCACCGCGCGATCATCCAATACGCCGCTCTCCAATGTGGCCGAATGAATCTGGTAGAGGTCCAGATGCGTACCGAGCAAATCCCGGCTTTCCGTGCTCTGGCGCATTAATACCGGCAATGAGTGATCTTTGATCTCATGTTTCTCGGCTTCGATCTTCCAGCCGGCCGTGTAGGTGTAGCCCCATTTCGAGGCGACGACGGCGTCTTCCGGCGAGATCCGACGCGACGCCAGCCAGGAAGCGAGGAATTGCTCCGCCGCTCCATAAGAACGAGCCGCGTCGAAATAGCGCACGCCGCCAGCCCAGGCCGCGTCGAGGACGGCGTGCGCTCTCGCTTCCATCGCCGCCATGTCGTAGTCGTGACGCAGGTCGGCGGCGTGGCCCAGGTTGATGTAACCCGGCCGGCCCAGCGCCGCCAAGCCAAGGCCGAGACGCTTGCGGCCGACGACTGCTTCCCCTAGATTAAACTCAGTTGTTTGATGGAACACCTGTCCACTCCCGAGGAAAAGTCCGTGTCCCTGCTCGACGCACCGTCCGCCAACCAATTGGAAACCTTCGCCAACCCCAACCCCGGCCGCGACTACACTATCGAAATTGTCTGCCCCGAGTTCACATCGCTCTGCCCCAAGACCGGCCAGCCGGACTTCGGGACCATTACTTTCACCTACACCCCCGGGCTTCTTTGCGTCGAGTTGAAGGCGCTCAAGCTCTACTTACAGCGCTACCGTACTCAGGGCGCCTTTTACGAAACCGTGGTCAACCGCCTTCTGGACGACTTCGTCGCAGCATGTCATCCCGCGCGATGTCGCGTGGTCGGCGCGTTTACGCCGCGCGGCGGCATCACCACCACCGTGTCCTGTTTGTATGATGCAAAAACGCCCTGAAAATCCTCTGGAAATAGGCGAACGGCCGGCGTGAGCCGGCTGGTGCGTCATTCTGTCGGCGACAGCATCCTGTACCAGCCGGCTCACGCCGGCCGTTCGCCTAATTCGGGACCGAACTTAATAAGATCATGCTGAACCTTTTTCATGGAGGCTCTCATGCGTTTCTGGGCTAGTCTCGCGGCTGGTTTCAGCCTGATCGGCGGCATTGCCGCCGCCGAACCGGATGCCGCGGGCACGGCGCGGCTGCTGCGCTTCCCCGCCATCCACGGCGACCAAATCGTCTTCACTTACGCCGGCGATCTCTATACCGTACCGGCAACCGGCGGCACCGCCCGCCGCCTTACCAGCCACGACGGCTTCGAGATGTTCGCCCGCTTCTCGTCGGACGGTAAACAGATCGCCTTCACCGGCCAATACGACGGCAATACCGAGGTCTACGTCATGCCGGCCGAGGGCGGGTCGCCGCGCCGCCTCACCTACACCGCCACGCTCAACCGCGACGACGTTGGCGACCGCATGGGGCCGAACAACATCGTCATGGGCTGGTCGCCCGACGGCAAGCGCATCCTCTTCCGCTCGCGCATGCGCTCGTTCAACGACTTTATCGGTCAACTTTATACGGTTTCCCTCGATGGCGGGATGCCGGAAGAGTTGCCGTTGCCGCGCGGCGGCTTCTGCTCCTATTCGCCCGACGGGAAAAAGTTGGCCTACAACCGCGTCTTCCGCGAGTTTCGCACCTGGAAGCGCTATCGCGGCGGTATGGCCGACGACGTGTGGATCTACGATTTTGAGACGAAAAAGACCGAAGATTTCACCGCCGGATCGCGCGACGTTTCCGACCCGGACGAACCGGCCGACGTGCATCCTCAGAACATCATTCCCATGTGGAGCGGCGACAAGATTTACTTCCTCTCCGACCGTGACGCTCACAAGCGGATGAACCTTTACGTCCAGGCCGCCGGCGACAAGACGGCCAAGCAGCTCACGCAGTTCACCGACTTCGACGTGAAGTTTCCGTCGCTTGGCGACAATGCCATCGTCTTTGAAAACGGCGGCTGGCTCTACCGCTACGACCTGGCTACGGAAAAAACCGCGGGGGTGCCGGTGCGCATCTCTGAAGACCAGGTGGGATCGCGACCAGGAATCGTTCACGTCGATAAGAACGTCACGGAGTATGGAGTTTCGCCGGACGGCAAGCGCGCCGTCTTCGGTGCGCGCGGCGAGGTGTTCACCGTGCCGGCCCAATCCGGCCCGACGCGCAACCTGACCAACACCTCCGGCGTCCACGAACGCAACGCGGTCTGGTCGCCCGACGGCAAGTCGATCGCCTACATTTCCGACCTCAGCAGCGAGGACGAAGTCTACGTCGTTCCGAGCGACGGCAAAGGGCCGGCTCGTCGATTGACCGATAATGGCGATACTTATAAATATGATATCTCCTGGTCGTCCGATTCAAAGAAGATCCTGTGGGGCGACAAAAAACTGCGGCTCCAGTACGTCAACGTGGAAACGAAGGCGGTCCTGTTGGCCGCCGAGGCGAAAGCCTGGGAAATCCGCGACGCCGTCTGGTCGCCCGACGGCAAATGGATCGCGTATTCCCAGGAAGAGGCCGACGGCATGGCGCGCGTTTACCTCTTCTCTCTCGACCAGAATAAGACCTACGCCGTCACCGATCCCTGGTACGGCTCCTACGGCCCCGCTTTCAGCGGCGACGGTAAGTACCTATTTTTTATCTCGAATCGAGACTTTAATCCCACCTACGGCGATACGGAATTTGACTTTACCTACAAGGACATGGCCCGCATTTACCTTGTGACGCTGGCCCGCGGCACACCGTCGCCGTTCAAGCCGAAGGACGATGAAGTCGGCGAAGCCAAACCCGCCGAGACGAAGGACGCAGTGAACAAGGTCGATCCCGAAGGACTGGCCGAGCGCATCGTGGAAATCCCGGTCGCGCCGGGAGAATACCGCAGTCTCGCCTCCGTCGGCGCAACGGTGTACTACATCCGGCAAGGCACGAAGGACTCGAAGCCGGCCTTCCAGATGTACGATTTGGCGGCGCGTAAGGAGACCGCTCTCGGCTCTGTGGACGGCTTCCAGATTTCCGCCGACGGCAAGAAGATGATCGTGTTGCAAGACCATAAGTACGGCATTATCGATCTGCCGAAGGGCGCCGTGACGGTCAATGAACCGCTTAATCTGTCCGCAATGGAGATGAAGCTCGACCGACGTATGGAGGGGCAACAGATTTTTAACGAATGCTGGCGGCAGGAACGCGATTTCTTCTACGACCCCGACATGCACGGCGTGGACTGGAAGGCGGTAGGGGCGAAATACGCGCCGCTGGTGAAATACGTCAACAACCGCGAGGATCTGACCTACATCATCGGCGAGATGATCGGCGAGTTGAATTGCGGCCACTGCTACGTCGGCGGCGGCGACTATCCGCATCCCGCGCGGATTCCGATGGGCCTGCTCGGGGCGGAGTTGAAGCGCGACCCCGCCACAGGGTTTTATAAGATCGTCAAAGTGCTACATGGCGAGGGCGGCGATGCGAAGCTACGTTCGCCGCTGACCGACATCGGCGTGGACGCCAAGGAGGGCGACTATATCCTCGCGGTGAACGGTAAACCGACTGATGAGATGCCCAATATCTACCAAGCGCTAATTGACACGGCCGGCAAGCAGGTGACGCTCAAGGTCAACGTGGAGCCGAAGGAGCAGGGGGCGCATGAGACAGTGGTTGTGCCGGTCGCCACCGAAGCGGACCTCTATTATCACGATTGGGTTGAGGGCAATACCAAGAAGGTGAGCGACGCCACGGGCGGCAAGGTGGGCTACATTCACGTTCCCGAAATGCTGTCAACCGGCCTGGACGAGTTCGCCAAGCACTTCTATCCGCAAGTGCGTAAGAAAGCGCTGATCCTCGACGTGCGCGGCAACGGCGGCGGCAACGTCTCACCGATGCTGATCGAGCGCCTGGCCCGGCAGATCGACATGATTACCATCGCGCGCAACGGCATCCCGCAGACCAGCCCGCCGGCCATGATCTGGGGGCCGAAGGTCTGCCTGATGAACGAGTTCTCGGCGTCCGACGGCGACATTTTCCCTTACCGCTTCCGCGCGCATCACCTGGGCAAATTGATCGGCAGGCGAAGTTGGGGCGGCGTGGTCGGCATTCGCGGCTCACTGCCGATAGTGGACGGCGGCGATCTGCGCAAGCCGGAGTTTTCGCGCTACGATGTGGACGGCAAGAAGTGGATCATCGAAGGCCACGGCGTCGATCCCGACATTGTGGTAGATAACGACCCGGCGACGGAGTGGGCGGGCGATGACCAGCAACTCGATAAGGCGATTGCCGTCTTAAAGGAGGAACTCAAGACGCAGGAGAAAGACATCCCGCCGCGGCCGCCGTATCCGAAGAGGTAATAAGCTTTTTGGCCCACAAGCCTGAAGCGCAAGCGAAGGTTTTGACGAAATCCTTCGCTTGCGCTTCAGGCTTGTAGGCTGGAAGTTCATTTTTGCATCAGCGCGTCCAGCAGCGGTTGGCGCCACTGTTTCTTGTCGCGGTCATAAGCGCCGAAGCCGGCGCCGAACTCCCAGTAGGCCCAGCTGAAGCCCCGCGCCTCCGCCTCATGCACTACCGCCCGCGTCCACCGGCCCCGGCTGTCCATGTCCGCCTTGGAATAAGAGCCGAACTCGCCGAGGTAGACCGGTCGATTGTTTTCCTTCGCCCATTGGGCCGCGGCGTCGAAGTCCGTCCGGAGCGCCGCCGTCTGCGCGTCGTTTCCAACCCAGGTCAGGCCGGTGCGGTCGCGTACTTTCGGCGGAGCGAACTCGGCGCCCTGGTGCGTGAACTCGAACGGGCTGTAATAGTGGACCGTGACGATAAGGTTGGGATCGTCGGGCAGTTTCAGTTTCCGTAGCGACCCGATGCCGTTCCACATGGCGGGGCCGACGATAACCGGCCGCGTCGGGTTGGTCTTGCGCACTTCGGCCAGCACCGGCGGGATGACCTCGTTCCACTTCGCCTCGGTCAGCTTGTTGTGCGGCTCGTTGTCCAGCTCGAAGAAGACCGACGCCGGCCGGCCCCGATAGCGGCTGGCGATCTGCTTCCAGAGGCCGACGAGCCGCGGCAGATTCTTGTCGGGGGCTTCGTCCATACCGTCATAATGGTGGAGGTCGAGTACCACATTGAGACGATTCGCTTCGGCCAGGTCTAGCACCTCGTCGATGCGGCGGAAGAAGTCGGGGTCGATGGCGTAGGGGGCGTCGGCGGCGGCATGGGCGGACCACTTGACCGGCACGCGCACGGAGTCGAAGCCGGCCGCCTTGATCGCCTTGAGGTATTCGGGTTCGATCTTCATGCCCCAGGCGCCCTCGGTCGGGGCGTCAAGGGCGTTGCCCAGGTTCATGCCGCGGCCCAGGATCTTGTTGGCGGCGGCGATGTCGGGCCGGGCGTCGGCCGACGGCGCGAGCGCGGCGGCGAGTAGGAGCGAAGCGAGCATTGGTTGGTCCTCAATGGTGGTTGTATGCGTGGCCGCGCTATTGTAGGCGGACTGCCGGCGCCAGTTGCGGGGGCGTCCCCGCTCGTTCCCGAACTCCTGTTCGGGAACGAGAGGCGTTCACTCCTGGCTACTCCCCGTCCAAGCCGCCGCACTTCACCTCCTTCTCTTCCACCACGAAGGCGCGCGGCGTCACCAGCATGAGTACGCATTCTTTTTCGCGGGTATAGCGGACATCTTTGAAGAATTCGCCGAGATACGGAATGTCGGTTAACATCGGCAAGCCGGTTTCCGTTCGGACTCCGTGTTCGCGCTTCCAACCGCTGATCAGAGCCGTACCGCCGTCGGGGATCGTGAAGGCGCCGTCCAGGCCAAACCTGGAGATGCGGGGATGCTGGAGCAGTTGGGTAAATGTCGGTGACGGCTCGCCGCCTTCGCCGGCCAGCGCGGGGTGCAACTCGATTGCACTTAAATCGCACTCAGGATCATCCAGCTTGCTCAGGTTAATGCTCAGGCGCACGTTTATTGTACGCCGGTCGGCTGAGATGACTGGCCGCGCCGTCATGCGCATTCCGACGGGAATCTCCTCAACGACGGGCTGGAAGATTGGGTTGCCGTCCGAGGAGGTGCGAATATCCACGCTCGTAACGAACGACTTTTGCTCAATAACCTCGTTGGTCGAGGACTGGCCGCTGAACGTCGTCACGTTGGGCGTCTGCATGATGTTGGCACGGCGATCCCGTTGGACGACTTCCAGCAGGCGGGACCGCTCGGCGTCGTTGAGGAACGACATCCGCAGTGGCGTATCGGAGGCGGCGACAAGCTTGACTTCCTCCTTGCCTTTGAATTCCGCGATTAAACGATCCGCGACTGTCTCGTCCACCGAGAGAAAACTCACTTCTAGGACCACTTCCTGCTTCTGCAGCCGCCGCAGCGAATTCAGCACATCCAGGATCTGGTCTTGGACGTCCGGCGTCTGATTAATGACAAGGCTCTTCGTCAGCGGGTGATAGTAGATGGTCCCGGCGCCGCCCAGCTCGCTCCAGCTGCGCGGCTCGACCGTTGTCGTGATGAGCTTGATGAGCTGCCCCTCGCACGTCTGCGTGGGCGGATAGGCCGTCGGGTACGGATTGGCGCCGGTCTGCCGGGCCGGCGGGCCGGACGAGTTCGGAATCGGAACGACCAGATCGGCGACCTGATAGGTGACGCGCTCCATCCTGCCGCGCGCCGCCGACTCCGAGGTGATCTGAAGCACTTCGTCCTTGATGATGTAGGTCAGATGGACCTGTTTCAGGATCAGGTTCAGCGCCGATTTGAGCGAAACGCCCTCCAGTTTGACGGATACCGGGCGTTCCATGCTGACGCCTTCCTGGTCCAGCGCCAGCTGATCGACGTAGATGTTGACCCCGTACGAGGCGCGCAAGTCGTCCATGACCTGCCTGAGCGGCGCGTCGGTGAAGTTCAGCGTCACCTTGGTGTGGAGCTTGCTCTCGATCTCGCGCTCTTTTTCGGTCTTCTTCTGGGGATAGGTCCCGTCCTTTTCACGGTCGCACTTTTGCGCCGGACAGGAA
Source organism: Planctomycetaceae bacterium UBA4732 (assembly GCA_002404095.1). Taxonomy (GTDB): domain Bacteria; phylum Planctomycetota; class Planctomycetia; order Gemmatales; family Gemmataceae; genus UBA4732. The sequence continues at coordinate 31,927 of DHJA01000169.1, read as the reverse complement.
TCGTTTTCGCCGGCCGGCGCCTTCGGCGCGGCGAACAGCGATAGACCCAGCCAACCGACAAACAGCAAACGAATCGACATAGACGCCTCCCGGGATTTTCGGTGCGGAGGGGAAGGCCATCGAAAGCCTTCCCCACGGGATGCGGCAACATATCCGGTCCGTTCAAGCGGGCAATACCAAACCGCCTAATCAAACGGCTTGTACAATGTCTCTACAGAAGCTCCTTCTTCCCTATCGTTCGCCGTCGCGCGATCCGCGTTACGAGGCCAAACCACGATGCCTGACCTATCCGTCGCCCTCGGCCGATTGCAGCTTCGCAATCCCGTTCTCGTCGCATCGGGCACGTTCGGCTACGCGCGGGAGATGGCCGGCGTGGTCGATTTCGCCCGGCTTGGCGGCGTCATTCCCAAGACGGTGACGCGCCAGCCGCGCGCCGGCAATCCGCCGCCGCGCACCGTCGAAACGCCGTCGGGAATGCTCAACGCCATCGGCCTCGACAACGACGGCATCGAACACTTCATCAGCCATCACCTGCCGTATCTGCGCACGCTGCCGACGGCCATCATCGCCAACATCGCCGGCAAAAATGAGCAGGAATTCGTGGACATGGCGGAGATGATTGGGCGCGAACCGGGTCTGGCGGCGCTGGAGCTGAACCTATCGTGTCCGAACGTATCCGGCGGCGTCGATTTCGCCGTGGACCCGGAGACAACGCGGCGCGTGGTGCAACGGGTGCGCGCGGTTTGTCCCCTGCCGCTGATCGCCAAGCTCACGCCGAACGTCACGGACATTGTGCCCATCGCCCAGGCAGCGGCCGATGGCGGCGCCGACGCCGTATCGCTGGTGAATACCTTCGTAGGCATGGCGGTGGACTGGAGGCGGCGCCGGCCGATCCTTGGAAATGTGACCGGCGGCCTGAGTGGGCCGGCGATCAAGCCGTTGGCGCTGCGGTTGGTATGGCGGACAGCGCGGAGTGTCAACATCCCAATTATCGGCGGCGGCGGCATCGCGACGCTTGATGACGTGATGGAATTTCTGGTTGCAGGGGCGAGCGCGGTGCAGCTGGGCACGGTCAACTTCTACGATCCCACGGCGTCGGTTCGCGTGGTCGAGGAGTTGCCAGCGGCGTTGACCCAACTCGGGGCCGCGAGCGTGGGCGAGGTTGTGGGCACTTTGAATTGCGTCCAGGCCGGGGAACGCTTAAAATAGGACTTGATGTTGTTCAGGATCGCCAGGAAGTAAAGATAGAGGTTGATATAATGACTGAGAACATTCTTATCCTCTCCCTCAAGGCGCAAAACGAGGCGCTGTGCCATTCGCGAAACGCTGTTATCCTCTCCCGAAAGGCGCAAACCGAGGGGTTGAGCCGCGCGCTGGATTGCTTGGGTCCGACCATCGAAGATTCGGATGCCCTTTCCCAAGAGGAACAATGGTTAATTGAGGATTGCGTGCGCTCGTCCGGCCGCCTCAAGGCGGCGTTCGATAGGGGACAGCGGCGATGGACGGCGCGGCCCATTGAGGACATCCATGAGTTTTACACCGAATTCCTGGGGATCGTGGACCACCAACTACAACTTGCCGGCCGCGTCCGAGATCGGGCGTTGAAAGCCTCAGAAACATCGCTCGATGCCTTTGACCTCAAGCCGCTGGACGAGTCGATCCAGGCGCTTATTCAGTTGAGGGAGGCGGTGGTCGCCCTTTGCGAGTGGTTGATTTCTCCGTTTCCAGCACCGGCGTGGGACGAACCGCGCCAATCCGCTGAGGAACGGCGAGCGGAATTCGAGAGAGGGGAATATGAATATGTGGAAGACGTTCTCAACCGAGTGCTACAGGGCGGGCCGCTCGTTAAGGAATAACTTCAATGGAATGGAATACCGTCGTTCCGCCACACATGAGCGCCACAATCGGCGCTTGCGGTTTATCGCGCAGGGTTTGGTAATGGTTCTAGTCGCTCTTCACCATTCGTTACCCGCGCAGGCCGAACGATTGCGTAGGTCGCGCGCCCCCGACGAGCCTGAATCCTACTTCTTGTTTCGACTCGGCTTCGCCGACAGCGGCTCGTGGCATCGGCTGGAGTTCTGGGTGGATGACGCGACCGCGCCAGAGCGATTGTTTATCGAAAAGCTGGTCCATGAGATACTGCCTCTGCCTTGATTAAACTCTTACATCCTGTTCCCGCGAAAAAACAATGGCCGCTCACCTACGGTCGTCGCTCCAACAGCAGCACGGTCGTGAAATCAAATTCGCGCCGCTCCACGGCGACCCATCCGGCCGGACCTTGACCCATCGCGGCCGGTAGCCGCTCCGCCGAAGGACGTTCTTCCGTGTACACGATCCAGCACCGCCCCGCCGTCGTATCGGCAACCGCGGTAGGCTGGAACGCTGATCCGAGTCGGCGGAAATAATACTGATGCGTCCAGTCGTTGCCCTCAACAAGGTCCGTCGTCTGGCGGTGGGCCAAAACGTAGGCGGCGGCGCCGGCCGTGTCCGCGCGCGGCCAGGAAAAGACGGACGCGCGTCCCGCGGCAATTAACGGCGGCAAGAAGAGTAACGCCAGCGCGGCCGGCGCCAGTCGATGATATCGTCGCAACCAATCCCAGGCGACGGGCGTGCCGGTGGCGATGAGAAGAACAAGGGCCGGCGCCGCGTAGACCAGCACCCGCGCGCCGCCGTAGGGATAGCGGTGCGCGAAGGCCGCCGCCAGAGCCAGCAGGATAGGGACGATCAGCAACGCGACCAGCGGCCGTTGCCCACGTCGCCATAGGACGACTGCCCCGAGTACCGTAAGCGGCACGAGGAGTTGGCCCAATGGTTTACAACAATAACGGAAGATATCAAAGGTAGAAAAAAGCGTCCAAGCGGGCACGGTCCACGGCCGATCCCAGTCCGGAAAGGCGTTCGTCCAGCACGAGACGACTTCCGCATCGTGTTGAGCGTGGACGGGGCCGATGAGGAGCAGCAGAAAGGAGCCGCCGACCGTGACGGCGAGCAGTCCATACGCGACGAACCCCGAGGCTCGTTTCTCGCGCCACACCGCCGGGGCAAGCGCCGCTAACACGCCGCCGTAAAGGAAGCAGGCCGGGTAAGACAGGAAAACCAGGATCGGCGCCGGCAGGGTAAAGAGGATCAGCCGGCGCCATAACGGCCCCGCTGGCGTGGCGGCGTAGAGGGCAAGGAGAACGGTCGCGGCCAGCACGTCGAAGGCGTAGGGTTTGGCCTCGCAGGCGTGCCAGGAAAGTTGTTCGGAAACGGCGAAGAGAAAGACAGCCCAAGGGACCGCACGAGCTTCGAGCAAACGGCCGGCGGCCCACGCCAGAAGCAACATGGCGGCGCAGCTGGCCAGAAAAAGCGGCAAACGCAGGGCGTATACGCCATCGCCCAAGGCCGCGGCAACCGCTTTTTCCATCCAAAGGAACAGCGGCGGCGCGGCCTCATGGAAGGTCAGCGGCCCCAGCAGTTCGCCGTAACTCTTGTACAAGACGTTGAGTACGACGGCCGCCTCGTCGTGCCACATCGACGGACCGCGCAGGTAATGCCAGCCTCGCAGCGCCAGGCCCAGCGCCAACAAGGCGATGAGGACCAACCGATTCCGCGCTGGCATGTCCGTTCGCCTCCGTGCATGGCCGCAGGGCGTCCAGAGAGCGGACATAACGGAATGGCGAAGGACGGTCAACTGAGATCAGAGCACCAAGCGAGCCGCCGGGTTTATCCCGGCGGATGCCGATGGCAGGCATAGAGCCTCGCCGCTCGCCTTCATTTTACGCCTGATTTCCACGTTTCGTGAGTAATTCGTGTCGATGCGATGAGGCGCCGGAGAGCCTTCGGTGAATCTGCCAAACACCCCTTCGCAGGACCAAAGCGCGGCCATAGACTGGGCTTTCCGAGGGAGGAAATGTTCATTCCATCCCCTAGCAAGGAGCCGACCGATGCCTCGCTTCTTCACCGTCTGTCTGATCGCCGCCACCGCGCTGGCCTGCGCTTCGTGCGGCCCCGCCGCAAAGAAGGTGTTTCCCGTCCACGGCAAAGTCTTCTTTGACGGCCAGCCCGCCAAGGGCGCCTACGTCATCTTTTATCCCCCCGCCGACAACAAGGACTTCACCAAGGGCGATCAGCCGCGCGCCCAGGTCGGCGACGACGGCTCCTTCCAAATCTCGACTTACAAGACCAATGACGGCGCACCCGCCGGCAAGTACGCCGTCACTATTTATTGGGAAAAGAAGTCCGAATCGGGCGACGACGGCGCTGTCGCCCCGCTCGGCAAATACGCGGCGGCGGCCACGACTTCCCTCCAGGCCGAGGTCAAGGAAGGGCCGACGGAATTACCGCCGTTCCAGCTGACTCGTGAGGCCGCCGCCAGCCTTACTACTCGTGCGCAGGAGCGATGAGAAAGATCGTAACAGACTCTTCGTATCGTTTTTATTCTCATTCGGAGGTTTTTGTCATGCGTTTGCCGAACCGTGCCCGAACCAAGGCGTTCACGCTGATCGAGTTGCTCGTCGTGATCGCCATCATCGCCGTCCTTATCGGCCTGTTACTGCCGGCCGTGCAGAAAGTGCGCAAGGCCGCCTCGCGTATGTCCTGCTCCAACAATCTCAAGCAGATCGGCCTGGGCTTTATGAACTACGAAAGCTCCCGTGGCGCCTTCCCCGTCGGCCGCGTCACCACCACGCCGCAACACTCCTGGACCGCTGCCCTCCTGCCGTACATCGAGCAGGATAACGTCTTCAAGATGTACAATTACACCGTGGACTGGAACAACCCGCTCAACCAGCCGGCCATCGCGTTCCAGATGAAAATCTACAACTGCTCCAGCACGCCGATGGGTAATCGGTTTGACACGACGCCTTCGTCGCCCGGCGGCAGCACGGCCCCGCGCGCCTGCGGCGATTACAGTTCCGTCAGCGCCCTCAAGACGTTCGTGGCGTTCAAATGCTTCCAGTACAGCACTACTAACCCGGACGACCCGCGCATCGTCGGTACGATCGTGCGCAACAACCCGACGCGCTTCGCCGACATCACGGACGGCACTTCCAGTAGCATCTTGATCGCGGAGGACGCGGGCCGGCCGCAGTGGTACGCGGCGGGCGGCAAGCTGTTGCCTACCCTCAAAAAGGAAGGCGGTTGGGCCGACCCCGGCGCGGCTTTCAGCATCGACGGCTCCAACCCGGACGGCAGTACGCCCGGCCCGTGCGCCCTCAACTGCTCCAACGACAGCGAGGTGTACAGCTTTCACACCAGCGGCGCCAATGTGGTATTCGCCGACGGTTCGGTGCATTTCCTGACCAGCGGCGTTAGTCTGTGCGTACTGGCGGCGTTGGTGACGAAGGCGGGCGGCGAAGTTGTCGATCAAAGCCAGTATTGACTTCCCTGGCAGGCGGCGTCTCCGTTTGTCCCATAAGTCCTATAAAGTCCCATAAGTCCTATAGGACTTATGGGACTTATAGGACAAACGGGGACGCAACCACCTGACAGTTGCCCTTGTTACCGGGCGGGACAATCGCATATGGTTTTCCTGCCCGCGTCCTCGGCCGCGGCAAGGAGGCCGCAACAATGCCTGACAGCCTACCGCCCCGACAAACCGCGGCCCTCCCGCGCTCGGCCCTACTCTTCGACGCCGTCTGGTTCCTGTTTTGGGCCATCGTCTCCTCGCTCTGGTGCGTGACGGCGGCGTCTCAACTCGGCGCCACCTTCGACGAACCGATTTACGTCCAACGCGGCCTTGAACGCTGGCACACCGGCAGCACTTCCGGCCTGATGAAGCTCGGCACCATGCCGTTGCCAGTCGATGTAGAGACATTGCCGCTCTACCTTTGGGAAACCTGGCGCGGCGTCCGCGTCGATCCGCTCAACCATCTCGACAAGCTGTTGCCGTGGGCCAGGGCTTCCGCGCTCGTATTCTGGTGGCTGCTGCTGTTCTACGCATGGCGAGCGGCCTACTCGCTTGGCGGATCGTGGGCCGGACGCTTGGCCGTCGCACTGCTCGCCTGCGAACCGAGTTTCCTGGCCAATGCCGCCCTGGCCACGACCGACGTGGCCGTTTCCGCGTGTCTGTTGGCGTTGGTGGTCCATTTCCGCGCCGGCCGCGATGGACCGTGGCTGAGGCGCGTCGGTTGGCCTGCGTTATGGTTTGCAGCTGCCGTTCTCGCCAAGGCGTCGGGACTGGTCTTCGGCGGTCTCTGTCTGATTGTGATCGAGGCGGAACGCCGCCTGGCGCCGCTATGGGACGGCGACGCCAAGGTCCGCGGCAAAGACATTTGGGCCGCCCTGTGGCGCGCTCCGGCGCGCGGCACGTTCCGTGGTGATCTCACGCAGATCGTATTCCTGAGCATGGCGCTGGTGTTCGTTTACTGCGGATGCGATTGGCAGCCGGAGGCGTCCGGTCTGGCCTGGGCGCGGAGCCTACCGCAAGGGCCGGGCGCGACGGCGATGGTGTGGTTCTTTGAACACGCACGTGTCTTTAGCAACGCCGGCGAGGGCATCGTCCATCAGGTGACGCATAGCATTCGCGGCCACGGCGTCTACATCCTCGGCCAAACCGATGCGCGGTCGTTGTGGTACTACTTCCCCGCCGTGTTAAGCGTCAAGCTCACGGAACCGCTGTTATTGGCCCCGTTGCTGCTGCTGGTGGTGCGCGCCCGAACGCTGCGGAATTGGGCCGTCTTGTGCGCCGCGGCGATGCTGTTGTTTAGCCTGAACGCGAAAGTGCAAATCGGCGTCCGGCTAGTACTACCTTTGGTGGTTTTGGGCGTGGTAGGCATATCCACCGCGGCCGTCAACGCGGTACGGTCGTTCGGCTTCGGATGGCGAGGCCGCGTCGTCGTCGCCGGCTGTGCCGGCGCGGTCTTCTGGTCGGCGACCGCTTCCTGGAGTGTATGGCCGAACGGTCTATGTTACGTCAACCGATTTTGGGGAAACCCGGCCAACGGCGACCGTTTGGTGAGCGACGCCAACTGGGACTGGGGACAAGGACTCAAGGAACTGGCCCGCTGGCAGCGGCGCCAGGGTTCGGAAGCGCTGGACGTATGGTATTTCGGCTCCGATCCCGCGTTGAGCCGTCTGCCGATGCGGCCGTTGCGTCTGCAAGACCTGCCGCTGGAGAAACCCGAGGACGTGGCGCCCTATGTCAAGGGTCGCCGGGTGGCGGTCAGCACTACGTTGGTTCACGGTTGCCTGATCTCGTCCGCCGTGCCGCCGGCCGCTCGGCTGGCACAGGAATTCCTGGCGACGCATCGACCTGTCGCACGGACCAGTACGTTTCTTATCTACGATTTCACGATTCCTGGCGAGCCGGGTCGCGTAAGC
>DHJA01000169.1:11568-24495 GCA_002404095.1 Planctomycetaceae bacterium UBA4732 | reverse complement strand
GCTTACGCGACCCGGCTCGCCAAACCCCAATAAAATAATCGTCCCCCGTTGTCGCCGCGCGGCGCCTGGATTAACCTAAAGCCAGGTGATTCATTGGCCGTGAGGCTGCCCAGGAGGACGGTTGTGGCGGAACGACTATGCTGCTCTAACGGTCATCGCTGGACGCCGGTCTTCGCGCCGGACAAGTGGCCGCCCGACTTCCGGAGTTCGTGCCCTGTCTGCGGCGCGGCGCCGATTAGTCCGGGCGACGCCACGGCCACGACGGTGCGCGTCACGACCTTTATTACCGTGATGTTCGCCGTCGCGGGCTTGGCGCTTCTGCTACTCTCGGCGAACACCATCCCTTTTGCCATTATTAATCTCATCATCGCCGCCATCCTCTTGATGGTCGGCGTGGGCGTTTGGGTCGGGCGCCAGCGGACCAAAGAGATGGCGGCCGTCGCCGAAGCGATGAACTTCACATTCATGGCCCATCTCCTTCTGGGGTGGTTGCGCGCGATCGGGCCGTTCAAATTGTTCGCGCTCGGGCGGGACCAAAAGGCGTACAACGCCTTATTCGGCCGCGTCGGCGAATGCGAGGTAATCTTCTTTGAATATCAATATACTACGGGAAGCGGTAAAAGCTCACAAACACATCGGCTCGGCGTGGTGATCCTGCCTGATGGCGCGCCCGGCAGACCCAATTTCCAGCTTACTCCCAGGACGTTCTTCGACAAATTCGCTGGTCTATTCACCACAAAAGGCATGGAGCTGGAGGACGCCGGCGAATTCAATCGCCGTTGCAAACTCGTCGGCCGCGACGAAGACGCCTTACGCAAGACGTTTAACCCTGATTTGGTAGAGTATCTCGGACGCGACGGCCGTTGGCACATTGAGGTTTTGAACGGCCAGCTCCTCCTGCACCGCCAGACCCGGCTCAAGCCGGACAAGTGCCCCGGGATGGTGACGGACGCCTTGGAGGTCCGCGATCTGCTGCGCGGGCCGCAACAGTCGAACCTCTGATCCGCTATCGTCGCCGACAAAAGGAAGCGCTTCCATGAACCATCGCACCTCGTTTGCCGTCGGTATGGTCTTCGCCGTCCTGGCAGCGCCTGCCTTCGCCGTCGGCCCCAATCCCAAGGACGTGCGCGAAGTGCTGGACAAGGGTTACGCCTTCCTCAAATCTCGTCAGGGCGAGGACGGCAGCTGGTCGCCGCGCACGGCCGGCCCCGGCGTGACCGCTCTTGTCGTTTCCGGGCTGCTGCGCAACGGCTACGGCGACGATGATCCGGTCGTCGCCAAGGGACTTGCCTACCTCGAAAAGAGCGTGCAAAAGGACGGCGGCGTCTACAGCAAGGGCTTGGCCAACTACACGACCAGCGTAGCCCTCATGGCCTTTCAAGAGGCGAATAAGGGCGGTAAATACGACGCCGTCATCAAGAACGCCGCGAAGTTCTTGAAGGGATTGCAACAGGACGAAGCGGACCCGAATAATCCGAAATCGGGCGGCGTTGGCTACGACGGCAAGACGCCGCCTGACCTGTCGAATACGCAGTTCTTCATCGACTCGTTGATCCAGGCCGGCGTACCCAAGGACGACCCAGCTATTCAAAGGGCGCTGAAGTTCGTCAGCCGCTGCCAGAATCTGCCGGGCGAAACCAACGATCAGCCGTTCGCGGCCAAGGCGACCGACGACGACAAAGGCGGCTTCGTCTACAAACCCGATGCCGATGATAAAGAACACCAAACGCCAGACGGCGGCTTGCGCTCGCTGGGCGCCATGACCTACGGCGGCCTCAAGAGCTTCCTGTACGCCGGCGTCAAGAAAGACGATCCGCGTGTGCAGGGGGCGGTGAAATGGATCAAAAATCACTACACCTTAGAAGAGAACCCCGGCATGAAACAGGCCGGTTTGTTCTATTATTATCACACTTTCGGCAAGGCCATGACAGCGCTGGGAGACGATGTTTTTGTGGACGCCAAGGGCAAAAAACACGACTGGCGCACCGAATTATTTGATGCGCTGAAATCGCGGCAGCAGGAGAATGGCGGTTTCATCAACAAAGGCGACAAGGCGTTCGGCGAGGCGGACGACAATCTCGCTACGGGGTTCGCTTTGTTGGCGTTGAGCTATTGTTCCGGCAGACCGTGATAAGATTCTGCAAGTCTCACGTTTAGCCGCGACCCGAAAGGGGAGCGCGTCTCCCCCCGCATTCCCCTCTCGGGTCGCGGCTAAACGAACTGAGGTGAGTTTCATGGCATCGTATCGCGTCTTTTTACGAGTGGTTTTATCCGTATTCGTCGTTCTATTGCTGGCCGCCCGCAGCCGCGCCGACGCCTTCGACGATTACACCAATCCGCTCCTTGTTAAGGCCGCCACTGGCGATGCGGTTAAGGAAATGAAGCAAGTCACGCCCGATGATCTGCTCAATAACGACCGCGTACTCAAAGGCGTGGACGGCGCCATGCTGATCGTCAAGACGAACGGCGGTCGCAACGCCAAGCTGCTGGTCCATCCGGCCGCGCAGAAGACCGACGCGGCCCACAGCGTCCCGACGCTGCTCATCGACCGTTACGTCACCTATAAGGAGGGCGAAGAACGCACTTTGCTGGCGACGGGCAAGAACTTGGCGTTGTTCCCGGGCTTCCGGATTAGCCTCGACATGGGGCAGGTTGTCCCCGAATCGCTGGGCGGCGACTTGCGTTTTGTCGTGGACGGCGACAAATCTTTTGTCGAGCCGGTCGGCAAGGCGAGGCTGTTTGTGTTGACCAAGGCGCTGCCCGAGGCGACGCCAAAGAAGACAGAAAAAGTTGTCATTGGCGAAAAATTCCAGCCGCGCTACTTCAACGGCAAGTACAAGCTGTCCGACGACGGCCGGCGTTCCGGCGAACTGGTACTCAAGGTGGATGACGACGGCGGCGTTACTGGGGCGTATTATTCCGACAAAGACGGTCAGAAATACGAAGTACGCGGCAAGGTGGGTACGCCGGACTACTCCATCCAGTTCACGGTGCAGTTCCCGCGCGCCGAGCAGAGCTTTCAAGGCTGGCTCTTCACCGGCGACGGCAAACACATGGCCGGCTCCTCACGCATGAATGAACGCGAGGCCGGGTTTTACGCTACGCGCGTGGAAGAATAGCATCCAAATGAGGAATCGCAATGCAGGTCTTCATCACCGGCGGTACGGGTCTGATCGGCAGCCGACTCGTCAAACGGCTCCTGGAGAGGCGCGACCGGCCGGTGGTGCTGACGCGCCGCGAAGCCACGGCCGATAAGATATTCGGCAAGTCCTGCCGCATCGTCGAGGGCGACCCCATGAAGGCCGGCCCCTGGCAGAACATCGCCGCGGAGTGCGACGCCGTCGTCAACCTGGCCGGCGAAAACCTGTTCAATCACCGCTGGAACGACCAATTCAAAGCCTTGTTGACCGACAGCCGCCTGCAAACAACGGCCCACGTCGTGGAGGCGTTGGGCCGTAAGCCGCGCCGCGAGGACGGTACGCCGAAAGTACTCGTTAACGCCTCCGCCATTGGTATTTATGGGCCGCACGGCGATGAGGAACTGACCGAGGAAAGTCCGCCTGGGTCGGATTTTCTCGCCGGCTTGTGCGTGGAATGGGAAAAGGCGGCGCGGGCGGTTGAGGCGTTCGGAGTGCGCTGCGCCCTGACGCGAATCGGCATCGTACTTGATAAACAGGGCGGTGTCCTGGCCCAGCTGCGGACGCCGTTTAAGATGGGCATGGGCGGCCCGGTCGGCGACGGCCGGCAGTGGATGAGCTGGATTCACCACGAAGACATGATCGGTGTACTGTTGCTGGCTCTCGACAATAATGAGGCCGTGGGGCCGCTCAACGCCACCGCGCCCAACCCCGTCACCAACCGTGATTTCGCCACGGCTTTCGGCAAGGCGCTGCACCGGCCTTCGTTCATGCCGACGCCGCGCTTCATAATACGGGCCATGCTCGGCGAGTCGGCGGACGTTGTCACCACCGGCCAGCGCGTCCTGCCAAAAAAGACAATGGCGCTCGGCTATCAGTATAAATACCCAGAGATTGACTTGGCGTTGGCAGACGTCTTCGGCCAGTAACGGCGCGACGCGGGCGAAACCGGTTGCCCCTTGCATCCGCGCGCCGGCCGCGTTCTAATAACGCGACACGCCCTTCATCCATCATCCGTGAGGCGCCTCATGTCTCCGCGCACCCGCCGTCTCGCCGCCGCCGGTTTAGCCGGGGTCGTCCTGCTGGCCATCCTCGCCGCGTCGCGGCCGACCGACCCGCCCGTCGCCTCCTTCCGCATCGTCCTCGGCATCAACGACAAGACGCCGACCGATTGGAGCGGTCAGGCCGCCGTCGCCGACGGCGAGGCCGTCGCGCTCCAGGGCTGGCGCTTCGAGGAGAAGGACGCCATCGACGGCGCAACGAAGTGGACTTGTCGCACCCGTGACGCCATTACACCGGGCGAGCGCTACCCGCTCGACCCCGCCGAGGGTAAGCCGAAGCCGCCGCCGCAGGAGCCGTGGCCCAACGGCGTCGTTCTCACCGTGCGCGGCGTCGCCCCGACCGTGACGCTCACCCTGCCGCCGGGCAAAGTGAAGTTCACGGCCGACGACGTACCCCTCGGCCGCCCGAAAATCTTCCTCGACGGCCGGGTGCGCATTGAGCGTCTGCCGGCCGTAAGCGTCCTGCGCCCGCCAGCCGAACCTATGGCCGTCGCGCCCGTGCAGGACGATTACCCGGCCTTCTGGGTGCGCTATAAGACCGGCAAGCAATACATGGCCTGGGTCGCCTACCAGAATGAAAAGGATCGTGTGTTGCTGGCGGAGCGCGACGGGCCGGACAGCGATTGGTCGGCGCCGGTCGAAGCGGACGGGCCGGGAGACCATTTCCGCATCGCCTTGGCAAGTACGCATAACAACACCCTGTGGGTCGTCTGGTCCAGCCAGCGCGACCACAACTGGGACCTTTACGGCCGGCCTTACAAAGACGGCAAGCTCGGCGACGAGGTGCGGCTGACCCCCACCCAAACCCTCCCCCACCCGCGGGGGGAGGGCAGAGAGGGGGGGCCGAACGTTTGGCATTGCATGACCACCGACGAGCGCGGCCGCGCCTGGCTTGTCTGGCAAGGCGCCCGCGACGGCAAGTTCGGCGTCTTCGCCCGCTGCGTTGACGGCGACGGCTGGCATGACCCGATCCATGTTAGCGCGCCGGGCGCCAACGCCTGGAACCCCGTCGTCTGCTCCGACTACAAGGAAGATCGCGTATGGGTCGCATGGGATTCCTACGATTCAGGGGTCTACAATGTGCGCGTCCGCGCATTGTCCGGCGGGCCGGCGCCTAAGCTAGGCGAGGTGCTGACGCCGGAGAAGTCGTCGCGCTTCCAGGCTCATCCAAGTCTGGCCTGCGACCGCGACGGCCGGCTCTGGGTCGCCTATGACGAGGCCGGGTCGAACTGGGGCAAGGATTACGGCTTCCTCTACTTCAAAGCCGGCGGCCAGGCTCTGTACGCCGAGCGGACGCTCCGCCTGCGCTGCCTCATCAAGGGCAAATGGAAAGAGCCTGAAGCGAACCCTTATAGTGTCATTCCCGCCGACATGAAGGAATACGACGAGCTGCCGCAACTTCAGGACGACGGCGAGGGCCGCATGTGGTTGTCGTTCCGTCACCGCACCTGTCGCCATCCACGCATCGACGGTTGGTCGATCCAGGCTCGGTGGGACGTATTTGCGACGGCCTGGCTCGGCGACCATTGGACCGCGCCGGTCGAACTGCCGCAGTCGGGCGGCCGCAATGACATGCGCGTCGCATCGCAGCGCGACCCGGCCGGCAACGTCTACTTCGCCTACGCCAGCGACAACCGCCGCTGGACGCCGCCCAACATGGTCGCCCGCAATCTCAGTGTCGCCGTCAGTCGCTTCGGCGGGCTGCCCCGGCCGGCGGACGGCAAGTTCCGCGATCCGCCCGCGCCGGAAGCCGACGTTCCGCCTATCCATCCGCACGAAGCCGAGCAGATCGCGCGCATCCGCGGCTACAAGGTCGAATCGGCCGGCAAGACCTATCACATCTACCGAGGCGACCTGCACCGCCATACGGACATTTCCAGCGACGGCGTCGGCGATGGTTCGCTTATGGACCTGCACCGCTACGCCCTTGACGCCGCGGCGCTCGACTTCGGCATCGTGGCCGACCACAACATGGGCGACGACGCCGAGTATCCCTGGTGGCGCACTCAGAAGGCCAACGACATTTACACAATTACCGGTTCGTTTATATCCATGTACGGCTACGAGCGCAGCGTACCGTATCCGAACGGCCATCGCAATGTACTTTGGTTGGAGCGCGGCCACCGGACGTTGCCCGTGCCGAAGCGGCTGCCGAAGCCGATGGCCGAGGATACAGGCAAGCTATACGCCTACCTGCGCCAGACGGACGGCATCTGCACATCGCACACGAGCGCCACCGATCAGGGCACCGACTGGGCCGAACACGACGACGCGCTGGAGCCGGTCGTCGAGATCTTCCAGGGCTATCACACCTCCTACGAGGCGCCGGGCGCCCCAAAGACCACCGACGACAAAACGGATCGTGTACACGGCCCTTATAAGCCCGACGGCTTCGTATCGCTGGCGCTTGCCAAGGGCTATCGCCTCGGTTTCCAGGCGTCGAGCGATCACATCTCCACGCACGTTAGTTACGCCTGCGTGGTGGCCGAGAAGTTCAGCCGCCAGGGGCTGATCGACGCGATCAAGAAGCGGCACACCTACGCCGCGACCGACAACATCGTGCTGGATGTGCGCATGGGAGCGCTGGGGATCATGGGCGACGAGGTGCGCACGGACAAGCCGGGCCTTGACGTGACGGCGCTGGGCACGGGTCCGCTCGACCGCGTGGAGGTGCTGCGCGACGGCGAGGTGGTGCATACCGAAACGCCTGCAAAGGGCGCGGCCGAGGCGAAATTCCACTGGGACGATCCGAAGCCGAAGAAGGGTGATGAGGCCAGCAATTACTATGTGCGCGTGATCCAGAAGGACGGCCAGGCGGCGTGGGCGTCGCCGATCTGGGTGATGGCGGGGAATTAGGTACGTTTCTTAGCTCGACTGATGCACTTTTCGGCGAGGCAAATTGCGGTTTACCCAGGAAAATCAGCGCTTTCTTGAGTATTCGAGGTATGCCGAAGACGGGTCGGGTGTGAAAAAACCCGTCCGCTCACGATAAAGCCTCTGGAAAAACAGCGATTCAGCCCTCCGAAAAAGTGCATCAGTCGAGCTGAGAACAAACAAGTGGAAAGACGACGAGGATTTCCGGCTTATTGTGAATAAAGCGATTGCTAATCTGAACCATAAGTAAAGGGATCAGCGACGGCAGACTTTGCCTCTAAACCTGGCTTTGCCTCTAACCCTCGACTTGCCTAAAAACCTCGGAGGTTTTTAGGCATGCCGAACGGGAGGAAAATGGCGGCACATTACCAGTGTTGGGGGTTGAGTATCAACCATATCCACAGGAGCAAAAGGCCTAAGAAAAACAGGCATGCCAGGCCGCCGACCACGACCGCGAAAATGGCGTAGCCACGACCGGCGCCGCCCGACCGCCGGCGAGCGTACCGGAGGCCCAAGATGCCGACGACGAGGGTCGCCGGACCCAGCCCCATCTCCAACAATAAGAAGGGGATAACATCACGAGCTTTGGCGTTGCCAAAGAAGCCCGCGGCGCAGATGTAAAGGTTAATTAAGGAGCAGACGCCAAGGGCAAAGGCGGCCGTCGCCAGCGAGTTCCACGCCGGGGCGGGGTGCCGGATGCGGTTGTTGTCATCCTTTGGCAGTCCCGTAGAAGATTCGGCGGGTGGTAGTTCCTTCCGTACGCCGTCGTCAGCCATATAACTGCCGCCGGGATGATAAGGAGTTCATGCTAGGACGCTAGCGTGAAGCACACCCTCTATTGTCGCCGGAAGGGCGCCGGTGGTCAAGGACGAAGGGCTTCGCGCGTCAACTGGATAGATCGGTCAATCCATATCCGGCTTTCTGATTGTCGCACTTGGGGCGATCCGGGACTCGCGTTCGTCGCGACCACCCTTGACCCACGCCGCCGGCCGGGGGAACCTGTGGCGGGAGGATGATGCGATGGACGATCCGGAGTGGCTGGCGTGCAATAACCGGACCAAGAAAGGCAAAACCCATGACACTGATGGTGAGTCTGTACCGAGAGACGGCGGATGGTCGCTACGAGGATGTACCATTTGATGCGGCCCCTGGGCATAATGACGAGGCTGGCGCCGGCGGCGGCCCCACCGCACGCCCGCCCAGCTCATGCGTCGCCTGCTGCGGCTGATGCTGATCCGCTTCCCCACGCGCCGGTTCGTGTTTGTCGGCGACGCGGCCTACGGCACCCACGAAGTCGCCCGCTTCTGCCACCGGCACGGCGGTCGGCTGGCCCTGGTCAGCAAGCTCCGCCCCGACGCCAACCTGTATGAGCCGCCGCCGCCCTACGCTGGCAAGGGCCGGCCCCGCGTCAAGGGCGAGCGTCTGCCCAAGCCGCGAGACGCCGTCGAGCTCTTTCGCCCCGCCTCCCGGTCGCGGCTGACGGTGGGATGGTACGGCGGGGGCACGCGCAAGGTGCGCGTGCTGACGGGCACGGGGCACTGGTACAAGGCCGGCCGCGGGCTGGCGCCCCTGCGTTGGGTTTTCGTGGAGGACCGCAGCGGCACCCACCGCGAGGAGTACCTCTTCAGCACTGACCTCTCCCTGACGCCGGCAGAGGTCATCGGCCACTACACGACACGCTGGAACGTCGAGACCGCCTTTCAGGAATGCCGCTCCTGCCTCGGCCTGGGGACGACGCGCGGCTGGTGTCGCGCCACAGTGCTGCGGGCGGGGCCGTGCTTGCTGGGGCTGTATTCGGTAGTGGCCCTCCTCTACGACGGCCTGCCCGAACACAAGCGGGCCGGGACCGTGGCCTGGCCGGGGAAAACCGGCGTGACCTTCTCGGACGCCCTAACCGCAGTGCGACGCTGGCTGTGGGCTGAGGCGGTTTTGCCACACGCCGGGGCAGCAAAGGCTCTCGAAAAACTTCCCGAGCCCGTACGCGAACTCCTGTTCTCAACGCTCGCCACAGCAGCATGACCTCTCCAAAACCGAATCAGTCGAGCTTAGAGGCGCTAACAGAATGAACTACAAGCCTGAAGCGCAAGCGAAGGTTTCGACCGCATCCTTCGCTTGCGCTTCAGGCTTGTAGGCAAAAAGTTACGGCTTCTAAGGCTTCGTCGGCAACGTGCCCGTGCCGTCCACGCGGTCCTTGTAGCCCCACTTGGCCAAGTAATAGTCGGCCGGTTTGAATTCGTCGCCTGCCGCCTTGAGCCGCCGTTGCAGCAGCGCGTCGAGCTTCGCCTGCTCGTCCGCGGCGTCTTTGTCATTCACTAGATTACGCATCTGGTAAGGGTCTTTCTCGTCGTCGTACAGCAGCCAGGGGCCGCTGAGGTCGCGGACGTAGGTGTAGCGGCCGGTGCGGACGCCGCGGAACTCACGGCCGCCGGCCTTGCGGCTCCATTCCCCGAACGGGGCAACGCAACTGATCAGGGCCGCGTTGTCACCGTTGGGGTTCTCACCGCCGCGCAAGTAGCCGCTATAGTCCAGCCCCTCGACCGACTTGGGAATTTCGGCGCCGCACAGTCCGAGTAGCGTCGGCATCAGGTCTTCGGAGCTAATGACCGCGTCCAGGCGCTTGCCGTCGCGGCCCAGAGCGGCCGGATAGTGCCAGAGCATCGGCACACGCAGGGCTTCGTCCCACGGCTTCTGTTTCCGGCCCATCTGATGAGAGCCAATCATGTCGCCGTGGTCGGAGGTGAAGACGATCAACGTGTTCTCCTCGACGCCCGCCTCTTTGAGCGCGTCCCAGAGCCGGCCGATGCAGTGGTCGAGCGCGGAGCAGTGGGCGTAGTAGCCGGCCAGATCCTTGCGGGCTTCGTCGGCCGCTTCTGGCGGGACGTTGGCGCGAAGCTGGATTTTGGCTGGGTCGTACATCTTGCGGTACTCCGCCGGCGCCGTTTCATACGGGTTGTGCGGCGGCCCCCACGCCAAGAACAGGGCGAATCGCTTCCCTTCCTTTGCTCGATCTCTAATGTAGCCGATCGCATCGTCCGTCTGGGCGAAAGCGTCGTAACCCGGCCACTCCCGCTTGTGCGCGTCTTCATTCGCGTAGTAAAAGGAGTGATTATAGTCGTGAGTACATTCCATCGCCTTCCAGTAATGGAAGCCCTGCCGGTTCTCCGGCGGGATGTAGGCCAGCCTGCCCCGGCCGTTGACGTGCCATTTGCCGATGTAACCCGTGTCGTAGCCGTTGGTCGAGAGCACCTTGCCGAGAGTCACAGCGTCGTCGTTGAGGTGGGCGTCATTGAGAAACAGGCCGTGCGTTGTTGGCCGTTGGCCGGTCATCAGCGAACCACGGAAGGGGGTACAGACCGGACAAGCCGAGACGGCCTTTGTGAAATTGGCGCTTTGTTTTTCGAGCTTATCGAGGTTCGGCGTCTGGACGTTGGGGTCGCCCGCATAGCCAGTCGAACAGGCTCGCCACTGGTCGGCGAAGACGAAGACGATATTCGGCCGCGGCGGTTGTTTCGCGGGCGCGGCCGGGGCGGAAAGCGGAGCCGTCACAACCGCTATCAGAATGGCTAGCGGCGTATAAAACTTCATTGTGCCTCCGAATTGTCTAGCTATTGACGAGCCGCGACCGTTAGGGAGCGGTTTGGAGTTACGTGAAGCCCCCGCTCCCTAACGGTCGCGGCTCGTAACACTCCTAATGTAACAGACACTTTACACCAGACTGTACGGCGCCGATCGATCCACCTGCTTGCGGCACAGGGCTGGCACTTCCGCCTCGTCCTTCAAATGTCGAATGTCGCGCACGCCTTCCGCGATGAGCCGGCCATAACAGGTTTCGAGGTTGTTCTCGTCGAGCTGGATCAGCACTACGGTGATCGCCCGACCGGCGCGACGCAGCCCGCCGAGCGTGATCGCCGTCTCCTCCGGCACGTCCGCCAACACCGCGACGATGGTCGCATCGCGCGGCAGTCGGCTTGTCGTCTCCGCGATTAACTCGGCGAAAGTCAGGCCGTCCGCTACTTCCACGCGAGCAAGCGCGTCGCGGATGCGGTGCAATTGCTCCACGCCGCGGCGCGTCTCCACGATCAACGGACGTAAGCGATGGCTTTCGTCGGTCATCGCCGTGGTCGAGCGCGCGGCTTGGCGGGTGCGCGGGTCGTCGCTTTTCCAACCCTCGGCGCGAATACGATCAGCGGCGTCGCGGCCGTTGGTCACCAGCCCGACTTGCTGACCCATTTCGTACACGGCGTTGGCTAGCGCCATGGCGATTGTCACCGCCAATTCGGAACGGAACGGCTCGCCTTGATTGTGGTAGCCGGACTTGTGGAAGTCGAGCAGCACCGTTGCACCGGATAAAGTGGATGGCTCATGGGTTTTGCTATGCAGGGCGCCGGTGCGGGCGGTGGCGCGCCAATGGATGCGGCTGAGCGGGTCGCCCATTTCATAGGCGCGGACGCCGGAGATGCGCGTCGGATCCTCGAAAAGGCGGTGCGTCATAAGCACGTCGCCGATCGGCCGACGCGAGGTCAGGTCGTAGCCTTCCAGCGGCACGATGCGCGGGTAGACAAGTAGGTAGACCGGCTCGGCGTCCACGCGGAACCGCCGATGTAGACCGAACAGGTCGCCGTTCTCCATCACCAGCGGGCCGATCTGGAAGTAGCCGCGCCCCAGACATTCCACTGTGTACGCCAGGTCCATCGTCCCGCCGGCCGACAGCATGGCGATTCGCAAGCGCTTGCCTTTCACTTTGAGTCGGGGAAACTGGGCGTTCAGCGCGTCGCCCGGCAATAAGTCGTCGAGCAGCACCCACGGCACCGGCAGCCGGCTGGCGTTCGTCACCGTCACGCGCACTTTGACGCGGTCGCCTATCTCCGCCGTCAATGCACTCGTTTGACGCTCCGCTTCCTCTTCTTTATCGCCCGAGGCCGGCGTACAGGCGCGCGTGGCCGAGAGGTTGTTAATCCATGATCGCGCCAAGACGCGAGTGAGGAGCAGTAGGCCCAGCAAGACGTACATGGAATAGGCCAACAACCCCGCGTCGAGGAGCAGGGCGGCCAGCAGAATCAGGACGACGGCGATGTACCATCTCATCGGGGTTGCCTGCGTTCGCGCTCGAAGCCGTCGGCCGGAGCGTTCTTGTCGGCGGGGACCGGCACGCGCACGTCGCCGACGATTTCGTGCAGTAGGGCGGCGGTCGTGACCTTGCGCAGCCGGCTTTCGGGCCGCAGGATCAGGCGATGGCCCAGCACCGGCTGCACCATGCGCTTTACGTCGTCGGGCAGCACGAAATCGCGACCGTTGATCGCGGCGAACGCCTGCGCCGTGCGGAACAGCGCGATCGACGCACGCGGGCTGCCGCCGAGGGCTACGTCATCGTGCGTCCGCGTCCCCTGCACGATTTCCAGGACGTAACGGCGCAATTTGTCATCGACGTGAACGCCGCGCACCGCTTCCTGACAGGCCAGCACGTCCGCTGCCGGGACGACGGGATTGAGGCCGTCGATGGGGTGGCCGTGTTGAAGGCGCATCAGCATCTTGCCCTCTTCCTCAAGGGTGGGATAGCCCAGGCTGAGGCGGATGAGGAAACGGTCGAGCTGAGCCTCGGGCAGCGGAAAGGTTCCCTCATGGTCAATGGGGTTCTGCGTGGCGATGACCATGAAGGGCGGCTTGAGGGTGTAGGTCTGGCCGTCCACGCTAACGCGGCCCTCGGCCATCGCCTCCAATAAGGCGCTTTGCGTTCGCGGCGTGGCGCGGTTGATTTCGTCAACGAGGAGGGTCTGGGCAAAGACGGGGCCGGCGCGGAACTCGAACTCGGCCGTCTTCTGGTTGAAGATGGACACGCCGGTCACGTCGGTCGGCAG
>DHJA01000169.1:11033-11374 GCA_002404095.1 Planctomycetaceae bacterium UBA4732 | reverse complement strand
AGCGCGCGGGCGAGCATGGTCTTGGCGACGCCGGGCACGTCTTCCAAGAGAATATGTCCCTCCGAAAAGTAGGCGGTCAGGCACAGCGTCAGCTGGTTGCGCTTGCCCAAGATCACTTTTTCCATGTTGGCGAGGATCTTGGCCGCCGTGGCCGCCACGTCTACGCTTTTGGCCTCGGCGGGGCGAGTCTGGGGATCGTTGCCTCCTTCGAGCCTGGACATGAAACACCCGGTCGCGGAATGAAACGGACCTGGACGCGCGGCGGCGCCCAACACCGCACAGCATAACGGCAGGAGGCGTGAGGGGCGAGGGGAGATGGGTCGTTTAGCCGCGACCCGAAG
>DHJA01000169.1:394-10910 GCA_002404095.1 Planctomycetaceae bacterium UBA4732 | reverse complement strand
GGCGCCGCGCTCCCCTTCGGGTCGCGGCTAAACGTCGCACTGTTCGCCTTGACCTCTTGCTGGGTCGTGGGTAGAACCCAGCGCTCGCAAGAGGCGAGACAACGGGACGAGCAGGTTCCAACCGACAGCGAAAAAACCGTGTGCGGCGCGACCGCGGCTGTCGGCCATCTCGAACGAGGAGAACCGGACAGTGAAGAGGAAAGCAATCATTGCGACGGCTGGCGCCGCAGTCGTGGGGGCGCTGATCTACGTCGGCGGCCTTTGGGCGCAGTCGTCGGTTCCATCCGTGCCGGCCAAGCCGGCGGCGGCCCCGCGCACCAAGATCGCCCTTCTCAACCTTACTTACGTCATCACGTACTACGGCAAGTACCAGGCGTACAAGGAAGAGATGAAGGGCCTCGCCAAGCCCTTTGAAGAGAAGATCAAGGCCAAACAGGCGGAACTCGAAGTATTCCGCAAAGAGGCGACGAACCCGGCCACGCAGCCGACCAGGGTCGAAGAGATTACGAAGCAGGCCAAGACACTCCAGTTCGAGATGGAGGGCATCAGCACCGACGCCAAGTCTGTGTTGGCCAAGAAGGCCGAAAACCAAATGGTGGAACTGTATAAGGAAGTCGTGTCGGCTGCCCAGCGCTACGCCGTCAGCCACGACTTCGACCTAGTGCTGCAATTCAACGCGCCGATCGAGAAGGATGCGTATTACACCGCGGGCAACGTGGAGCGGCTGATTGGGGCGGGCGCGCTCATCCCCATTCATTACTCCAAGGAAAACGAGATCAGTTACGATGTGTTGACTGCACTCAACGCGGCGTATCGTCCGGCCGGCCCCGCGGCCAGCGCGGCCCCGGCCGCTAAAGGCTTAGGCGCGAACTGACGACTTTCCAGAAAGTAACGAGCCGCGACCGTAAGGGAGCGGGCATCCCGATACGGCTCAAAACCGCTTCCTTACGGTCGCGGCTCGTTAGTAGCGCCCCACCATATCGAACGAGGAAGACGGATACCGTGAGAAGGCAAAGTTATCGATACCAGCGGACGCTTGCGGGGCCGGCCGAAGTTCGCGGCGTGGGCTTCCTGACGGGAGCCACTGTCCGGGCGCGCTTTCTGCCCGCGCCGGCGGGCGCCGGAGTCGTGTTCGTCCGCACGGATTGCCGGCCGCGCACTTACGTCCCCGCCCACATCAGCCAAGTCACCGGCACGAATCGCCGGACGACCCTCGGCAGGCCGCCCGCGCAGGTCGGACTCGTCGAACACGTCCTCGCCGCCCTGGCGGGCTTGCGCATCGACAATTGCCTGGTCGAATTAAACGCCCCCGAACCGCCCGGCCTGGACGGGTCGGCGCGCGCTTTCGTGGACGCGCTACTGACAGCGGGAACAAAGTTACAGACCGCCCGGCGGCCGGTTTACGCCGTGGAAGAGACGACGATCGTGAGCGGCGGCGGCGCCACGCTGGCCCTGCACCCGGCCGAAGGCGGCGATCTGGTGATCAGCTATTTCCTCGATTACGGGTTGGAATCGCCGATCGGCCGCCAGGTCCACACGGAAACCATCACGCCGGCCACGTTCGCTAACGAACTGTCGGCGTGTCGCACCTTCATCCTGGAATCCGAAGCGGAAACGCTGCGCCAACAAGGTCTCGGTTCGCGCACGACGCCGAACGATCTGCTGGTGTTTGGTCCGCACGGTCCCATCGACAACCGCCTACGCTACGCCAACGAGCCGGCGCGTCATAAGATCCTTGATCTCGTCGGCGACCTGTCGTTGCTTGGCGTGGACCTGTGCGGCCACGTCACGGCCTACCGTTCCGGCCATCCTCTTAACACAACATTGGCGAGCGTACTCTACGAGCGGTTGAGCGTGTCCTGCGGTTGCCGCGCGTCATTGGCGGCGTGAAGGAAGATGGTGGCCAACTCGCTCCGCGAGCCGGGTTGAAGAAAGCCACTCGCGGAGCGAGTGGCCCACCCTCTAAAGGGTGGCCGACTCGCTCCGCGAGCCGGGTTGAGGAAAGCCACTCGCGGAGCGAGTGGCCCACCCTCTAAGAGGGAGCAAACGAGCATGAAGCGTCTGCGGATGGGAGTGATCGGCGTCGGCCATCTGGGCAAGGAACACGCTCGCATCCTGTCCACTATGCCGGACGTGGAATTGGTCGGCGTCGCGGACCCCCATTCGGCTCAGGCGGAGGCCGTGGCCCTGCGCTGCGGGACACGCGCCTTCCCCGGTCATCAGCAAATGGCCCCGCTGGTAGACGCGGTGGTACTGGCGGCGCCTACCTTTGCGCATCACGCCGTCGCCTCGGACCTTCTTTCTCGCGGCGTGGCGGTGCTGGTCGAAAAGCCGCTGACGGCGGACCTCGCACAAGCAGAGGAACTCGTCGGCCTCGCCGAGCGAACCAAAACAATACTCCAGGTCGGCCACATCGAGCGCTTCAACCCGGCGTTCGAGGCCATGCAACAGATGCCCTTGCAGCCTAAATACATAACTAGCGAGCGCTGTAGTGGCTTTTCAGGCCGCTCGACCGACGTGGGCGTCGTGTTTGATCTAATGATCCACGATTTGGATCTCGTTATGGCGCTCGTCGGTTCGCCGGTGCGCACGGTGGAGGCGCTGGGGGCAGCGGTGCTAGGCGGATGCGAGGATCTTGCCCAGGCCCGGCTCACTTTCGTCAACGGCTGCGTGGCCGACGTGAGCGCCAGCCGGGTGCATCCGGTCCCGGTGCGGCGCATGCAAATATGGTCGGCGGAAGGATTCGTCGGCGCCGATTTCGCGCACCGCAAGCTATCGCTGATGCAACCTGCCGAACACTTACGCCAAGGCCGCATGGATTCGCGGCGGCTCGACGGCGGTACCGCGGCTTCCCTCAAGGCCGAGTTGTTCGGCCGACATCTGCAAATGCGCGAGGTGGACTGCGAGGCCGGCGACCAACTGACGCGCGAGTTGCAGGACTTTATTCGCTGCGTGCACACGGGTGATCGGCCGCGCGTCGATGGCAGGGCGGGGCGTGATGCCGTGGCCCTGGCTTGTCGCATCTTGGATTCAATGACGGCTCATCGCTGGGACGGCGCGGAGGACGGGCCGGCCGGGCCGCTACGGCTGCCGGCGCCGTTAGGGACGCTGTTCACGAACGAAGCGCGCGAGGCGGCCTGACCAACGGCCCGGTGCTTGCCAAGCCTATTGGCAGTGTAGTAAAATTGCAGCATGAAATCCGCGGAACCTACTGGTGTTCTCGAACGTTTGGCGACTCCTCTCGGCGAGTGTTTGACCCCGGAATCGGCCCGACGGCTGCTGGCGTTGAAGGCTGATTCAACACTGCAAGCCCGTGTGGGCTACCTGGCCGACCGCCATAACAAGGGACTGCTCACCCCGGACCAGAAAGCCGAATACCGCCAGTACGTTTCTTACGGCGCCTTCGTTGCAATCCTCAAGACCAAGGCCCGCCAACTCCTTGCCGCCTCGCCTGGGTGAACGATGGACGCCGCTCTTCGGGCCTACGTCTGGGAGCGGGTAGGCCGCCGCTGCGAATATTGCCAGTTGCACCAGGCCGACTTCGATTTTCTGTCGTTTCATTTCAAACACGTCGTCGCTAAACAGCACGGCGGCTCCGACGACGCCGATAACCTCTGCCTCGCCTGTTCGGAATGCGTTCCATGTGTGTGATACACCTCGTCAAGTAGTGTGGTTCTGGATCACAAGGTCTTCGTGCGGTGGCTGCCAGTGTCTCTAGAGAAGAAAATGCCGGTAGACAAGCTGGCGGGATGGAGGCGACCTTCGTTCCTCAACCTCGCTGAGGTCCAGCAGCGTCTTCGTTGTCGCGACCTTCCGTTGACGACGATTCACCGACCTCGTTAGGCGATGGGCTATCGTCACGCCTCACGACGGGGTAGGAGTACCGGATCGGTCTCGTCCGCCTGAACGAGTCCAAGTCGGTTTCCTTCGACAGCAGGAACTTGAGGAACGACTTGCCTTGGAAGCGGCATGTCTGCGAAATGGCCAGCAGCAGCAGGTACTGCGGAGCCACGCGCTTGAAAAACGACCCCGAGATCTTCCGCTGCACGGCCAGTTGGCGGATCGCCCTCTCCGCCATGTTGTTCTCCCACGGAATGCCGTCCTGCGTCAGGAACGTGAAGAGGCTCTCCCGGTAGCGGTCGAACCGCTTCTGGAATGTCCGCACCGGTTCCGATGTGTATTCCCTCCCGATGATGTGCTTGTCGTAAAACCGCTCGACATCTTTGAAGAACTTTCGCAGGTGCCAGGCCTTCAACCCATAGCGATCAACCTCCACGAGAATCGGCACGAGCAAAGCCTAGACCTCCACGGCGAACGCCTCCAACTCCTTGTCGAACGGAGCCTTCCAGAGGTCGTCGTTGATGTCGCGGATGAGGTGGACCAGGCATTTCTGCTGCCGGCATGGGATGGCGTCGTAACCGGGATAAAAATCGCTGACCAGCACCCCCTTGTAGCCGGCGAGAATCTCTCGGACGATGTCGGCCTCCCGCGTCTCTGTCATGCGGAAGACGACGTGCTTGCCGTCGGTGAACACCCAGACGTAGTGGTCCACACCCTCGATGTTGATCTTGGTCTCATCGACATGGACGCATTCGCTCTTCAGGATCGCCTGGAGGATGGCCGCCTCGGTCGGGGCGTAATAGTCGGCCTGGTACTTCAGGAACCTGATGACCGTGGAGGCACTCAGCCCGACGCCGAAAAGATGCTCCATCACCTGGGTGATGATGCGGTAGGGGAGCCGGAGGACAGTCCGCTGGTAAACGGTCCACGCCTGGAACCCGTGCCCGAACTGGTGCTTGCAGAGCCGGTCGAGGCCAGGCGGCAGGTAGTGGCGGTCACACTTCGGGCAATAACCCTTCTTACACGTATACCTCGTGATCGTCTTCCGGCAACCGTTCCGCGTGAAGACGAGGTCGATGACGGTCCTCTCCGCCACCTTACCGTCCTCAGTCGCGAGCCGCCCGTGGCTGCGGGGGCAGTTCCGTTTTGACGGCAACATCACGGTCCGGTCCGCCTTGGCCGGGATGATTCGCTGGTATCCCTGGTGGCCCTTGGGGGCCCCCCGCTTTCTGGGTTCGCCCTCCGCCGCGTGCTTTTCGTGGATGCGGATTCCCCGACTTGCGGAGCCAGCTTCGGCGTATTTCAGGATCCGCTCGAACTGCCCGTGGACCGCCTTCCCGGTTTCGGTCGCATGCAGCTTCGGTCGGCTGGCAAACTCGATCGTCGGGTCCGACGCCGCGTCCCGCCTGATTTGGTCCAGGCGATCGACCAGCAGCCGGACGGCCTCGCAGTCCTCGCGGTTGTACTGCAGCAGGGACTGCCTGAACCGCTCGTCCCGCGTCATTTCCCACCTGTGCCGCCAGACCAGGCTTTGCAGCCCCGAGGCTTGCGGATCGGTCCAGGCTGCCCCCACGAACCTGCCCAGCGACTTCAGCCCGTTCGAGCGGACGGGGAAGTAAACCTTCCCGTAGACCGACCCCGCCACGTTGACCAACCGATTCACGAGATCCTTCCCCTTGCCGTGCCGCTTGGCCAGCGTGGCGAACGCCTTCTTCTCGTAGCTGCCGTAGTGGTAGACGAGGGCGTCGGGGAACGCATCGAGCCGACTGACCAGGGCCGACCACATGGCGTCCTCGCCCTTCTCGTCGTCCGCCCAGAAGGGCTCGTACCCAGTCACGCCGCCCCTGCACACGAGGAGCCCGGCCAGGTAGTAGTCGTCGCGGTCGGGGACGCCCTCAAGGTCCACAAACAACTCGACCGGGCCCCGCGTCACTTCGGGCAGGTGCTCGACGTGAACCTTCCCTGTCCTGATCGCCAGGGCTTGCAACTCAAGGCTGTGCCGCACCTGCCGCTTGGCCTTCTTCCGGCTCCGCCTGGGCTTGTAGACGTGGGACAGCTGCTTGATCGTGAAAATGCCCTTGTCGTGATGCTTCCGCATCAGCTTCGGAGTCATCCGGTCGAGGAGGCTGAGGTTGTCCTCCTTCTCCGCTTGCCGTAGGCAGGCGTCCCGGAAGGGGCAGCTCGGGCAGTGCTTGTTCAGCATCACCGGCGGTGGCTCGCCGGCCGGGTTGCTCGTCCAGCCCTGCAACGCCTCGACGATCTTCCGCACCTCCTTGTACCTGCCGGCCAGCTTCACCTTGCAGGCGTGGTCGCCCAGCCGGACCAGCGTGCCCGAGGCCGGGAGCCGGCCCTGCACCTCGCCGAGGACGAGGCCGGCGTAGGCAAGGCCGGTGGCGTCCGTCCTGGAGGCCCGGCAGGTGCCGATTATCTTCACCGGCTCGTATCTGAACCTCCCCAGTCGCGAGGCTTCGTTCACCTTCGTCAGGAATTCGCAACATGCGTGGAGGCCGTCGGCCGCCAGCTCCGTGTCTGCGAGCACCTTCGAGCCAGTACCCAGGTCGGCAGCTCCGCCTCCAGGCGGAAGTTCACCGGCTTTCTCAAGGCTTGCTCTGTGGGCCTGCCTGTTGGTCGCGGTCTGTTCGTCGATCATCCACACATACTCGTGCGGCCCCGGGTTCGGCTCCCCGGCCATGAGTAGGAACGCCTTCCTGGGGCAAAGCGAATACGCCTCAACGAGGTCGGCCGTGATGGTACGAGTCATTTGAAGTACGGGCCTCCGCGGGTTATGCCTTGCTGACGCGGACGCATGGGTCGTTTTACGCTTTCATCTGGTAGTCGTTACGGAGTCGAGTTGTTCTGGGCTTTAGCCACACTGACCACGGCAAGCCGCCACCTCCAGGAACTGATACCAGTCCTTTCAGGAGTGGGCCAGCCGGCTCATTTCCAGCCCAATGACCAGCCCGACGTGGTCCATCGTGACCACGGCCACCAGGCGCTGGAACCCGGTGCGGCTCTCGGCGGTGCGGCCGCTCAGACCGATGCTTTTGGGGACCATTGCCGCTTCACGCCAGCCCGTGAAATTTACTTCACTTCCGCCACCTCCACTTTGATCTTGCCCATCACCCGCGTCACCGCTCCAAGCGGCGCCAGCGTCTGCGTGTCGCTCCACGAATGGTCGGTGATCTTCAGATGGTCGGCGCCGACGCCGCCCTCGCCCCACACCGCGTCGATGCCCATCCACTGTCCCTTAACCCATACCTCCGTCCACATGTGAAACGCCAGCACTGGTCCCTTGGCCGCATCTTTGTCGTAGACCAGACCCAGCGCCGTCCGCGCCGGCACTTTCGCCGCCCGACATAACGCCGCCGTCAAAATGGCGTACTGCCGACAGTCGCCGCGCAGGTCCACGGCCGTATGGCTGGCCGGAATGTAATCGACCGCCGTGCTGACTTTCATGTGGTCATGCACCCATTTTTCGACGCGCTGCGCCTTGCGCCACGGGTCCGTCCCGTCGCCGACGATCTTTTCCGCCAGAGCCATCACCTTTTCATTGGCGCTGTCCAGGAAATAGGTACTTTTCAGGGACTCGTCGCCCGGCCCATCAGAATCCGTTGCCTCCAGCGGCTCGCGCACCGCGCGAACGCGCAGGTCGAAGGTTTCCCCCTCGACATTCATCGCCTTCTGGCGAGAGTCCTGAGTGAAAGCGTCCGTCGGATCGTCGTCGCCTTTGAGATGGATGTGGTAGACGATTTCCGTCGCCGTGGCCGGATGGGGAATGGCTCGATTGAGCGGGATCAGGTTGTTGATGAGCAAGTCGGGCAGCAAGGCGGGGGCAGCGCCTTCCTCCTCGGCGACGGCTTGGGTGGTACGAAAGATAGTGAAGCGGCCCAGCCCCTCCTGGTTTGTCTCCGAGCGCACCATCTGAAGGTCGGCGTCGAGCCAGCCCGTCATTCCCGGCAGTTGCAGCGGCCGGCCGCTGACCTTTACCTTGTCGGGTACAACTTCGACCCGCAACAACGTCTTCTTGACGCGCTCCGCCTTCGCCCCTGGCGCTTGGCGGTTCACTTGCAGCACGTCCACCTCCTCTGGCTCCTTCACCGTCACGCGCATCGTCGTCACGACCTGGAGCGTTGGTTCATAGCTGGCGTAGGAAAACTGATCGCCCGGCTTCACCTTCTTTTCCTGAAAGAGATGTTCCTGCCGCACCAAGCCGATCACGGAGTCGTCCCAAGGGGTCTTCCGCACGTCGCCGCCGGCGGAAGTCCGCAGCAAAAGTTGACCGTCCTCGACGCGGCCTGTCTGCGTCAGCTTGCCGGCGCCCGCGAACTGCGTCATCGACACGCCCACCACCTTGCCGTCAGGCGTCTCCTCGGTGCCGTTTTCGATGCGCAGCGTTACCACTTGGCCCTCGCGCTTTATGCCTATGCGCATGGCCTGCGTACAGGCGAGGAACTTCTTGCCGTCGCGCTCGACCTCGCGAGTCGTCGTGTGGAAGTATCCCGCCTTGGCGCCTTCAATGTATACGGCGTCCCAGGTTTCCTTAACAGGCTTCGGCGCCGGCACTGGGTCTGCGCGCAGCGTGGAAACCACAAAAAGAACGACGCCGATGCACACGAAAGAGCGTTTCATTGCGGCTCCGCAGCCAGGAAAAGGAGGGCGACGTTTGCTCACTATGCCCATCTTATCAGGAGCCGCGCCGGAACCCACCCCGTCGGCGACAACGGAGGGCGTCGGCGTCCGTTTGATGAGGAGGAGTGTAGGTCACTCGCTCCGCGAGTGACTTTGGCCACAACCTGGAGAGGACCGTGAAGAACGAGCGAGAACCCTCCCCTTGGCTGGCGGCCAAAGTCACTCGCGGAGCGAGTGACCTACACTCCCCGCGGCACGGTCCGTATTGACCTAACGCCGCATCCTTCCTTAGATTGACACAATGGTGAACTACGTCCGTAGGAGCGAGACCCTGTGCTGGAGGCGCCTGGAGAAGGCGTTTAGTCGATGAGTACTGATACGACGGAAGATACAACGCCGCTTTGGCTATCGAATCTGTGGGAGAAAGTGACGGACGGCGTTTCCTCCTTTGTAGATGGCGCCGGCCGCTTTCTTACCAATGTAGTCGGCTCCAGCAACGAGCGTTACGTCAGGCAACTGGGCTACATCCGCCCCAACAAGCCCGGCGCCGAGCCGGCCGTCACGCCCGGCTCGCTTCTCGCGCAAATTAACTCGTTTGAAGAGAAGATGCACGCGCTTTCCGTTGAGCAAATGCAAGCGCTGACGCCGCAATTTCGCCAGCGGCTGGCTCAGGGGGCCAAGCTCGACGACCTGTTGCCGGAAGCGTTCGCGGCCTGCCGCGAAGCCGCTCTCCGCACTAAGAACATGCGGCACTTCGACGTACAGATGCTTGGCGGCGTCGTCCTTCACCGCGGCGACATCGCCGAAATGGTCACTGGCGAAGGCAAGACGCTTGTGGCCACGCTGCCCGCTTTCCTCAACGCTCTTGAGGGAAAAGGCGTCCACGTCATCACCGTCAACGATTACCTGGCCCGCCGCGACTGCGAATGGATGACGCCGATTTACAAGGCACTCGGCGTCTCGGCCGGGTTCATTCAGAGCGACATGGACCCCGTCGCCCGCCGCAAGGCCTACGACTGCGACATTACCTACGGTACCAATAGCGAGTACGGTTTCGACTATTTGCGCGACAACATGAAGCCGGCCCGCTGGGGCGACGCCGAGTTCGACCCGCACTACCACCAGTGCCAGAAGGCGCTCAACTACGCCATCATCGACGAGGTGGACAACATCCTCATCGACGAGGCGCGCACGCCGCTCATCATCTCCGGCCAGGCGTTCAGCGACGTTCGCCGCTACTCCAAGGCCAACGAGGTGGCGGTGGCGTTGACCGACCTGCAAAAGCACGAGCCGAACAAGTACTACGAGATCAAGGAGAAGGAACACACCTGTCACCTGACCGACGAGGGCGTGCGCAAGGCCGAGGAACTGGCCGGCGTCGAAAGTTTCTACACGGCCGGCAATATGGAATGGCCGCACCTCATCGACAACGCTCTCAAAGCGCATCATTTATACAAAAAGGATAAAAAATATGCGGTGATGCGCCACCCGGAGACGAACGAGTTGAGCATCATCATCATCGACGAGTTTACGGGCCGCCTAATGATCGGCCGGCAGTGGTCGGATGGTCTGCATCAGGCGGTCGAGGCCAAGCACGCGCGCGAAGGCGTCAAGATCAAGGAAGAGACGCAGACGTTGGCGACGGTGACGTTGCAGAACTTCTTCAAGCTCTACAAGAAGCTGGCGGGCATGACTGGCACGGCCCAGACCGAAGCCGACGAGTTTTGGAAGATATATAAGCTCGAAGTTATCTCCATTCCCACGAACCAGCCGATGTGTCGCGTCAACCACCCCGACATGATCTACCGCACGGAAAAGGAGAAATGGAAGGCGGCCGTGGAAGAGGTCGTCGAGGTCCACGAGGCGGGCCGGCCGATCCTGATCGGCACCACCGACGTGGACAAGTCGATCAAGATCAGCGAGATGCTTAAACGTCGCGGCATCAAACACGAACTGCTCAACGCCTTGCCCGAACACGCGGCCCGCGAGTCGGAGATCGTGGCGCAGGCCGGCCGCATCGGCTCGGTGACGATCGCCACCAACATGG
>DHJA01000169.1:0-245 GCA_002404095.1 Planctomycetaceae bacterium UBA4732 | reverse complement strand
CAACATGGCCGGCCGCGGCACCGATATCATTCTCGGCGGCAATCCGGAAACGATGGCTTGGGCGCGGCTCAAAGACAAATACGCCTCGCGGCTGGACGTGCCGGAGGATGAGTGGAAGGCGCTGGTCAACGAGATCGACCAGAAAGAGAAAATGAAAGAGGAAGGCCGTAAGGTTGTCGAGATGGGCGGTTTGCACATCATCGGCACCGAGCGCCACGACGCCCGCCGCATCGACAATCAGCTTC
>DHJA01000210.1:817-13481 GCA_002404095.1 Planctomycetaceae bacterium UBA4732 | reverse complement strand
CCCCACAAGGGGGGAGGGAGCCAGAACGCAGGACGCGCCTTGATCCGCCGGGCTGTTTTCGTTATCAGGCGCCGCGTCGCGCGCCCTGATAAGGAGGACTCGCCATGCGAGCCGTGAAAACCATCGCCGCCGCGCTCATCCTGGCCTCTTTGCCCTTCTCCGCCGCTCAAGCCCATGTCGGCTTTGGCGTGGGCATCAACCTCGGAGTGCCCTTCTATGGTGGATATGGAGGATATGGAGGGTACGGGCCGTATTGTTACCGTCCCTATCCCTATTATTACTACCGCCCCTATCCGGTATACGTCGCGCCGCCAGCCGTGATCTTGCAGCCTGCTCCAATTTACCAATCCGCGCCGGTGGTGCGGCCCGCCTATTCTTCGCCTGTGGAATCGGCACCGCCGCCTCTTGCGGTGCAGCAAACGGATGCGCGTCAGGACGAGGTCGAACAGCAACTCCAATCGCTGAACGGCCCGGAAGACCACGTCCGCGCTGAGGCGGCCGTACAATTGGGCCGGTTGAAGGCGGCTCGCGCGGTGCAAGCGCTGTCGCAGCTTCTGAGTGGCGACCGAAGTGCGACGGTGCGCGAGGCGGCGGCCCGCGCTCTCGGACTTATTGAAGCCCCCGCAGCGCTTCCGGCGCTACAGCGCGCCGCCCAGGCCGACGACGACCGCGACGTGCGCCACAGCGCCCAGTTCGCGGCGGAGGGCATTCGGTCGAACATGCCGCGCTGACCGGAGAGGGGAGGGGATAGTGTCTCAGTTTGCCCCATAAGTCTTATAGGTCTTATAGGTCTTATAGGTCCTATGGGACCTATGGAGCAAACTGAGACACTACCTGAAAATGGTTTGCGCCGACTTTACTTCGCTGGGTCCAGCCTGGGCGTCCTAGGCTCGGGACTCTCTCCCGGCGCAGCCTTGGGCGTTGCCGGCGCTTTAGCTGGCGCTTTAGCCGGCCCTTTGGCCGCTTCCGCCGCGGCCACCTCCTCCACGGTCTGGCACTTGATTTCGCACTCCTCGTGCGTCCGCAGTTTGATCAACAGGTACTTCTTGACGCGCGGGCGGCCACAGTTTCCGCAGCAGCCACAACCGCCGCCCTCGTCGCAGGTCTGGTCGCAGGGGCCTCTGCCAACGTACAGGTTACGGTCCTTTTCCAGGCTCTCGTGCAGGTTGAGGAGGCCGCCCAAGAAAGTCGGCTTGCACACGCAGAAATCTTCGCACTTGTCGTCGTAGTGGCGCAAGACGACCTTCTTCTTGGTCGGCGTCGGTATGCACACCTTTTCCTGGCAGCACCCTTCCGCCGCGCAACCGCCTTCCACCGCACAGCAGGGGCCAGCAGGGCCCACGGGCATAGGACCGTCCGCGAAGCCGATTCCGCCGGTCATCAGGAGGGCGAGCGCCGCGGCGCCCCATCCCAAGTTAAATCGCTTTTGAGACATTTCAGTACGCTCCTATTTCTTGATTGAGGATTTTTAGTACCCACAAGGACGCCAAACTCCGGGCGCTTACGCGACCCGGCTCGCCACTCCGGGCGCTTACGCGACCCGGCTCGCCAAGCCGCGGGCCTTTTAGAAGAAGAACTGGGTGCGGATGCCGAAGCCGTCCACGTTGCCGGTGAAAGCGCCGGGGGCGAGGTCGAAGCGGTCGTTGTGCAGGTAGTCGAACTGCATCTTGAGGTTCGTGTTCAAGTACCAGTTCACGCCCAACGTCACGCCGTCTTCCTTGCCGCCGCGGAGGGCGCCGCTGTTCAGGTCAAGGTGGGAGTACCGGGCGGCGATTTCCCAGGCGCCGGTGCCAAAGGCCAGGTGGCCGTCTTCGCCCCGAACGCCGAAGAAGGGCGTAAACGGGCTGGCGATGTAGGTGCTGCCCAGCCGGCCCAGACGTTTGTCGTAGGTCCGGTTCTCCCCCGTTAGGAAGTAAGACAACTCGATGTAACCGCCTGAGAAAACAGGGTCGCCCAGCGATTTCCCGTCGTTTCCGTTGGCTAGACGGGTGAACGAATTGTTCGCCCTCGTCCAGGCGTATTCGGTCTGTAGGGAGAACGGCCCGAGGACGTAAAACAGTTCCGTTCCCACGATGGAGGTCGAGGTGGAGTTGAATGTGCCGGTGTCAACAAGGCGTTTGACGTTGCCCGGCAGGACCGTCGTGGTGCCGGCGAGGCTGTTGCCGAAGTCGCCGATGCCGTCGCGCATTTCGGGCCTGGCCCGGAAGTCCGCGACGCGGCCGCCAACGATCCCGGCGCCGGGCGGGGTGTCTGAAACCTCGTTATCGCGGAAGGTGCCGGATACGCCTAAGTGCAACAGATGCCGGCCCTCGCACTCGTAAAGGGGCAGGGCGGTCGCGCGGCCGGTGTACCCGTAGGAACCGTCGCCGAAATCAGCCGCGCTGTTGGTGCGCTGGTTGTCCTGGCGGTAGACCGCCGCCTCCCACGTCACGCGCTGGTCCAAATAATTGTTACTGGCCCAGATGCCCGTGGCGAAGTTTTCATAGAAGGCGTCGGTGTACGCCGCCCGTTCCAGGAAGGTCATCGCCTTGCTGCTGCTTGATACGTCGCCTTCAAACCCCTGCGGCGTCTTGATGTGGCCGACGCGGACCGAGCCGATGAAGGGGAGCTTCGTGACGCCCACGTACAATTCGTCAAAGTTCGGTACGCTGTCCTGGACCTGTTCCAGCGCCAGTTCGGCGTTGAATTCCACCACTTCCCAAGCCGTGCCGTCAAAGGATGGCCGGCTGCGGCGGAAGAACGCGCCGTCTTGCAGGTCGCCGATGCCCGCGGGTGCGGACCGGCGGAGATTGTCGTTTTGCGTCCAGTAGACGTTGTCTAGCTGAAAGCGGTAGCCGATGTGCGCGGTGAAGTCCTTATTTGGCGTTTCAAACGTCACGCCGGCGAGAGGATTCCAGCGGGTACTCATTTTCAAGTCGGTGCCGACTTTGTAACCTTCTTCGTTGGCCTTCTCCGCCTTATCGGCGTCGTCCTTCTTCTTTTTCTCGTCCTTCTCTTTGAGATAGGTATCGAGGATCTTCTTGACTTCCTTCTCATCCACCGGCTTGGCAGGGTCGGCGGCCTCCGCACTGGCCGTCTTAATCTGGCCGGCGCGGATCATGGTCTTTAACTCGTCGATCTCTTTTTGCTGAGCCTCGACCCTGGCCTTCAGGTCGTCTGCGGCGGCCGGAGCCGACTGTAGCGGCGCCGGTGGCTGCTGCGCCTGGCTGACTCCCGCGGCGGTGAACACCGCCACGCCGAAGTAGACGATGTACTTTCTCAATTCAGTCAACCAGGTACTGACCATTGACTCAAACCTCCCTGTTTATCGCATCGAACTCCGGGCGCTTACGCAACTCGGCTCGCCAAACTGCGTCGAACTCCGGGCGCTTACGCAACCCGGCTCGCCAGGACGCTCCCAACCTCAGACTCTCGTGAGAGCATTCCCTCTACGCTGTGTTTTCGGAACAGGGGGAGGATGACTATTATGAAGAAGTGGCATAAAAGCGCGCACGGAAAGGAAAGCTGGTCAAACTGTACGCTGCACGACCCGTACAGACGGAATCATCAAACCTTCATGCACATTGGGGGAAAGATGTAACGCCTTCACGCCCAGAAATGAGGTTCAACGCCCCAGGAGGGCCAGTCGCGCCCGCCCCCGGAAGCGTGCAGCCGTCGGCGATGGCGGAACAGTTCAGCGACCTCGCCCAGGACGCCCAGCTTGCCGCGAAGGAACGGGAGCAATTGGCCCTCGCGCCACCGACGCCAAGCCTTGGCCGCGAGGACAGCGAGATGCGACGGCAGGGCGCGTAGCAGAAGGCCGCGCGGCAGATTGCGCCAGAAGACGCGCTCCTCGTTGCGAGCCTGTTGCTCAAGAAGTCGGCGGCAAGGCGGGCCATAGGAAGCGGAAACGCGATGCCAGACGCGCGCGGCCGGCTCGTAAACGACGCGGTAGCCGGCCCAATGGAGGCGAAAAGAAAGGTCCACGTCCTCGAAATAGGCGCCGAACGATTCGGGGAAACCGCCGACGGCTAAGACGGCCTCGCGGCGGTAGAAAGCGCTGGACGCGCTGGCGCCGAAGACGGGACGAGTGTGCAGGTACTCGCCATCAACAAGGCAACCATGTCCGCGCTTGCCGGCGACGCCGCCGAGGTAGTAACGGTCGCCGGCGCTGTCGATGCGTGGTGAAAGGTCGTCGTCTGATCGGCGCAGCACCAACGGGGCGACGGCGGCCACCGTCGGGTCCGTGAACCACTTTAAGGCGGCGTCGGCCCAGCCGGCTTCCACTTCCGTGTCGTCATTGAGGAGTTCGACGATGGGATGAGCCGCCGTTCGCAGGCCGGCGTTGGCGGCGGCGCAAAAGCCAGACTGCTTCTCGCGGCGCAACGCACGGACGCCAGGGAAATCCTTAGCCGTTTCGGTGACGGCGCCGTCCGGTGAACCGTCGTCCACGACGACGACCTCGGCACCGGCCGGGACGTGCCGTAGGACGCTGGCGAGGCAAAGCCGCAGCAAGTCGGCGCGATTATGACTTGGTATTATCACCGACAGGCGCGCAGGCACGTCGTTCCTCCTGGCGCCGAACGACGCGCTGCAACCGCCGCCAAGCCGCGCGCGGGCGGCCGCGCCCGAGATCGGCAGCAAGGCGGCCCATGTCGCCGAAAACCTTCGCGGCGCCGGCGTCGCCTTTCCACCGGGCGAAAGTACGCCGGGCCGAGGCTTCCACGCCGACGACGACGGTGAGGAAACGCGCCTGCCAGGCCGGCCAGTGTTTGAGGCCGTAAGTTAACAGGGCGTGGCGTGTGACCAACCGCAGGTGCGGCGGCACACGCCGTCCGTGTAGAGGGTAATGATGGATCGCGGAAGGGGAAGGTTCGTAGGCGACGACCCAGCCGCGGTCGCGGGCGCGGCGGCAGAAGTCCACGTCCTCGTAATAGAGGAAGTAGTCCGGGTCGAGGCCGTCGAGCTGTTCCCAACAGTCGCGGCGGACGAGCAGACAGCAGCCCGTCGCCCAATCCACGCGGCGCCGCGACTCGGCGGGTCCGGCGTCATACTTACGGCGGCGCCTTGGCAACAGAAGGCGTAATAGCGTACCAACGAGGGTGGGAAAAGGTCCGGTGGAGGGTTGCGGTTCGCCGTCGGGATCGCGCAGGCGGAAGCCGACGACGCCGATGCGCGGTTCCTCGGCCGCGCGGCGTTCGGCCAGAGCGAGGGCGTCGGCGATGAAACCAGAATCGAGGGTGACGTCGGGGTTGAGCAGCAGCAACCAGTCGCCGCGGCTGAGCCGGCAGCCTTCGTTGACTGCGCAGGCGAAACCGCGGTTGCGGCGCCAGCGGCGCAGCGACACACCGGGCGTTCGGCGCAGACGGGCGGCGAGGGGATGCCGGCCGGAGTGATTGTCCACGACGACGATTTCGGCGTGGCCGCCTTCCAGGCAGGGAGATGTCCGTAGTTGATCGACCAGGCCGACCGTGTCGCTCCATTGATGATAATTGACCAGAACCACGGAAAGACGCGGCACGACAGCCGGGGCGTGCGACAACGCGGGAGTCGCCGGCGGCGGAGTGGCGGCCAAGATGGGGACGAGCGGCTCCATCGGGGTACTTCCGTGAGTCGGCGGCCTGGGACTTCCTTGTCAAGCGGATGAAGTATAGTCGGGGCGCGGCAGGCGAAGCAATGCCGTTTATGGCGAAGCCGACCGCCCCGGCCGTTTGTGAGATCTCATCATGCTGCACATTGCACTCTTGGAGCCTGAAATCCCGCCGAATACCGGCAACATCGCCCGCAGCTGCGCCGCAGCCGGCGCCGTCCTGCACCTGATCGGCCGCCTCGGCTTCCGTCTGGACGACCGTTCCCTACGGCGCGCGGGTTGCGACTATTGGGGCGCCGTGGATGTACAGCGATACGATACGCTGGCCGCGTTCGAGGCGACGCGCGTCGGCCAACGCATCTTTTGCTTCAGCGCGCGTGCGTCCATAATCTATACCAAGATCCGTTATCAGGACGAGGATTGTCTGCTATTCGGCGGCGAGTCGAACGGCCTCCCTCCGGAGGTTCACGAGCGCTACGCCGACCGTATGCTGTGCATCCCGATGCCGGCCGGTAAGGTGCGCAGCCTCAACCTGGCGACGACCGCGGGGATCGCGCTGTACGAAGCGTTGCGGCAGGTGCAAGGGTGGTGAAGCGCCAGGTCAGTTGTCCCACCGTCGCCCACGCGGTTGATTGGGAGTTGGACAGTACTCTATGACTTAGGAGCCGCTCCCATGCGCTTGCGTCACGCCGACCTATGGCGGCAAGAATCCACTATCGACCGTCTTCCCTACTTCGCCACGGGAGTTTTTCTTGTCGCGGTCAAGCAGGTGCTGGACTGGCTGACCGCGACGCAACTGTTCCACCGTCCCTGGAATGTGTTCAACTACATCGTCCTGCCGCCGCAGACGGTCGGCGTGTTGACGCTTCCGCAACAGGATTGGCTTTTCTACGGGACGCTCTTGGTGACGGCGTTGCCGTTCATCGTCATCGGCGTCCTGTTGACCGTGCAACGGCTACGCGCCGTCGGATTGCCCATCGCTCTTGTGCTGTTTTTCTTCATGCCGCTGGTCAACATCGTCATGTTGTTATTGCTGAGCGTGCTTCCTACCCGGCGGGAGCCGCCGCACGAGTTTCCAGATGATAGGGATAACCCGGACCCCGTCCCGCTCCCCGCCAACAACCCTTACCGGAACGCGGACTTCGACTATCGGCATAGTGCGAGTTGGAGGCGCCTGCGCGACGCCCACCGGCGCATCACATTGAATACGACGGTCGGCAGCGGCGCCCTCGCCCTGGGCGTGGTCGTTCCGACGACGCTGGCACTTGTGGTACTCTCGACGATGGTGCTGGAGAACTACGGTTGGGGTCTGTTTGTCGGCTTGCCATTCTGCGCGGGCATGGCGTCGGTCGTGTTATTCGGTCTGGTCCGGCCGCAGAGCTTCGGCGCCTGCATGATGGTCTGCTTCCTGGCGACCACCCTCGTCGGCGCGGGCATGATTGTCTTCGCCCTGGAAGGGGCCATATGCCTGCTCATGGCCGCGCCGATCGGCTACTTCCTGGCGTTCCTTGGCGGCGTGGTCGGATTCGCCATACAACTCCGGCCCTGGAGCTTGGAACACAACCCGCTTGTCCTTCTGGTACTCGCCGTGACGCTGCCGTCGCTGATGGCCGCCGAGTCGGCGTCTTCGGAAGAACCGGATCTGTTTCAGGTGTGTTCCGTGGTGGAGATCGACGCGCCGCCGGATCGGGTCTGGAGACAAGTGGTTTCCTTCCCCGAGCTGCCCGAGCCGGACGACTGGGTATTCCGCACCGGCGTCGCCTACCCGGTGCGCGCCGAGATCCACGGCCAAGGCGCCGGGGCGGAACGGCGTTGTGTCTTCTCGACCGGCGCCTTCGTAGAGCCGATCGATGTTTGGGACGAGCCGCATCGGTTAGCGTTTCGTGTGGCGGAGCAGCCCGAGCCGATGCGCGAGTGGAGTCCGTACACCATCCACCCGCCACACCTGCACGGCTACATGGTAAGCCGGCGCGGCGAATTTCGTCTGACGGCATTGGACGGAGGCCGCACGCGCCTGGAGGGGGCGACTTGGTATACCAACCGTATGTGGCCCGCCTTCTACTGGCGGCTGTGGTCCGACGCCATCATCCACCGCATCCATCTGCGCGTCCTCAACCACATCAAGGAATTGGCCGAGGCGCGGCCGGAGGCGGCCGACGGGAAGTGAGAGATTTGTGGATACGGAGCATTATTTCGTCACCTGCGCCAAAGGCGTCGAGCCGGTGCTGGCCGACGAGTTGCGCGGCATCGGCGCGGGCGACATAAAGCCTGGGCGCGGCGGCGTCCGCTTCTCCGGCGATCTGGCCCTTCTGTACAAGGCAAATCTCTGGCTCCGCACCGCCATTCGTGTACTGAGGCCGATCCTCGAAGCGACCGTGACCTCGCCGGACGAACTGTACGACGCGGTTCGCACCCTGGACTGGTCGCGCTATATGACCCCGGACCACACGCTGGCGGTGGACAGCAACGTGCGCGATTCGGGCATCACGCATTCCAAGTACGCCGCCCTGCGCGTCAAGGATGCGATCTGCGATCAGTTCGTGGATCGCGTCGGCCGACGGCCAAGCGTGAACGTAGACGAACCGATGGTCGGCCTGAACCTGCACATCTATCGCGATCAAGCGGTGCTGAGTCTGGAAAGCTCCGGCGAATCGCTGCACAAGCGCGGCTACCGGCCGATTCTCACGAAGGCGCCGCTCAACGAATCGCTGGCGGCCGCCCTGATCCTGATGACCGGCTGGAAGCCGGAAACGCCCTTTATCGATCCGCTATGTGGCTCAGGTGTACTGCCAATCGAGGCCGCGTGGATGGCGCTGCGCCGGCCGCCCGGCCTGACGCGCAAACGCTTCGGCTTTCAAGGCTGGATGGACTACGACGTGCAATTGTGGACCGCCCTGCGCGACGAGGCGCGACGCGGCATGGGTCGAACGCTGCCGGCGCCGGTCCTCGGCTCAGACCTACGCGGCGACGCGGTGGCGTTCGCCATCGACAACGCCCGCGCGGCGGGCATCGGCCGTTTGCTGCGCTTCGACAAGCGCGACGTGCGCGACTTCCGACCGCCGGAGGGGCCGCCGGGCGTGATCCTATGCAACCCACCCTACGGCGAGCGTATTGGCGAAGAGAAAGACCTTGTTCCGCTGTATAAGTTGCTCGGCGAAGTGTTCGCCGAGCGCTGCGCGGGCTGGACCGCGTTCGTTTTCACGGGCAACCCGACGCTGGCGGACGCGATCGGCTTACGGCCGGCCGCGCAAATACCGCTCTTTAATGGGAAGATTGCGTGCCGATTGCTGCGCTTCGAGCCGGAGTGATACGATAGTATGAACATGATAACAGCATTCAGTGAACGCGCCGCGCCTTCCGTCAGGCCGGTGAAGTCTTGCGGAAGCTGGCGGACTTGCCGATCACCGAGAAACAAGTCGAACGCGTGACCGAACGCATTGGCGTGGAGCGGGTGGCCGAACGAGTCGCGGAAGTGGCGGCCTATCAGGCGTTGCCGCTGTCTGAGAAATTCGCCGCACCGGCCGGGGTAACGCCGCCGGCGTTGGCCGTGGTCATGGTGGACGGCGGCCGGATGCAGATTCTGGACCGGCGTGCCAAGGGGGAGAAGCCGGCTGCCGCCGCCAACGCCGCGGCGACGACCGAGCCAGCGGAGCCCTGGGACGAAGGCGAGGGGCGGGACGGCAAAGCCGGCCACTGGCGCGAGGACAAAGTCGGTTTGCTCCTGGTCATGGACAGTGTGGCGTCCGCCTGCGATCCTTGCCCGGTGATTCCCCCGTCTTTTGTGGACCCGACCCGTATCCCGAAATGGGTCCGCGAACTGAAGAAGTCGGTGAAGGCGACGGCGACGGCGACGGCCGATGCCACGGCCGACGGCGCCGAAGCGGAAGCGGCCGACGAAGCGTTGCGCACCGAAACGGTGTACGAGCCGCCGAAAGTGTGCCAACGGAAAGTGTTAGCCAGCCGGGCGTGCTGGCCGTCGTTTGCGTCGCAGGCGGCGGCGGCGGCCTGGGCGTTGGCGCTCTCCAGGGGGCCCAGCGACGGGCGTTCGTGGGCGACGGCTCGGCGAACAACTGAACGGTGGTGAAACAGGTGAACCAGCGCGTCAAGGGCACGGAGAAGTTCTGGTCGGAGACGGGGAGCGAGGCGGTCTTGCAAGTACGCGCCGATCACCTCAGTGACGATCAGCCGCTGCAAGCCTTTTGGCAAGGAGGGCTGGCAAAAAGTGGCCGTCGATCCGTTCGTCGTCGCGGCCCGCACAGCCGGAATCAGCTACGGCTTCCTGCTCTTCGACGACACGGGGGCGGAGTGGAAACGCGACGGCGAGAAGTTTTCTTTTTTTTCATGCCCAACCGTTTCGTCCACAGTCGCCAGTCACGGCCGGCTGACGCGCCATACCTAACAGTAACCCTCGGCGCCAAGGACAAGGCCCCGCCGGCCGCGCCGACGGAGCTGCACGGCGAGTCGGGCGACCAGTCCGCCGGCACGGGGTGGCTTTCGTGGGTGCCGCCGAAAGACGAGGGGCCGGCCGGGACCGTCGGTTTCTTCGCGCACGTCGGCGACAAAGAGGTTCCGCGTTATCTTATTCCCCTAGCGGGAAAACCGGACGACCGGGTGCGTATGCGTCTGCGCGATCTCGACTTGGCGCCCGGCGCGACTGTTCCAGTCGCGGTGCGCGCGGTGGACGGCGCCGGCAACGTCGGCCCCGTGGCCGTAACGTCGATGAAGGTTTCGCCGCGCTTGGAATGGTCGTTGCCGGGAATACCATTCGCGGCCCCGTTCACCGGCGCGGCGCCGCTGCCGCGCCTGGGCGCCGCAGAGATCGCCGTCGTTGACGAGCTAGACAAGGTACAGCCCGTCACCGGCGAGATGATTCCGAAGCAGCCGAACGGCTACCTCGCCGTTAACCACCTTTGGAGCGCGAAGACAAAAGAGATTCAATTATATGCCGCTCGCAATGAGTTCGCCGGCTTCCAGGTGCTTGTGCATGGGACGGCGAACGGTGTGCGCCCGTCGCTGATTTTCGACAACGATGAGGGCGGAAGAATCAAAACGACGTTCGGGCGCTATCGCAACATCCCCGAGACGGACAAAGGGCCGCTGCCCGATCCGGTCGTCCCGCTCGGCGACGGGCTGGACTTCCCTCTGGTCCTTCGTATTGGTGGTGGAGAAGGTCGCGTCCCGCGAGGGGCGTTTGTAAAGGCTTGAGCCGTATCCGTGGAAACTCGCATGTACGGTTCTTAGGGGAGAGGGTTCGGGCAACCGAACCTCCTTACCCGACCGAAGAAGAGGCGTCACGCTGGGGTAGTCGTTCGGAGCCTTGTTTATGTGGCCAGGTTACTCGAAGAATCGCAGGCCGAAACGGGCGGACGCCCAGGTCGCCGACGTGCTGCGCGGCGTATCGTCGCAGAGACTCTTCGCATTCGTTGATATGCTCGCTTTCCCGCGCCATTATGTGGCGGAACGAAAGTCCAACGACCGCGCCCGCGATCTACTGCTTAAACTCCTCCGCAATTTCGGATATACGCCGGCTCTTCAAGGGAGCTACGACAACATCATCGTGACTTCCGGCGGTTTCGACGGCGGGCCGCATCTCCTGCTCGGTGCGCATTATGATTCCGTGCCGGGCACTCCAGGGGCCGACGACAACGCCAGTGCCGTCGCCGTTTGCCTGGAATGCGCGCGGCTCCTCAAAGAGAATGCCGTCGGCCCAACCATGATCGTCTTCTTCAACCGGGAAGAAGACGGGCTGCTGGGCAGCCGCGAATTCGTGGATCACCTCGCGGCCCGGCCCGCCTGGGCCGTGGGAGAGGCCCACATCTTCGAGATGGTAGGATTCTGTACCCACGCCCCCGGCTCACAGAAAATGCCGCCGGGCCTACCCGGCCTGATAGCGCCCACAGTCGGCGATTTCCTCGCTCTCCTCGCCAACGGGCGCTCCAATGCCGTTGCGGAGGAGCTGCTCAGGCTCGCAGCCAGCTACATTCCGCAGTGCCCGGTCGTCGCGCTGAAGCTATACCTGGGGGTGGAGAAGCGCCTTGCGCACCTGAACCGGAGCGACCACGCGCCGTTTTGGGAGGCCGGCATCCCGGCCGTCATGTGGACGGATACGTCGGAGTTTCGCAACCCGCATTACCATCTCGGCTCGGATACGCCGGAGACGCTGGATTTTGACTTCGTCTCCCAAGTAACTAAGCTGGCGCTCGCACGGGCGGTTTCGCGCTAGAGGAGTAGAGTCGAGAGGTGGCGCGGTGGGTTAGGCAACGGTATGTCCGTGTGTCCGGGTTTCCCCTTCGTGGCTCAGAACCGCAAGCCTTGCTCCGTTTCCACCTCCCGCTCATCGAACCGGACGGGCGGATTTCCCGCATCCGGCTCTCGGACAAGGAATCAGCACTTCGCCCACAAGGAACGCGGACGCGGTCGCGCTGGAAGCCATACCAGCCCCAGATCCTCGCGCAGAAAATGGAACGTGAAGCGTGAGCAACTCGTCCTCTGCACGCGGTGCTTCCGCCCCAGCCACTGACGAAGCCTAAAGCAAGTGTGCGCCATCACCCGCTGATAGGCGCGGCTGACATTTCCCAAGCAGAAGTAGTTGGCCCATCCCACCAGATGGCGGTTCAGCCGTCCTA
Organism: Planctomycetaceae bacterium UBA4732; assembly: GCA_002404095.1. GTDB lineage: Bacteria > Planctomycetota > Planctomycetia > Gemmatales > Gemmataceae > UBA4732. Next base: position 1,286 of record DHJA01000210.1, on the reverse strand, counting down.
CCAATTCCTCGGCGTCCAGCCACGTCCACTGCCGACCGGTCAACAGGCGGATCGAGGCGCACAAGGCCTTGATCTTCTTCGCCGACGGACGCGGACCCACATAGCTCCGCCCCGTCCGGTAAGAGTAGTTGCGGCCGAATGTGTAACCCAGAAAGTCGAACGTTTCGTCCGGTGCGCGGCAACGCCGCGTCTTGGTCTCGTTCATCGTCAGCCCCAGTTGGGACATTATGGTCCGCACCGCGGCCAACGCCTCCTCGGCGCTGCCGCGACAACAGATCACGAAGTCGTCAGCGTAGTTGACAATGTGCGCGTCGAGACGCCGCTCGTGTCCTCGTACTTTCCAACCCAGCACGAAACGACGCATGTAGAGGTTCGCCAGTAACGGCGAAAGCACCCCGCCCTGGGGCGTGCCCCGCTTGGCGTCCCGGTTGCGAGTCGTTCGCTGCTTATGCCCGCGCTCGTCGATCTC
>DHJA01000210.1:0-607 GCA_002404095.1 Planctomycetaceae bacterium UBA4732 | reverse complement strand
CTCGAAGATCGGCTCCAAGACCAGTAAGGCAGCCATCTGCACGACACGATCCTTGATCGTTGGAATCCCCAACGGTCGCAGCTTGCCGTCCGCCTTCGGGATATAAACCCGTCGGACGGCGGCCGGCCGATACGTCTTCTTGCGGAGTTCCTCCGTCAATTCGTCCAACCACCGCCCAGAGCGCCGTACGCCGCGACGTCCTCGAACGTCTGCCCATCGACTCCGGCCGACCCGCGATTGGCGCGGCAGCAAGAGTACGCATGACACAGAACGTCCTTGCGGTACACCTTGTCGTACAAGCAATAGAACCGATAGTCGGGCGACCTTTTCGCTTTGTCCTGCAACGCCGCCTGCAGCTTCTGAACTGAATCGGGGGGTGCCAGGGCTTCATCGCCAATCTCCCGTTCCTCGCCGCTTCTGGCGTTGACCTTGAACTGAGGCCCCTTCCCTCCGCCGCCGTTACCGGCTTCGTCGGTACTATGGACCTCTCCGACTCCCCAAACGGCCCGGCCTGTCCCTCGCGGGCGTCCGGTTGGAAGTCACGCCTTCCACCGCCTGGGGTCTCCCGTGTTGCGTCGATTCTCCGTTGGTAGACATGCCGTCGCCA
>DHJA01000243.1:25872-26223 GCA_002404095.1 Planctomycetaceae bacterium UBA4732 | reverse complement strand
GGTCTCGTGGGCTCGGAGATGTGTATAAGAGACAGATGATACCCTTCAATTCGGCCACGGCGGTGAAGCCGTGGAGACTCGGTTGGAGTCCCCTTCCCCAACCGGACGCCTTGAAACTTCAATTCGGCCACGGCGGTGAAGCCGTGGAGACCTCCCTTGCCAGCATCTCTAGCCGGCCGGTGATTTCGCTACTTCAATTCGGCCACGGCGGTGAAGCCGTGGAGACCTGTCACAAGCAGCGCCACCCTCGATATTCTATCAACTTCAATTCGGCCACGGCGGTGAAGCCGTGGAGACGAGTCGGTCGCCCGCGCGCGAGCGAATTCCGGCCGACTTCAATTCGGCCACGGC
>DHJA01000243.1:14485-25767 GCA_002404095.1 Planctomycetaceae bacterium UBA4732 | reverse complement strand
CGGCGGTGAAGCCGTGGAGACCAACCGAGGCGGCGCCGGACTTGACGCGCAGCAGTCACTTCAATTCGGCCACGGCGGTGAAGCCGTGGAGACACGTTGCTCTGGCGGCATACGCTGGTACGCCGACACACTTCAATTCGGCCACGGCGGTGAAGCCGTGGAGACGCGTGGCGTGGGCCGTGGACGCCGCGAACCATCGGGGACTTCAATTCGGCCACGGCGGTGAAGCCGTGGAGACGCCGCTGTACAGCTCCCGAATCATGGCTTGCACTTGACTTCAATTCGGCCACGGCGGTGAAGCCGTGGAGACCTCTTCGTTACCGCCCGTCGCGTCTGTTCGCTCGCCAACTTCAATTCGGCCACGGCGGTGAAGCCGTGGAGACTACTCACCGGCGTCATGGACCGCTACCGGAAACTCCGCACTTCAATTCGGCCACGGCGGTGAAGCCGTGGAGACAGGACGGCGGCATCCAGTGCCGTATCGTTATCGCTCCCACTTCAATTCGGCCACGGCGGTGAAGCCGTGGAGACCGCGTCTGAGCCGTCCGGCGTGGAGCTTGCCTTCCGCACTTCAATTCGGCCACGGCGGTGAAGCCGTGGAGACCAATCGCAGGTCGTGGCCGACATCGCCAAGGCTACTACTTCAATTCGGCCACGGCGGTGAAGCCGTGGAGACGGGGGCGATCCGGTTTCCGGGCGATACGCACAAAGAGCTTCAATTCGGCCACGGCGGTGAAGCCGTGGAGACTCGGCGTGGACTTATACGCGCTGCCGGACGACGGATTGCTTCAATTCGGCCACGGCGGTGAAGCCGTGGAGACGCCATGATTATTGCCCCGGTGGAATCACGATTCCTTGCTTCAATTCGGCCACGGCGGTGAAGCCGTGGAGACACCACACTCAGACCGTCCGTTGGCAAGTTCAGCTGGCACTTCAATTCGGCCACGGCGGTGAAGCCGTGGAGACCGTGGCGATGGTCATGATGTAATCAGCTGACATCATACAACTTCAATTCGGCCACGGCGGTGAAGCCGTGGAGACCGCTCGCATCCCAAAGTCAGAAACCACAGTGGTTTGCGGTGCGGAAAACGAGCGGGTCGGTCGGAAGCGGCCCTTGACCGACCATTTGCAACGGGCGGGTCCATAAGTCGATTTGTCAAAGAGCTTTATCGCCGCGAGCGGGTCGCGGGGTTTCGGCGGCACAGGACCGCTCGACTACAGGATAATCGCGCCCCCCGGCGTCGGGGGGGACTCCTCCAAAGGCTTGCCCCATGTCTCGATAGCCAGCTTCGCCCGCCCTTCTTGCGGGCCGAGGTCCAGGATCACCACGCGGTCGTCCTTGAGGTTCAGCACCTCCCAAAGCGCCGCCTGCATCACCACGCGCTCCGCGTCCGACAGGTCGCACCGGAATACCGAATACTGCAACGCGTCGCCGCGGCCCTTCAAGATCTTGTGCGCCTTCGTGCGGCGTTTGTCGTCCAGGACGTCGTACGCCACGATGTAGGTGTTTCTGATTCTAGCACCTCGCGATCTGCTTGCCACGTTTATTATTTATCATTCACCGTGTCTTGAAAGGCGGATATCCCGGGATCTCGCCCGTCAGCGCCCGGACCAAGAGCCGAGCCTGAAGCGCGATCACCCGACGATACGAGAGCACGTAGCCGAACACGGGATGCGTCACCTCCGAACTGAGTCGCCGCTCCCAGCCGGACAGCACGGCCCGCCGACCTGCCGGCGTCAGGCCGCAGGCGCCCGCCCGCCGCACAAAATGGGCGTCCTTCAACTCGCCCGTGTTCATCAGCGAGAGCGCCACGGAATCGGCCAGGAGCGGTCGAAACTCTTCCGCCAGGTCCAAGGCCAGCGACGGTCGGCCATAGCGCGGCTTGTGCAAGATCCCCAACATCGGGTCCAATCCGGCAGCCTGGGCCGACACGTGCGCCTCCTTCGCCAACAGCGAATACAGGAACGACAGCGTCGCGTTGACCGGGTCCTTCGGCGGACGACGATTGCGGCCCTCGAAATCGAACCCGGGTTTCAACAGCGTGGCGAACGCCGCGAAATACAATTTCGCCGCCATCCCCTCCAAGCCCAGCAGCGACTCCGCCGATGACGCCCGCTCGGCGTCCGTCGCCAGCTCGACCAGCCGATCCAGCACGCGGTCCAGGTCGTGTTCCAGATTGCGCCTTAGAATTGTGCGGCAATTGCGGATCTTGCCGCCCACGAACGCCCGCGCCAACGGCAAGGCGAGCGCGGGGTCGGCGGCGGCCGCGTACTGACGAATGCGAACCTCCACGTTGCGATGGGCCAGTCCCGTAGTCATCCCGTGGAACCAGCCCGACTGCGTGAAATAACAGACCGGAATCTGACGTTCCACCAGCTCCGCCAGGGCTTGCGTCGTCATTTGAATGTTGCCGTACAAACACACCTGCGAGACGTCGATCAGCTTCACATCGGCCAGGTGTTTGCCCTTCAACGTGACTTTGAGCCGCTCCCCCGACTTGCCGACGTACGCCCCCTGCTCGCTCAGATGGAGCGGCTTGGCGTCGTCGCGCGGCGTCAGCGCCAGCCGCGGCCGGTCGCCCTTTGCCGGCGCCGGCGCGCCTTCGGCTTCCTCGTCTTCGGTCGGCGGATGCGCGTTCAGCCAGTTCGTCTCGTCGGGCAGGCAGATGCTGACGAGCGAACAGCGCGGGCACTTCGGACTGTCCACCAGGGGGAGGGGGATCTTGCCGCTGGCTGCCGTGCGGCGAAACTCAGCGAGAAGCTCGCGGGTGCGGACGATGAGCAACGCGTCGAACTCGACCGTCACGCGCTCCTTCGATTCGGCGTAATAAACGACGCCCTGGTCGCATTGAAAACCGGCCGCGCGCAGCAAAAGGCCTTGGGCGCACAGTTGCACGCGCTCCGGCTCCCAAGCCCCTTCGGGCAAGTCCGGGGCCTTGCCGCGCTTGTAATCGACGGGCGTCGCCCGCTCGCCTTCGAGTTCGATCACGTCCACGACCGCCACGAGGCCCAGGCCGGCGTCTTCCAGGCGCAGCGACCGGCGGTGAATGGCGTCTGGGCTGTCGGCGTCGCCCACGGGGAGCGCCCGCCGATCTTCGCGATCGACGTTGCGGTGAACGAACTCGCCGTGGAGCGTATCGGCGGACGGCGCCCATTCGGCCTGCGCCCATTCGAGATAGCCGAGCCGGGGGCAATAGGTGAATTCGTTGAGCATGCGCGCCGGCACCAGCGGCCAGTCCTCCTCCCCAGCGGAGTCCGGAAACCCCGAGTCGTCATCCGAAGTCGGCGCGAGAGGATCGGTCATGGGAGAGGCCCTATGGGGGAAGCATTGGTCAAGAGTCTGCCGCAAAGACGCCCAGGCCGCCGGCGAGGATCGTCCGCCAAGGGCGCCGGCGTCCGCCAAGGCTTGGCGGACGCCGATGAACGCCCCTGCCCGCCCAAGACGGCCGCACGACGCCCGGGACGCCCCGCCCGCCATCCGCCACGCCGCCCGAGCGCCCGGTCCCTGAGCAGGAAGGACGCTCATCGGCAGCCAACGGACGGTCGTGTTCCCGGCCGGGTCATTCCGGGCCTTCGGCGGCGAAGAGGCCCAGGCCGCGATAGCGCCCGGCGCCCACGGCACGCATCTCAAGAATCGGGTTGTGTTGGTTTCTCAGGCACGAACTGGCCCATCCCGAAGTGCGAAGAATAGCCGAGACAGATCGGCCCTGACACCGACTCAGGGAAAACGATGCGAAAGCCGCCCGCGGAACGCTGAGCGCCATTGTCACCTTTTCTTTTGCGGAATCGCTTGAACTGGATCGGGCGGAGTTGATGCGCACCCATTCGATCTCCGTCCAGGAACGTAACGGAATCCGGCTCGGGGATTGCTATCGGATGGGGGTTATTGAGACACCGTAGACGCCATCGTTGAATGTCCTCTTCCAAGACGTGACGAGCAAACGCCTTGGCATTGTCGCGGCCGAGGAACTCGCCAGAATCTTTGCGAGTACCACGCTCTTTTGGAAACCGGGAAGCGAGGAACGGCGTTGCGGAAACCCATATCTGCGAAGCCTTGAACAGCGGCGACCGAAAATCCTCGCATCGCCCCAACCCCACCAGCAAGAGCCGAAGGCCCGATTTCGGCGCGCCGCCGCGCTGGCGCCTTGCCTCTCGAATCTGGCGACAAACCTGGTGCGCAAGCAGCCAATCGTTGTCGTCTCCGCGAGGCAGCCAACGCAGTGCGTCAAGAGCGGCCAACTCTTCCGCCGCCTTGAACCCCATTTCCGCCCAGATGGTCAAATGATCGATCCGGCCGTCCCCGTCCTCGTCGGTCGGTAGGTAGTAAGCGTGGTCGTGACTCTTTCGATGCTCTTTGAGCGCAGTCTTTCCTGAGAGCGCTTCCGAGTGGGGCGGCTGGTCTTCCTCATTTCTTCGTGGATGCAGGAGGTCGAAATGGCATAGAACCGCCGTGCGTGCCAACTCCGCCAAAGGCAATGTCTCGGAGACGAGGGGCAACACGATAGCGTCGAGCGCATAGCGTGCGACGGTGAATGTCCGGGTAAAGGAACGCATGGACGCCTCTTTCTTCCCTGCCCGCTGCGGAGCAAAGGCATCCGCTGGCCGCGCGTAGGAGACCCATTTCGACCCAGGCGGATCGCTCCAGCGCTCCAAGTGCAAATCGGCGGTTTCGGCGAGCAGGTTCCAAGGTGGATCGGGACGGACGATTTTCTTGTCCTTGAAAGCCCACTCGTTCCATGTCGTGGGGCTGGCGGTTAGCACACGCACCGACTCTTGCCCGACGGCGGCCGACCCGGGCAAGCAATTGATCCGCTTGGCGTCGAATTCAGACAGCAACCGAGCAGCGCACCAAGACTCAGCCCGACCGAAGTAGCCGAGTTGCGAAAGAAGTAGTGCGAGCGTCTGCTGTCCGTCGGTCAGGTTTACATCCGTCCAGTGGAACACCACCTCAGCATCATGGGCGAGCGATACGAAAGCGTCGAATACCTTCGTTGGTTTGTCGTGGGTTGGCATGTAGTGGCGGGTGTGACCGAGCGTTGCCGGTGGTAGTTTGAACGCAGGTTGCGTTTTCACCAGTTCGGACAGCACCCCTTCGACCAGCTGACGGTTCAGGTGCGGGACCTTCTGCTTCCACACCGCGACGAGCGCACGGAGGAACCGCCAGGGCGACGGCGGCCACTCCGGCAATGCCTCGTTGACATGATGGCCCCACGCTGTCGCATGGAACCGCCCGGCAGGAAAGCTGAGAGATACGGACAGGGGCATGGGTCATTCCTCCCCGTTCTCGTCCTCGGTGTCGGTAGCCGGCGAACCCTTGTCGCCCTTCTTCTTCCCGGCCTTCTCCTCGTACTTGACTGGCGTGATAGGAGGGTCTGCGAACAGCTTCTCTTTCTTGCAATCATCGAGTGCGGCTTTCAACGCACCTTTGAGCACCTTTTCTTCCGGGACGTCGAACCCATCGGGCCGGGTAACATTGAGTTTACCCTCAAGGTCCAGATCGCAGGCCGTACGGAGCCGTAGCCCGGTTCGGAGGAAGCCTTGGATCTTGTAGAGAGCCAGGGCGGTAAGGAATGTTTCGGCGTTGGCCCCCAAACCATAGCCGCGGAGTTGGGCAAGGTCGAGGTTGAAGAACGCGACAAGTTGCTTCGCGGTGAATTCTGCCCGATGGAATGGAACATTCCCGAAGCCGCGGGCAGTGTCACCGGACGGATCGACATGATCGTTCTTGACCCCGCCGCTGGCCGCTTCCTGAACATCCACAGCTTCGATGAATCCGGAGAGCAAGCGAGGCATCCGCAATCGCCCACCAGCCAATTCGGACTTCGCCAGGAATATGCCATGCAGTACCGCGTTGGCGTCGTACTTGAACACAGTGCGGGCCAGCTTGCCGATATCGACCGGCCCTTTCTCCATCCCCGCGACCTCTGTTTTGAGCATCTTCAGAACGGAGTCGTCTTTTCCCTCCAAGATGTATGGTGAGTTGAGCCGGTGGGCTTCGAGGATCGAGTTCGTGAGGTGCGTCTTGTCCGCTCGGTTCACCTGGACATATGGCATCCCATCAAGGTCAGGAATGAGCTTGTCATTCACCTTGTCCCAGCAGACGGTTTCGAGCCGGTTCGCCACCGACTGCGCGGACTCAACGAGCAACATTTCGACGGCCGCGTCGCCGCGGTGGGCCTTGTACCGGGCCGGGCCGAGATCGGGGTAGCCGGTCGGTTGGAAACGTTGCCCCTGAATCGGCTTGAGCCGGGCTTCCATCAGCAGACGTGGGGCGTCCTTGAGTTTGTCGAAGAGGTCTGGCATGGACAATTCTCCTTAAACGAGGGATTCCACCGAGGGACGGCGGAGGACAAGATCGGCCAGTTGATTCACGGCGTTGTCGGGGATCGGGAACAGGAGCGCGGCGAGCAAGCGTTCGGGGGTCGCGCCGCCAGCCGACCAGTCTATGTTGCGGCGGGAACCGTCGGCCAGGAACCCGCACACCGGTTGGAAGCGCGACGCCCGCAAACGACGCGCCGCCACTTCGCACGCCCCTTGCACGTCGCCAGCCCGGAGTTTCGCTGGAATCGACGGTTCAGGTTTCATGGCGACACCACCGAGAGCGTCTCCCAGTTTGGGAGTGTTGATTCGCAGAAGCGAGTCGCGGCCGTGTGGCTTCCACTCCAGGCGGCCTCCCAAGAGAGTGAGCTTGAGCAACGCATAGGCGCGTGGCAATCGGGCTTCCTCGTCGGAACGCGCTGCCGCCACTTCATTATCACATTCAACGAGCGACAGACCCCAAAGCAGGTCGTCGAGTTTCACGTCGTCCGTTTCGCCGTTGAGGAATGCCGCGATGTCCGCGAGAGGGACCGGAAACGCGCTGCCAAGCGGCAGCAGCGGCTCGCCGTTCTGCTCGGCGTCCATCAGCCGTCGAATGAGGACAGCACCCAGGTTTCGCATGACATCACCGCCGCCCCAGACGACGTGCCCGCCGCGCTCGCCCCATGTCCAGGACTTCCCCTTCTGCTCGACGGGTTCGAGATACCGACGAATCCTCCCCGTAGCTTTGACTCCGGGGTTGAGGAAAGCGAGTCCGCGAGCGAGGCGAAAAACCCTTTTGTCATCTTCGTTGGTCGGCATCGCCGCCTTCAGCCAGCCTGAGGATAGCCCGGCGAGCGGGCGGCGAGTTCGCCGTTTCTCCGGCTTCATGTCACCGATAGCCAATTCCCGCTCGGCACCACCGAGTGCGGCCAAGACCTGCGCGAGGCGATCCGAACCGCCGCCGTACTTGCAGAAATCGAAGATGGCGGATTCCACCCGCCGCAGGGCGCTTGCGAATCGAATTGGGGTCGTGTCATCGCGGCATGCGCGCCGCAGTCCATCGAGCCAGGGGCGAACCGCGTCCACCAAGAATATATCCGGGACGTGCCTTACTGAAATACGGCCGAGCGAAGTGGCGTAGAACGTCTGCCCGTTCCGCATCAAGAATGTCATACGTTGGAACGCCGAGATGCCACGATCCACGCCCAACCCGCTGGCAGCCACCACGAAGTCGAGCGCAGTCCGGGCCGACCGCCGACCGTTGGACACCCGTCCCTCGCCTAACAGATTCAGCAGTTCTGTTAGGCCAGTGGGTGCATCCCATAACGGAAGCCAAAGTTCGGCGAGGTCACGTTTTGCTGTTTTCGGTCGCTTCCCGTCCGCGCCACAAAGACCCGGCCCTCCGACCGCGACGGGGTGGACGGTATACGGGAATGCGGCCATCCCACCGCCGGTCTTCGTGTCAGCCCGCCGCGACAATCCTGAAGCCCAGAGGCAGCAACCTTCTAGCGCCAGCAGATAATCCCAAGGGTTTACCCCGCGGATGTCCTCCGGGGAAAAGTGTCCCGGGGTTTGGGTACCGAATGCGTTTGCTCCGTTCTTCTCGAACAAGCTGAGTTCGACCGCTGCATCCCACTTCCGCTTCACCAAAGCCTCAACAGCCATCTGAGCAAACCCCGAAACGTAACTTCCGCTACCTTCGTTCCCTCCGGTGCCGAGAATCGGTGGGAATATCCGATCGTCGCTCGTCAGCACATAAGCCGCGTCAAGCCACGGCAGAAGCGCATCGGGAAACTCGGCTCGGCACGCCCGCATCAGCTTTAACTTGTGCTCGTCCTTCACCTTCTCGCTAAAGCCCAGCCGCGTCAGGATCGCACGGACGCACTTGATTGCCGCTTGGAACGGCTCGAACCGCAGACTCCCGGTGTTTTCGATGTCGGTGAGCGCTTTTCGGGCCGAGGATTCCGACGACCCAGGATAAAACCCCGAGCGGGCACCCCAAGGCGCGACGAGTGGCGTCGGCTTGTACTCGTCACGGAAGAACTTCAAAAACCCGTCGGAGTCGAGCTTCGTTTCCAGCACGAACACGCCGTCACGCCAGAAACCACGGGCCTCCGCGTCCTTCTGTTCGCTCACCAGTCGCAGCAAGCCCAACGCCTTCAGATACCCCATCAGCGGTTCGGAAGTGCAGCCCTCAAGAACCAGTTCGCTCACGATTGCACCCCCTTCGCCCTGCCGTCTGCGGCCTTGCTCGCCCGAATATCAGCGGCCCGCAATACCGTTTCGAGGTACGCCAACCGTAACGGGCCGAACTCCTTGTGATCGCGTAAACCAAGCATGCGCTCAACCCAACTCGCCCGACCATCCACTCTTCCAAGCAACATCGGCGATAGGTCGAGTTTTTCTATGTGCGGAGCCGTTACACCGTCGCCGAGATCAACTCCCGGCAATTCATCATCCTGCCACACACCGCGCGCGAACAGTTTGTTTGGCGTCGTCTCGTTGGGCATTGACCGGATCGAAAGCCGAACCTTACCGTGATGCGCCGCGATGAGGTACAGCGCCAAATCCTGGAGGTACGGGGCGAGTTCGGCCCACAGCTTCGGGGTCTCCCCGTAGTTTAGCAGCGTCAACACGCCCAGCGCTGACGCGAGTTCGTGCCGGAAGTGTTTTCGTTTGTACCACCGCCAATAGTTCGTCGGTGCCTTTGCGATCTCTTGCACGGATTCCCAGCCGGCGGGGCGCGCAGGGTCGCCTTCTTGCCCATCCTTCACCGCCGCCTGGAACACGAAATGGCGTTTGCCCCAGTCGTGCCAGCGCGCCGCGACTTTCAGCGCCTCGCGCGGCAGATCAGGCAATTCGAGTTTGCCCAAGATGCCGTCGAGGAAACGGGCGACATCGTCAGTGTGTTCTGATATTAACTGCCACGCATGGGACTGGGATGCCAAGTCATCGTCCTTCCCTTCGCCCTCAGTAAGTTTGTAGACCTCGGTCGGATGGTGGCAATCGGCCGCCGGCAATGGTGGGGCGTCTGGCTTCCACCCCAGTTCTTTGGAGTAGCCGCCGACGTTGGCGGGGAGCCAAAACACTTGGCCTGGGAAAATGAAATCCGGCTCAGTAGGCACCCATTTCCCATCGAGTGCGTCCCATCGATAAGCTGGCGTCTTGATTTTCCCCGCCTTCTTGACCCTCTCTACGAACTCACGGAACTGTCCAATGGGCACAGGACACAGTTCCCATCGTTGCGGGGCGATTCGTTTTGCGTCCTTGGCCCTTAGCTTGTCCGCTGGCGGTCCCTCGGTTCGCCAGAACACCTGCACATCGAGGTCGTCGCCGTCGCGGATGAAGCGCGACACGTCAATGTCGTTTCCAGCCAAATCCGGCGTAGTGTCGAAGAGGTCGATGAAGTCCTTGCGCCGGATGACGTGCGCCGGGTCGAACGGAAACAGTTTCTCCCGTTCCGCCTCCCCCAACCCGTCGAAGAATTCCGTGAGTGACTTTAGCCCAACATCCGGGATCGTGCCGATTCGCTCTCGCGCCTCGTCGAGTTCAACTTTGGAGTAGGGCGCCGCTTTCTTGTCATCCGGGGTTAGCACGTCCACCCAAAACACCTGTGCAGGGTTGTCGGCCAAGAATTCGCCGCGGCGGTTGCACCGGCCGAACCGCTGAACAAGACTTGGCCAGGGCGCCAATTCGGTAATGAGCGTTTGCGCCGACATATCCACTCCCGCCTCGACGACTTGCGTTGAGACGACAATCCGGCCGAGTGGGTGTTCTTGTCGCAACTTCTCTGGATCCTGCGTTAGCCAGCCTCGCCACCCTTCACGTTCTATTGGGCGGAATCGGGAATGGATCAATTTCAGGTCTGGGGATGGCGCTGGCGCGCTTTGGGCGACATTCTTACCACGACCCTTTGGCTTCGGCGGCTGGTAAAGGTTTCGGATCGCCTCGAATAGCGCGCGACAACGATCCACTTTATTGACAATCACGAGCGTTAGTGAACCGTCCTTGTGCTTGTCCTTGACGAATTGCGCTACCTCAGCAATGTCGTCCGCAGCCAAGTTTGCGGCCGCGAGAGGCTTCGCCGCGATCCAGCGTTCTCGAAGTCCGTCGGCTTCATAATCCGCTTTCGGGTCGAGTTGGAGCTTGCTCAGGCGCAAGCCGGGTTCGATCCGATCGCGAAAATCGACAGACGCAAGCCATCGGGGCAACAGCGTTGCGGACATCCACACCGTCTTCGCCGTTCCGAAGGTTGTGAGCGATTCGCGGAACGCCTGGAGTTGGGTGGAAGTTGCCAGCCCCGTCCCCATCAGCTGGATTTCGTCCAGAACCCAAAGGCAGTCGTTGTTCAAAAGCCCGTAGTGCATCGGCCAGCGAAACCTGCCCATTCCATAGCCGCGGTTCAATGCCCTGGACAGAAGCATGTCCTGCGTGCCGATCAGAATGGCCGGTTTCTCCGGTTCGAGGTCCCACTCTTCGGCGTCCTCCCCGCCCATTAGAACGTGAACCTTCACCTTGTCTAGCAGTTCCAGATTCTTCAGCCACTTCAGCGCTTCGTCGCGCGTCTGCTCCACCAGCACGCGCATTGGCAGGCAATAGACAAGACGCCGAGGTGTTGGTTTTTCAGAGTGAAAATATCGCCAAAGCCAACCGAGGATCGCGGTTGCTGTTTTGCCCGAGCCTGTTGGCGCGTGGACCAGTTCCGGTAGGTTGCCTGACTCGGCGAAGGCGATCTGATATGGGAATGGCTTCTGTTCCCCGCACGTCGCACTGTTGAAGAGGTCGGTAAATGTCATCATGTCACAATCACCACGTCCTTCGCGTCACGCGCTTCCGTCGGGCGGCCGCGGGCTTCAATGCCGTTCACGCACAGCGAAATGAACGGCGCCTGCTTTCGCCTATAAAGTGGTACACCCATGAGTGTAGGCATACAAGGTCGGTAGGAGATAGAATTCTCACCACGGCTTCACCGCCGTGGCCGA
>DHJA01000243.1:0-14409 GCA_002404095.1 Planctomycetaceae bacterium UBA4732 | reverse complement strand
ACGGCTTCACCGCCGTGGCCGAATCGAAGGAACGGAGTTGACGCGATGTCCACGGCGCGCTGATCGGCTTTGCTCCGGTCTTCGCGCCGTGGCCGCATGGAAGGAAGGACGAACCTTGTCTCAGCTTGGCAGGGCTGCCTTGCCGAACTGGAGGCCGAAGTCCGTGACCTCAAGGCGCGGCTCGGCCTGAACTCCTCCAACTTGCCGCCTTCGGCCAACCCGCCCTCCGCTCCGCCGCCCGTCTCCAAGAAGCCTAGCGGACGCAAGGCCGGTGGACAACCGGGCCATCCCGGCCCCGTTCTCCTCCGCCTGCCCCGCCATCGGGTCGCCAAGGTCGTACCCTTCGTGCCCACGACTTGCTCGGCCTGTCACGCCGCCCTGCCTGCCGAACCGTCGCCCGCCGACGCCCTGTTCTGCCAGCGGCCCCTGGCCCGGCTCATCGTCGAGGAGTCCGTCACGGACCTCACCCCGCTCTGCCGGCAGTGTGCCCTCCGGTACTACATGCAGTGCGGACTGTGCCTCGACTGTATCCATACCATTCTTGGGCAGAACGACGACGGCGAGTGGTAAAGCGAGGAGCAATTTGTGTGGGAGACTGGGCGGATGGTGATGAGCCACCGTCTGCCCCCTGCCGGCAGCGCTCGTACATGGAAGCCCGACTGGAAGCAAGGCTTCTGAGCAATTCTAACTGCTCTCGGAGCCGCCAGCATTTCTCGGGGGCGCAGCCGTACTTGTTACGGCTGCGCCCAGAGCGGCCATCGTTTCGGCGAGCGTGCCCGACTTGTCATCCTCAGAGGCCAGTCTCCTTAGCCCAGCGCCCCGACCTTGATGGCAATGCTCTTCCCCTCGACACGATACCTTTTGCCGACACGCCGGCTTCCGGTCCATTCACCGTTATTCTTCCTATCCGCCCACTCGGATAAATGGGCCTCCCGCCAAGGTCCGCTGGAGTTGGCAGTTCTCGGGGGCCGATTCTCCACGACGATAATGGCCCAGCACTTCTTTGGAACGCCGAGCAAGAATTCGCCTGACCTACCAGCCGGATGATGTTGCCGTCCTCTACAACCTTGGCATGGCCTTGAGTGACACAGGGCAATTGGACAAGGCCGAGCCGATACTTCGTCATGCCGTGAACGTGGCACCCGACCAGGTAAATGCACGAGTCGCCTTGGGCGTGGTTTTGGCACGCAAAGGACGCCATGCCGAGGCCATTCCGGTTTTGCGGGAAGCGGTCGCTCAGGAGCCAACGAATCCGTGGGCGCATCGGAACCTGGGTGGATGCCTGATGACGTTGGGCCAGATCGCCGAGGCCGAAACGTCTCTACGCCGGGCCGCTGAACTGAATCCTGCCGATCCACAGGCATTGTTCGGCCTTGCTCAAGTCCTGCAAGCCACGGGCGAACTAAAAGAAGCGGACGACCTGTACATCAAGGTCATCGCTCTCGATGAAAGGAGTTCGCTCGCCGAGAAAGCAAAGCAGGAACGAACGAAACTTTCTCAACAATCCTTTCGGGCGGCGCTGCCCGGCATGGAGCGGCCCGATGCGATCATGTACTGCCTGAGCGCCCTTCAAGTGTTCGAGAAAATGAAGCCGGAGGAAATCAAGAAGATCGGCTTCGAGATCGCCCTGCTGGGGCAGAAAGGTTTGGCGACCACTGAATCTGCCCAAAAATACCGGCTAAAGAGTATGCCAGGACAGTTCAGCGGGCTGCATTTGGTCTGCTTGATGTACGTCGCCTTCAGGAAGGTCGCCCCGGATCACGACATCGGGTTCGATCTCAGTAACGAGTTCGAGCGGGCGACCACGATGCACAAGAAGGGTGAGCGCAAGTAGGTCGGACGCCGGCCAATTCACTTCTTCTTCAGGCGTTTCGTAACTCGTGTCTTGTTCGGCACGAACTCCGAATCGTCGCCTTCGTGGATGCAGAACATTCCGGTCAATCCATCACCGTCGAGGATCGCCCAGCCACGACCAGTCAACGGAGTGCCATCAGCGCCGTCGCCACCTTCCCACGAGAATTCCACAGCAGGCTTACCGTCCCGATTTGTTGTCCGGTAGTCGATCTGCCCCTGGACGTAGCCGAACTAGAACGAACCGCCCCCCTTCTCATCGAACTCGATGAATGCCTGAACTTCTTCGTCGAGGTAGTCGTCCTCCCAGGCCGACATCGAGACAATGCGCCAGGAGCCGGTGAAGGGGAATTTGGGTTTCGGTTGTGCCTTCGCCATCGTCTTACTCCACGTCGTTCTCGTCTTGATCGTCTTCTTCCTTCAACGGTTTCGGCCTTTCGGGAATATAAGGAATCAACCCCTTACGAAGCGCCTCCTCCTGAATCTCCCGCTTCAGAAACCGGGCGTCCACCAGGAAACCGTTCACCTGGATCATCCAGGCCATCGGGTTCTGATCCATCCGACTGCGAAGCGACCATGCCGGGTCCATCGGCCTGATCTTCAGCATCCTGCGGATCAACATGGCCTTGCCCTGGCCGGTGCTTTCTCCGACGCCGAACGCTTTGTCGATGGCGGTCAGCTTCAGGTGGGGCTTCTGGCTACGGTCGTCCAGGAAGTTCACCCAGCCAATCGTGCGCACAATGCCGCAGGCCCAGGTTTTCGGCTTCCCGCTGACCAACGGTGATGGTCGTTTACGGGCCAGAGTTGCCGTCAGTTTGCGGCAAAGCATCTGGTATTCGTGAGTGAGATGTGCCTGGCAAAACCTATCGGTCAGGCCCACGATGGCGTTGTAGGCGGGCTTGGCGGCTTCCGGGACAGCCGGTTCTCCTTCGGGTCGTTTCGCTTTCCCAGCCATCGAGACACATCCTTTCACCATTTCCTGCCGGATGGTTCAGCTATCCTACCGGCCCCGGCGCCGAGATGTACAATGACATGCTGAGAATCGCTCATGAGGGAAGAACCTGACCACGAGGAACCGACCGTGCCAGTCCTGACCATCTATCCGTACCTTCTCGGTCCAACCTGGGTCTTTGACGATCCTTGCACCGGCCTGAAGGAAGAGGCGTTCGTCCTGGGCATGACGGAAATGATCTCCCGGCTGATCGAGGCCAAGGCGATCCCGCACGCCGGCCAGGGGTTCTCCCTTTCCTTCAGCGACGAAACCTTCGAGGAGGCCGACGCCGAGTTGACCTGGCTTCGCAGCGACGATTCGCAGATCGTACCCGGCCAGGACGGCAGCGCCTCGCAACTCTTCGGCAACTGGTACGGCGGCGCCATCGCCGGTGAAAAGATGGAGGGCTGGCTTTGCCCGGCCCTCGGCCTTTACTTCCGGGCGGCGCCGCCCTGCCTCTTCGTCAAAGCGGAGTCACTTCCTGCCGGCGTCGATCCCATCTGGCACGTCAGCCCGGAGGATGCGATGGCTGTCCGGTTCGTCTCGGCACCACGATGATCGGGAGCGACACGCTTCTTTCGACCGAATGGAGGACAAGCCATGTCCAAGACCAACCAGCCGGTGGTCAGCAAGCCGGCCACCAAGCTGCCCCCCCTGCAAAAGAAGATGCGGGACAACAAGACGCAGGCGCAGGAGGACAGGAAAAAGTGAGCCTGGCCTGGCACGAACGGGGTCGGTGCCCAGGTGCGGCTGTGGAAGGACGGCAAGGAGATCACGCCGCTGGATGAGAAAAGTCCCCTCTGGACGGACATCCGCATCGGCGGCGACGGCAAACCGGCCAAGGAGCTTCCGCTGAAGGACGGGTATTTCGAGATGACGCTGCCGCAGGCGCTCTGCGAGGGCAACCCGAAGTCGATCACGGTCAACTGGATCGACTTCTAACGGGAGTGAGGATCGCTCAACACCCGTTTTAGTGGAAATTCATCGCCGACCGGCTTACCCCCGACCATACCGGGCCAGCGGGAAAACTTCAGCTTCGGCTTCTCTATAACGACGTACATCCTGCTTAGTCTGCTGACGACAAGGATCATGTCGTTGGTGCGGTATTTTTCACGGTGACGAAGATCAGGATGGCGCCTATGCCCCGTGTCAGTGCTGGATTGTTGATGTTTCGCATTCACAATGGCAAGTTGCAGATGCTTCTTGCCCATCCCGGTGGTCCGTTTTTCAAGAACAAGGATGACGGCGCTTGGTCGATTCCCAAGGGCGAGATTGAACCGGATGAGGACTTGCTCGAAGCCGCCAAGCGGGAGTTCGAGGAAGAAACCGGCGTCACGCCAACAGGTCCATTCATCGCTCTGACGCCGGTGAAGCAAAAGGGAAGCAAGACCGTTCACGCATGGGCGTTCAAGGGTGACTGCGATCCGAGTGCGACGGTCAGCAACATGTTCACGATGGAATGGCCCCCAAAGTCGGGGCGACAAATGGAGTTCCCTGAGATCGACCGGGCGGACTTCTTCGACGTGACTGCGGCGAGACGGAAGATCAAAGCTGGGCAAGAGGCATTGATCGAGGAACTTCAACGAATTGTAGACGCAACCTGAACCGGATACTATTTGTTGGGTCGTATAATCAGGCTCTATACGCCAGGATGATTTCACCATTTTCGTCCAAACGCAGCAAGTTCCGACTCAGGGCGGGTCGCCGTCACAACGCCACGTCCAGGACCATGTTCTGGTCCGACTTCGGCGGGCGAACATAACCGTCGTCCGCCGGCCTGCGGGGCGGCAACTTCAGCGGCGGCGGCGTGGCATCCTCGTAGGGAACCATGCTCAAGATGTGGGCGATGCAGTTCAGTCGGGCACGCCGCTTGTCGTCGGCCTCCACGTCGTACCATGGCGCTTGCTTGATGTCGGTGTGCTGGAACATCTCGTCCTTGGCCTTCGAGAACTCCACCCACTTCTCCCGTGATTGAATGTCCATCTCGCTCAGCTTCCAGCGGCGGGCGGGGTTCCCGGCCCGATCATGGAAGCGTCGTTCCTGTTCCTCGTCGCTGACGGAGAACCAGTATTTTAGCAGGATGATCCCGGAACGGATTACCATACGCTCGAACTCCGGGCATGAGCGCAGGAACTCGATGTACTCCTCCTGAGTGCAGAAGCCCATGACGTGTTCCACCCCCGCCCGATTGTACCAACTCCGGTCGAACAGGACGATCTCCCCGGCGGCGGGCAGGTGGGCGACGTAGCGCTGGAAGTACCAGTGCGTCGTCTCCGTGTCGGAGGGCTTGCCCAGGGCCACGATGCGACAGCCACGGGGGTTCAACGGCTCGGCCACGCACTTGACCGCCCCGCCCTTGCCGGCGGCGTCACGACCCTCGAACAGCACGACGAGTTTTTTGCCCGCCGCCTTGATCCAATACTGCATTTTCACCAATTCCATGTGCAGTTCGTTTAGCTTGGCCTCGTACTGCTTTCGCTTCAGCCTGCCATCCTGCGGCGGCTGGTCGGAAGCCTCCTCCTGTGCTGCTCTTTTTTTCTTCTTGCCCACAGTTTTCTCCCTTGCACGGCATGATCTTGTTCAGAAGGCGCCTGGTTCGCCTCGCCGGGCCTTCCCTGCCGCCCGATCCATTCCGCCGTCATCACCGCACCGTCGCCAGTTTCTTGTTGACAGCTTCGATGTGGAATGCCTCCGGGTCAAAGCCGCCGCCGACCCACTCCAGCATCTCCTCGTGCGATTCGTGGGTCGGGTTCTGGATGGCTGCGAGGAAGTCGCCATAGCCCCAGGCGCCGCCGCAGTCTTCCGGTGGGCAGGCACGGCTGCCCTTCACGCAGCGGGGGTACTTCACCTGGGGATCAGCGTCCAGCACCTTCTCGACGTGGATGACGTGTTCCCAATGATCGCCAAAGTCATAGGTGTAGACGAACTTCTTGACGCCCGCCTGGACGACCTGGCTCAGTTTGAATTTGCGGCTGCTCTCCATGTCCATTTCGCCGTCGGGGTCTTCGCCGTACTGTTCGCCGCCGATTTCAAAGGCCCACAGGTGGTAGCCGTCCCAGCCCATGACGATCTGGACGATCTCGTGGAGTTTCGTCAACGTGCAGTCCTTAACCTCGACCCGCCGCCACACCGGTGGCTTGATGTCGGCCAACGTGATCTTGAGTTGGTAGACGGTGGCTTTGCTTTTCGAGGACTTGCTCGGAGCCTTGAGAACTTCCGGTTTCTGGCCGGGTGCCGTGATGGAGACGGGTCGTGAGACTCCCATGGCTGGAGGCACCACTTTTCCGAGTTGGGCAATCTTTTCGTGGCCGTACACGGCGTCGTACTCCTGATGAATCCGCTCGCCCACTTTCTGCAACGCCTGATACTCCGGGGTGGATTTGTCCGGGTAGTCCCTCTCATCTTGGAGAGCGAAGTCGATCACGTCCAGCAGACATTCCAAATCCCAGCGGTAGAGCGTGATCGGACGGGTTCCTTGGTAGTTGTCGATCTTTCGATCCAGACCAAAGGTTTCCACCATGCTGTAGGTGTGCTTCTTGAGTTCTCGCAGTTCATCACCGGACAACAGAAGTTTGTGCCGGTAATCGCCAGGAAGAGGCTTCATAGGTGCGATCCTTCCTCTTCGTCGGTATCTTTCTGTGCGACCAAGAGGGCGTCGGCGAACTTCCGAAGCTGCCGAGCCAGTTTTCCCTACTTCTACTGTGCCTGTTCAATGACCTAAATCACCGCAGGCACATGGGAAATCAGGGGTTGCAGCAAAGGGCACTCGGCCAGTTGTTGATTGGCGCAACCCTTAGTTTCACAAGGCCTTGTGGCAAATCGAGCCACCTATCCGGCACAGTAGAACTACCAAAAGCCAGCCCCCTCCACCCACCGGACCAGAAAGCTACCCCGCCAGTTCCCCAGGCCCGGCGCGCAGCAACCCCGCTAACGGCCCTGGCTTCCTCCAGGACCGCACGGAAAGACCACGGCCAGGTGACAGCATCCACCGTTCACGGTTCCCACCCGCGGTCCTTGAACGCCTTGTGCGGGTCACGACCAGCCTCCTGCTCTTTTTGCCACAGCTTGAAGAACTTGCTCTTCTCCCAGCGCCGCTTGTTTTCCGCCACCCACTTGCTCGCCACGTCCTCGTACTCGCCCGCCTCGACCATCTCACGGGCGACTTGAGCACCGAGGATCAGGTTGTGGCACATGCCGCATGTCTCGCCATCGTGGTCCACGAGATCGTCGCTGCGAGCCATGCGTTCCAGAAAGTCCTGGTCGCTGATTCCCCCTTGCCCGGCCAGGACTTTAGCCAGTTCCAGAGGGTCGTCAGCCGCCTCCTTGTAGTCTTCGGGTTTTCGCTCTTCTAACGGCTTTCGTTTCTTGCGCATGGCGTACTCTCCCAGGAGGGGCTGTAATGCAGCCCCGGCATGGTTGTGGCCTAACTGTCCTGCGGAAGCGGCGCCATTTCGTCTAGGCGCTTGCCGACTCTCAACCATGCCTCGGGCATGTCAACCCTCCCCGAAAGAGATTAGGTCGCCCGTCTTTGTATCAAACAGGGTATACCTTCCGGCGCAAACGGCGTGGACGACAACCAGATAGCGGTTGGCGCAGTCGAGTCGCAATTGCCGGTCGCCTCGCCAGGGAAGGACGCCAGCAGGCGTGCCAAGCAGCCAGCGGTGCATATGGCCGATGAACAGGACACGGTGCGGGACCGCCGCAAAGCTCCTGGCGAGCTTCTCAGGGGAATCGGGCGGGTCGTCGAAGTACCAGAGGTCTTCGACCTTGTGGGGATCGAGCCACGGTTCAACGTGCGTGAACAGGCAGCCGTCGATCTCCAGGCGGGGTTGCAGGCTGCCCATGAAATCGAGAACGGCGGCGCTGTATCGCTGGCGAACCGCCTCGCCCGGATCGAAGCACAAGCCAATGTCGTGGTTGCCCCAAACGCCCACCGTCTCCACACACTGAAGCAAGTAAATCGTTTCCTCAATCCGCTTCCCCATCTCGAAAACGTCGCCCACGACCACGAAGCGGTCGGCCCCGTGCCGTTGCAGCACGTCGATGGCCTTTCGCAATTGCTCCGTCTGCTCGTGGATGTCGGCCAACAGTCCCAGCTTCATTGGAGTCCTTCCGCTTCCTTCTTCTGCCTCGCCAGCCCCTCGATCAGCCCCAGGTCCAGGTCGCCCTTGGCACCCCACCCTTTTATACCCTCTGGAATCTCAGGGCGGAACCGCTCGTAGAGTCGGTAGCAGTGGTCGGCAAGCGCCTTCGGCTTGTAGCCCTTGGCAAGCCGCTGCATGACCTTGCGCACAGCGCCGAGATCGTCGCCAAACTTTCCCTCCAGGTAACGCCGCACACCGTTTGGCTCGATCACCTGAGCGCCCTTCACGGCCCGGATGCCCTCGTCGGTATTCTCGGCTGGCACGGGCCGACCGCAGACCTCGATCAAGAACCGCTCCCCTCGTTTCTTCTCTTGTGCCTTCTTCGCCTTCTCCTCGTGCGGCTTGAAGATGCCAAGCCTGCGGCCCTTGGCCTGGGCATTCAGTCCGGCGACCGCCTTGCCCAAGGTCAGCGCTTCGTCCTCATCGAAGCCGAGACGCTGGGCTACCACGGCTGCCCACATGGTCAGGACCGGCGCTCGGTTGATGGAGATGGATTTGGCAGCCATGCGTCGTTTTCTCCGGTTGGTCCTTCCTGGCGTTTGACCTGACTGATCCCTTCCAGCTTCCTACGGCTCCAACCTCGCTGACCGCACGAGGCCGGGGATGTCGGTCGGCGTGACGATGCCGAGCGGAGTCTCCGAAGGCTGGCCGCTGGCGGTCACGATGACGGCCTGGAGTGCCCTCCCGGAGTGCAAGGACTGGTCGAACTGCTTCAGGCCGTCGAAGACCGTTGCGGTCTTCGCCAGGAGAACGCAGCCCGCCTCCTCCTGGTGTTCGAGAACCTTGTCTACTGGCTCTTCTTCGAGGATGCCAACACCCCCATCAAGGCGTGCCGCCAGCCACTGGGCGATGGTTTCTCCGGTCAGCAACCCGATTAGAATTATAGTGAACCCCGAAAACTGGACCACCGAGTAAGCTACTCGGATGGCCCAGGAAAGGGGAACGGATGATGGGGAAGCGGAAGCAACACACGGCGACGAAGCGATCAAGATCGGACGGACCAGCATTCCGGCGCTGCACCAGCGCTCCGTAGGTCAGGTTGTCGTCGTCATCGAACTTCGACTTCATCCCGGCGAAGACGAACTCCTTCTTGCCCCGTGCGTAAACCTCGGTGAGCCGGTCGAAGTCCTTGTCGTTCCTGATTTCCTCGAAGACTATCTGGAGCCGCTGCGTCACGAGGGCTTCGCCGAGGCCGTCCGCATTGCCCAGGCCGAGTTCGATAAGTACCGGCCCACCGTCGTCGTCGGCTCGTCACGGGGCGGTGCAGTGGCGATGAACATCAAGAGCGGCGGTGCCCGGCTCGTCCTGCTCTGCCCTGCCTGGAGGAAGTTCGGGACAGCGATGATCGTGAAGCCTGGGACGGTGATCCTGCACTCACGGGCCGACGACGTGATCCCGTTTGCGCACAGCGAGGAACTGGTCAGGAATAGTGGCCTGCCAGCGTCGGCCCTGGTCGAAGTCGGCGTGGATCACCGGCTGGCGGACCTGGAGGCGTTGGAGGCGATGTTGAGGGCGTGCAAGTACGCATGGGGGAACGAGTCATGAACAACCGTCGCAGAGGAGCCTTGATCGGCTTGGCCGTGGGTGATGCGCTGGGCGCCGCCGTCGAGTTCAAATCCCCAGGAAGTTTCGCACCTGTGACCGGCTACCGAAACGGCGGGCCGCACCGCTTGGAGGCCGGGGAGTGGACCGACGACACGAGCATGGCCCTGGCCCTGGCCGACAGCATCGCCACGACAGGCTGGGACTTGAATGACCAGGCCGACCGTTATGTTCAGTGGTGGAAAACTGGCAAGTATTCCGTGAACGGGCGCTGTTTCGACATCGGCATCACCACCAGAAGTGCCTTGGGCAGTTTCCTCGCCGACAAGGATGCCCTCACTTCAGGCGACCGCTCGGAAAGAGTCAGCGGCAATGGCTCGATCATGCGCCTGGCTCCGGTGCCCATCCGATACGCCCATCTCTACCCCAACAAGATTCAAGAGATTTCACGGTTCGCCGAAGAATCCAGTTTGCCGACGCACGCCAGCGAACAGTGCGTGTCAGCGTGCCGGTATTTGGCGACCGTTCTCGCCGCTCTGATCCACGGCGAAGCTCGTGATGAAGTTCTTTCCCCGGACTGGAAACCGTTACAACGACTCAACGACATCATGCCCCTGCATCCCTTGATTCAAGAAATTGCCCAAGGCAGTTTTCGCCAGAAGCAGCCGCCCGCCATTCAGGGATCGGGCTGGGTTGTCAAGAGCCTGGAGGCGTCGTTGTGGGCGTTCCACGATGCCGATACGTTCGAGGAAGCCGTCTTGAAGGCGGTCAATCTTGGCGACGACGCCGATACGACAGATGCCATCTGCGGGCAGTTGGCCGGGGCATATTGGGGCGAATCGAAGATTCCCGAATCGTTGCGGTCAAGTCTGGCACGCATGGACATGCTGGAGAAGGCGTTGGCGGGAATTGTCGGCGAATGAGCGAACTGAACCCGTCGAGGGCGCTCCGTGTCTACAACAAGTCATCCCTTCTCGTTCCCAAAAAGGAGTCCCCCATGTTCACCTTCCCCGGAATCCGTGTGGGCAATCCTATCTGCCACGAGTCACTGACCGTCTTCCCCCTCTTTGCCGAACCACACGGCCAGGTGGACTACCTTCTATCTGACGAGGCGCTCCAGTCCGGGTCCGTGACGGTTCAGGAGGTATCAGAAGGCGGCTCCGTTCCCGATCTGCTGGTCGAGAACACCGGCGATATTCGTGTCCTCTTCCTCGAAGGCGAAGAACTCGTCGGGGCCAAGCAGAATCGCATCCTCAACACGTCCGTCCTCCTCCCTGCCAAGAGCAAGATCAAGATTCCGGTCAGTTGCGTCGAGCAGGGCCGGTGGGCCTACAAATCCCGGCACTTCGGTTCCGGTGGCAGGCATTCTCCCTCGAAATTGCGCCACGCCCTCAAAACCTCCGTGAGCGAGTCGCTTAACCGAGGGACGGGCCATCGTTCCGATCAGGGCAAGGTGTGGGATGAAGTCGAAAAACAGCAAGCCACGCTGGGCGTCTCGTCTCAAACTTCAGCAATGGCCGACAGCTTCGAGGCACACCAGCCGCAAATCGACCATTATGCGGAACAGTTCGTGTACCCCGAAGGCGCTGTTGGGGTGGCCGTGGCGCTCGGCGACAAGATCGTGGCGGTGGACCTGTTCGACAAATCGGCGACGTGCCGGAAGGTGTGGCGACGGCTATTGAGCGGCTTCATTCTGGACGCCGTGGGACCGATTGCTGAGAAGGGACAGGTAACTCAACTTGCCGTGGAAGCAACGTTGGCTGAACTGCGGAACTCGTCGTGGGAGCAGGTCAAGCCGGTTGGGGATGGCGAGGAGTACCGGGTAAAGTCAGAAGACAAGACGCAGGCTTCGGCGTTGGCCTTCGGCGACTCGCTCGTGCATGGCAGCCTACTGACCGGGGCGTAAGCACAAGCTGTGGGAGGAGCCTGGTTTCACAGGATAAGTACCGTGCCATCATCGGCCAGGGGGAAATGCGGATTCCAGCAGACCTCCCACAAGTGGCCGTCCGGGTCGGCGAAATAACCACTATGCCCGCCCCAAAAGACATCCTTGGCGGGCTTGATGATCTTCCCGCCTGATGCTGCGCCCAGCGCCAGAACCTCGCTGACCTCTGTTCGCTCCCTCACATTATTTGCCAGGGTCACGCCCCGGAATCCGTGCCCTTCGTCCGGCACCTGGGCATCTTCCGCCAACTTGTCCCAGGGATACAAGGCAAGCACGGTTCCACCCATCTTGAAAAAGGCGATGCTCTCTTTGCTGGCCGAGGATGGCGAAAACCTCAAGCCATCCTGGTAGAATTTCACCGAACGTGGTAAATCTCGAACGCCAAGGGCGATCATGCTTATGCGGGATTCCACCGATCACCTGCCGTTTCTCGAAAAATGCGACATCATTCACCCTCGACCCAACCGCCCGCCAAGGATGCTGCCGCTGCCCGGACCCTGGGCAGAATATCGACATGCGCCAACGATGAAGGCATGATGGCTGATGCGCCCCAGCGGGCACCGGCGATAGCGCCAACCAATACCGGGCAGTAGTTGGCAGAGCCGGCGAACACCAGCGACCTGTCCATCGCCTCGGCGAAGCAGGCCGACGTGCCGACGTAGTGCAGCGCCGCCCGCAGCACGTCTGGCGCAAACCCGCCGTTGTTGCCCGGTCCCTCCTGGCCGGTGAACCTGCCACAGCGCCGCAAGGCCATGTCCCAGGCGTCACCACGGATCAGCGACCGGCACAGATTGTTGACCGCTGCGGCGATCTCACCGGCCAGCGGGTCGTGGTGCGTCAACCGGGCCTCGGTCATCGCACAGGCGGCAAGGTCTTCGTCGGCGATGGAGGCCAGCATCGACAGCGGTGGAGATCGGTGCGCCGGGTTGCAGCCCGCCGTCTTGCCGTCGAATTCCTGATGGACCTGCGCCGTGGCTTCCAGGGCCGGCAACCCCATCGCCATGAGAGAGAGCGCACGACCGCTTACCGGGCCGGTATCGAACGCTCCCTCACGCCACCAGGCCAGATAGCGGTTGAGGATGTCGGATGGGTTGAAGCCATTGCAGTCAACAAGGCTTTCAGCCAGGCGCACGGCCATGCGGATCGGCCCGCCAATCTTGTCCCCGGCAGCCAGTCCGACCAGGACGCCCCGACAACGATCATCGGCGGTGGTAGTATCCCTCATGGTTCACGCCCCGGCTTGCTCGACCGTCCGCTGCCAGCCTGGGTCTGGTGCAGTCCAACCTATAAAATGACCGCTGTTTCGCCGTCGAGACGAGCAGCGCCGATGTTTCTACCCTACACGCTGGCGAGGATTCAGGCGAAGGAGGTTCAGACCGGGCGATGAAAATCCTCTTCCTTCACGGCTGGCAATCGGTCCCTGGCGGCGTGAAGCCGACCTTCTTGGCGCAGCACGGCCACGAAGTCATCAACCCGAAGCTGCCCGACGAGGATTTCACCCTGGCCGTCAACGTCGCCCAGGAGGAGTTCGACAAGCACCAGCCGAAGGTGGTCGTCGGCTCATCACGAGGCGGTGCCGTTGCCATGAATATCGAAATCGGCGAGGCGAAACTCGTCCTGCTCTGCCCGGCCTGGAAGGAATATGGGATAGCCAGGACCGTGAAGCCCGGCACGGTGATCCTCCACAGCCGGGCCGTTGACGTGGTGCCGTTCGCCGAAAGCGAGGAACTGGTCAGGAACAGCGGGCTGCCGGCCTCGGCGCTGATCGAGGTCGGCGACGATCACCGCCTCGCCGACCCGGAGCCGTTGGAGGCGATGTTGAGGGCGTGCGGCCTCTCCTGATGATGCTTCAACGACGAAAGGACTGACGACGATGGCAAAACCAGGAGAACCGTGGAATATCCGCCCGGCAAATAAAAGAGCCTCCGTAACGGCCTGCCTCAAGACCGAGGTAGAAACGAAAGCCAACGAGTTGATCGAAACCGTGTTGAAGCCCAAGCACCTTCTGCCGCCGCCAAAAGAGAAGCAGGGCAATTACATCATCGACATCGGGGCGAAGTGGTACAGGGGTTACTTCTACTTCTTCACGACCTACGCCTGCCCAAGTGCGAACGCCCTCTCGCCCACGTTTGAGTTGATGTTTGCTCGGATGGAACCGCTCGGTGACGGCAAGTTTGCCCTCTACGCCATGCGTTACACGGGAAAGGAATGGATTGGCGTCTTCGACGCTCTTTCGGTGGACGGGTGTATGAAGGCCATTCAAGATGATCCTTGGTTCGAGCGATGAGCGTCTGGTGGCCCTGGAACGATCAACCAATAAACGATGGAGTTTCAACATGAGCGTGCCTGACGAAGTGCGGCGTGACGCTGAGAAGACGGGTGAACTTGTTCGCAAGAAACTGATGGAAATCATGGATTTGCAGGCGGACATCGACGCCCTGTTGCGAGACAAGCATCCCACGCCGTTCGGGTCGAAAAACTGGCAGTACGCCGACCTGGAAGCCTTGCAACGCATTGTGGCAATGACGGCGATCCAGTTCGTCCTTTTCGAGCCAGTGGGGAGGGTTCAGGGCAACGACGAGTTCAAGATCGCTGCTGATAAAATGATTGAAATCATCCTCGCTCAATTGAAAACGCTCAAGACGAAGAAATCCGATTGGTGACGAATATGGACCAGAAGACCGTCGCAAAACTCGAAGAGAGAATTGAGGAAGCCATCGCCGAAATCATCGTGAAGATGGGCCTCAAGAAACTGCCGCTCCTGCCAGCCCGCCTCACCATGCACCTGATGGCGAAGGCGGCGGTAACGGTCTACGAAGTGGCCGTGGAAAACAACAAATGAGGCATCCCTATGTGCGGGCGGTTCACACTTCGATCCTCACCGAAAATCGTTGCCGAAGCCTTCGGACTGGCCTGTACTTTCCGCGACTTTATTG
>DHJA01000125.1 GCA_002404095.1 Planctomycetaceae bacterium UBA4732 | reverse complement strand
GCCTTGTTGTTGATGGCCGCCCCATGTCCGCGGGCGCAGCTTCGATCCTCGACGCAGCAATAAGGCGCCGGCGCCTTTGGGGCCGTGGAATTTGTGCGCGCTGAGCGACAGCGATGTGACGCCAAGATCGGCGAAGTGGACCGGCAGTTTGCCCACCGCCTGCGTGGCGTCGCAGTGGAAAGCGGCGCGGCCGGGCGACCGCTCCGCCAAGGCGAACGGCCGCATCGCGTCCCATACCGCCGGGAGCAACGGCGTTGTCGCAT
The DNA here is from genome assembly GCA_002404095.1 of Planctomycetaceae bacterium UBA4732. Taxonomy (GTDB): domain Bacteria; phylum Planctomycetota; class Planctomycetia; order Gemmatales; family Gemmataceae; genus UBA4732. The sequence continues at coordinate 4,576 of DHJA01000125.1, read as the reverse complement.
TGTTGTCGAGGTAAATGAGGTCCATATGACCTCATTATAAGAGTCTACGCGAAAAGGGCGGGGAAACCCCGCCCCTACTACGAAAATCACTGTAGGGGCGGGGGTTTCCCGCCCTTTTCGCTCAGAGCGTTCACGCCACGTCCTGCTCGGTGAACAGGTTCGTCTCCTGAAGCAGGAACGACACCGGCCGCATCGTCTCCGGAAGCAGGAATGACACCGGCCCCGCACTAGGTCCCCGCAACGCGTGCGCGGAGAAGCGCAGCGACAGCCGGCCCGCCCCCGGCGCGGCGGTCACGCGGATCGTTTCATACCGGCCCGCCCGTAGCGACGCCGTGTGAACATCTCGGTCGTCCAGCGCGGCCGTCACCGTTAGATCCACCGGCGCCACGCCGCTCAGGTAGAACGTCTGCTCGGCCCGGCCCTGTGTCAGCGATACCGAGAAAACGGGCGCCAACCAGTTGTCGAGGTGAAAGCCGACGACGCCGTCCCCACAGCGCCAGGCCAGCTTGCAGAGGGCGCGGCGGGCGACGCTCAGAAGGCCCCGGGCGGAGTAACGGTTCAGCCAGGTGCAGTGCAGAAAGCCGATCGACCTCGTAAATCCCCGGACTCGTCCTAGCGAGTGCAGCAAAGGACGTTTTGGGCTTTCGCAGAGGTGAATCCATAGGCCGAGGACGTAGTGCGGATCGACGCGGCCGACGTGACGCTCGTAGGCGCGGATGATCTCCTTATGGACCGGGATGTGGCACGAAAGGGTCTTCGCATCCTCGTGGATCCGGGTGGAAGCCAGCACTTCTCCCAGGTGTTCAATGCGGCCGCCGGCCCGGTCGATGCGCAGCCAATAGTCGAGGTCCATCGCATAGTGCAGCGATTCATCGAAGGGGCCGATCTTGCGGGCGATCGCGGCGCGCCAGAAGGCGGCCGGCTGGCAAACACAGCAGTCCAAGAGCAAGCGTTTCAGCGAGTAGTCCGCCGTCGGATACCAATCGAGGAAGCCGTCGTCCTTGTCGATGTGATGGGCCAGGCCGTACACCATGTCGCAGTCGGGCCGATGCGTGAAATGATGGACCGCCCTCGCCGCCGCATCGGGCAGCAACACGTCGTCGGAATTGAGATACGCCTGGATTTCCCCACGCGCCTGCGCCAGACCCGTGTTGATGGCGTTCGTCTGACCGCCGTCGCGCTGGGAAACCCACGAAAAGCGGCCGCCGTAGGATTTCAGGATCGCCACGGAATCGTCGGTCGAGCCGCCGTCCATTACGCGATATTCAACGTGCGGATAGGTTTGATTCAGTACGCTGTCGATGGTGCGGCGTAGGAAACGGCCCTGGTTGAACGAAGGCGTGACGATGGAAACCAGCGGCGGCGCCGTACCCTTCACCACAGCCGGCAGGGTCGCCGGCGCCGCGGTCGCGCGGCGGGCGACGCGCTCCAGAGCGTCGAACAGGTTTTGCGCCGCTTGCTCCCAGGTGTACGCCTTCAGACGTTGCTTGCCCTTGGCGATAAGGTCCGCCCGCAACTTTTCGTCCGCGCCCACGCGCTCCATCAGGCCGCTCATGGCCTCAATGTCGGTGGGGTCGCAACTCAGCGCGGCGTCGCCGCCCACTTCGGGCAGAGCGGTCGTGTTGCCGCACACCACCGGGGCGCCGGCGTCGAACGCCTCCAACAAGGGCATGCCGAAGCCTTCGTACAGCGAGAAAAAGACCAGCGCTTTCGTCTTCAGGAAGAGGTGCCGCAGCAGAGTCGGCCTCACGAAACCGAGATGGCGTACCGGTAATGTGGAGAATTGCTTGTGCAGCTTTTCCCAGCCCGCGGGGTGGCCGGTGAGGATCAACTCCGCCGGCCGGCCCGTCCGCTCCAGGAAGCGCGCGAACGCCTTGAGGACGCGGCGGTGATTTTTATGGGGCCAGAGGTTGGCGGGGTAGAGAAAGAAGTCGCCGGCGGGGACGAGCGCGCTCTCCGCGTCGGTGAGGCCGGCGTCGTTGGCGTGTCGCGTCGGCAAAGCCGGACTCATCAAGAAGACGTCGGCGCAGCGGTTACAGGGCTGTTCTTGAAGGGTGCCGCGGGTAAATTCGGTGAGGGTGGCGATGGCGCCGGCCGCTTTCAGAGCGCGCGTGAAGGCGACGCGGCGGCTGCGCAAGGCCTCGGTCGTGAAGAATTCAGGAAAATACTCGTGCTGAATGTCCGGTATCTCGAACACCTGGCGCGACAGGGGGAAGGTCAACTCGCTTTCCATGGGATAGCCGCGGAACAGCACGTCGATCTGCTTCTCGACCGCCAGACGGGCCAGTTCCTCGTGGTAGCGATCCAGGGGCAAGGTGACAACTTCGGCCCGGTTCGGCAGCCGCTCCAACAGGCCGCGGTTGAAGATGGTGCTGAAAAAGACGTAGTCCTGCTCGGGATGGAGAGTGAACAGCGTCTCCAGCACATTCTGGAGGAGCTGCGAAATGCCGCCGCTGTGCCCGAGCGTCACCTGGCGCAGCTCGATGCCGATCTTCATGCGGAACCCTATATTGCCGCTCTTTCTCCGTGTCGTTTAGCCGCGACCCGAAGGGGAGCGCGAGGAAGACGCGCTCCCCTTCGGGTCGCGGCTAAACGACACGGAGAGAGGAAGAACTATGCCGCGGCGCGTTCCTGTCGCCGCGCCGCGAGGTACCACGCGACCGTCTTGTCCAGGCCGTCCGAGAGGGAGGTGGTCGCCTCGAAGCCGAGCAGTTCGCGCGCCCGCGTAACGTCTAGGCAGCGGCGCGGCTGGCCGTCCGGCTTCGACGAATCGTAACGCACTTCGCCCATAAATCCGGTCTGGCGCGCGACCGTCTCGGTCAACTCGGCGATGGTGATTTCCTGTCCCGAACCCACGTTCACCGGGTCGGACGTTTCCAACATCTCGGCGGCCAGGTACACGGCGCGAGCCGCGTCCTCGACGTAAAGGAACTCGCGCGTCGGCGTCCCCGTACCCCAGACCGGCAGCACCTTGTCGCCGCGCTCCTTCGCCTCGACGCACTTGCGGATCAGGGCCGGAATGACGTGCGAACTTTCCAGATCGAAATTATCGCCGGGGCCGTAAAGGTTGACCATGAGCAGGTTGACGCCGTTGAAGCCGTATTGCTGACGGTAAGCCTCCGTCTGGGCGATCATCATTTTCTTGGCGAGGCCGTAGGGCGCGTTGGTTTCCTCGGGATAGCCGTTCCAGAGGTCGCTTTCCTTGAACGGCACGGGCGTAAACTTGGGGTAGGCGCAGATGGTGCCGACGGCCAAAAACTTCTCGACGCCGGCCTCACGGCTCAACTCGATAAGCTGGGCGCCCATGAGCAAATTGGAATACAAAAAAGAACCGGGATTAAGGCGATTGGCGCCGATGCCGCCGACCACGGCGGCGAGGTGCAGAACGACTTCCGGCTTATGGCATTGCAGCAGCCGGCGGATGTCGGCGGCCTGGCGCAGGTCGTACTCGGCGCTGCGCGGGACGACGATTTGATCGCAGCCGGCTTGGCGCAGGCGGGCAACGACGTGACGTCCGAGGAAGCCGGCGCCGCCGGTCACGAGAATGGTCTTGTTCCGCAGATCCATCGGTTTTCCCCATCCGTGAGGCCGCCGTGCGGGCGGCGCGCCTATCCCTGGCGCGTCCGGAACCGGGCGGCATCATAAGTTCGATGGGGAGGTGAGTCAATGGCTAGTGGCGAGCCGGGGGCGTAAGCCCCCGGGTTCTGCTTCAGATGCTGAAACCAGAACCCGGGGGCTTACGCCCCCGGCTCGCCAAACGGATTCGATTCAATGCATCGGTTTATCGCACGCTGGGTCGAAGCGGGCCAATCGGTCCAGAATCGACTGCTCCAACAGGGCGTCGCGGCCGATGGGTACCCAGCCGTTCTCAAACTGACCGACCTCGACGACTTCAAACTGACGTTCGATTGTGGGTTCGCTGCGGAACGAGGCGGCGCCGGCCGTGGCCCGTTGGGGTCGCGGCGTGTCCAAAAGCTCCTTGAAGACTTTCACGTCGATAAAGTAGCCGCCGTCGTTGGCCGGAGAGATAAGGACAATGGCGCGGTGCCGAATGGTCTGGAAGGAGGCGACCAAGCGCTGGTGAAAGTCGGGGCTGCCGCCTTTCCACGGCTGACCGAGGCCGGGGGCGATTTTGGGAAAGGTTTCGATACGGCCGTCATAGCGGTTGGAGTAGGCGATCTCGAAGTTGTAATCGCCAACCACGTCGAGGACTTTCTCGAAAACGGCGGCGTAAGAGGTGGGGCCGAGAGGGACGTAAACCGGGTTGTCGGCCACATCGGCCTTGGCGGCGGGCCGGATGACAAGCGGGTTCTCCTGAAGAGGTCCGGTCGCGCAACCGTCGGCGAACAATAAGGCGCCGACCCATCCGATTGCCAGCGTTCGCCGCATATCGCCCCCTGCCGCAGGGCGCGCGTGCGCCCCATGGTCGCCCGGAAAACACGGTCTGCTTGAAGGACGGCGTTATGCCAAGAGAGGCGTTGCGTGTCAAGATCAGGTGGATGGCGGAACGAAAAGCGTTTAGCCGCAATACCGTTCGTTAAGTGATAACTACTGTCTCAGCAAAGGTTTTCATCAA
>DHJA01000100.1 GCA_002404095.1 Planctomycetaceae bacterium UBA4732 | reverse complement strand
TTCAACGCCGACTTCGACGGCGATCAGATGGCCGTCCACCTGCCGCTATCCATTGAGGCACAGGTCGAGGCGACCGTGTTGATGATGTCCACCAACAACATCTTCAGCCCGGCCAACGGCCAGCCGATCATCAGCCCGTCGCAAGACATCGTAATGGGCTGCTACTACCTGACGGCGACGCGCGGCGAGCTAGGCGAAAGCACTGAGTTGGGCGAGGGTAAGAAGTTCAGCAGCCCGGCCGAGGTGCATACGGCGTATTCGCTGAAGAAGCTTGGCGTCCACGCCCGCATCTGGGTGCGGCTGCCGATCGAGCGGCGCGTCGTCAGCGAGGTGCGCGTTGACAAGGACAAGATGAAAGTCGAGGACGTGCCGCGCAAGCCGAACGGGTTGGTGCTAACCACGGTCGGCCGGGTCATCTTCAACGACATTCTTCATCCGAAAATGGCGTTTTACGACTTGGCCTTGGCCAGTAAGACGCTGGCGCGCATCATCGCCGACTGCTACCAGCAATTGGGCCGGCGCCAGACGATTGAGCTGCTTGACCGCATGAAGGAACTCGGCTTCCGCGAATCGACGCGCTCGGGCCTGAGCTTCTCGGCCGACGACCTGCGCACGCCGAAGAACAAGGAGGCGGTGCTGAACGCGACAGAGAAGAAGGTCGAACACTTCCGCCGTCAGTACGACGAGGGCAACATCACCGAAGTCGAGCGCTACAACACCGTCATCGACCTGTGGACGCACGCGCGCGACGAGATCACCAAGCAGATGATGGAAGACCTCAAGAACGACCGTCGCGACGGCGCGCCGTACTTGAACCCGATCTTCCTGATGGCCCACTCCGGCGCCCGCGGCGGCATCGAGCAGATTCGTCAGTTGGCCGGTATGCGCGGCCTGATGGCCAAGCCGAACGGCACCATCATCGAGACGCCGATCAAGGCTAATTTCCGCGAAGGGCTATCCGTGTTGGAGTATTTCAGCTCGACGCACGGCGCCCGCAAGGGTTTGGCCGACACGGCCCTCAAGACGGCGGACTCCGGCTACCTGACGCGCAAGCTGGCCGACGTGGCTCAGAACGTGGTCGTGACGATGCACGATTGCGGCGCGACGATGGGCGTCAGCAAGAGCGCCGTCTACAAGGGCGAGGAAATCGAACGGCCGTTGTCCGATTCGATCCGCGGCCGCGTTAGTTGCAACGCCCTGCACGACCCGGTTTCGGACAAAGTGATCGTCGGCGAAAACGAGATGATTACTTGGGAAGCGGCCCGTACCATCGAGCGTATGGGCCTGGACAAGATTCTGGTGCGCAGTCCGATGGCGTGTCAGGCGCCACTTGGGGTATGCCGGCTTTGCTACGGCATGGACCTGGCGACCGGCTCGATGGTCGAGGAAGGCATGGCGGTGGGCATCATCGCGGCCCAGTCGATCGGCGAACCCGGTACGCAGTTGACGATGCGCACGTTCCACATCGGCGGCGTGGTCAAGCACGAAATGGGCGAGAGCGCCGTGAAGGCGAAGCGGCCCGGCGTGGTCAAGTTCGAGCGCGTCGAGGTCGTGGTCAACGACAAGGGCGAGCGCATCGCCCTGGCCCGCAACGGCGAGGTGCTGATCGTCGGCCCGAAGGGGACGGCGGTCGAGAGCTATGCAGTGCCCAACGGCGCCCAGGTGATGGTCGAGGAAGGCCAGACGGTCGAGGCCGGCAAGACGGTCTGCCGCTGGGAACCGCACATCACGCCGATCGTGTCCGACCGCAGCGGCAAGGTGCGTTTCGACGATATTGTGGAGGGCGAAACGCTGCGAACTGAGCGCGATACGGCGACCGGCGCCGAGCGCCGCGTCATCATGGAGCATAAGGGCGAACTGCACCCGCAGATCGTCATTGAGGACGATCAAGGCCAGCCGCTGACGACGTTCTACATGCCGGAAAAGGCGTTCCTGGAAGTGAAGCACGGCCAAAAGGTGTCGGCCGGCTCGCTGCTGGCCAAGACGCCGCGCGAAGTGGCCGGTACGCAGGACATCACCGGCGGTCTGCCGCGCGTCACGGAAATCTTCGAGGCGCGCACGCCGCGCGACCCGGCGAAGATGGCGGAGGTGGCGGGCGTGGTGCGGTTGGGCGAGAAGAAGCGCGGCAAGCGCACCATCTACATCCAGCCGGTGGACGAGGCGGGTAACAAAGTCGGCGAGGAGCGCGAACATCAGGTGCCGCCGGGCAAGCATCTGCGCGTACACACCGGCGACCGAGTCAAGGAAGGCGACCGGCTGGTGTTCGGGCCGCTGGTGCCGCAGGAGATATTGAAGATATCCGGTACCGAAGAAGTGCAGAAATATCTCGTGCAAGAGGTGCAAGCCGTCTACCGCGCCCAGCGCGTGGAGATCGACGACAAGCATATCGAGATTATCGTGTCGCAGATGTTGCGCAAAGTGCAGGTCAAGGCGATGGGCGACACCGGCCTATTGCCCGGCTCGGTGATCGACCGCTTCTCCTTCCAGGCGGTCAATGATCGTCTGAAGGAATGCGTGAAGATCAAGGATGTCGGCGACTCCAAGTTCGAGGAAGGCAAGATCGTCAGCAAGGAGGCGTTCGAGGAGGAGCGCGCCCGCCTGGAGGCCGACGACAAGGCGTTGCCGACGTGGATCGAGCCATCGTCGGCGACGAACACGACGCAGCTTTTGGGCATCACCAAGGCGGCGGTCCAGTCGGAGAGCTTCATCTCGGCGGCGTCGTTCCAGGAGACGACAAAGGTGTTGACCGAGGCGGCGTTGGCCGGCAAGGTCGATTACCTCGTCGGCTTGAAGGAGAACGTGATCCTCGGCCACTTGGTGCCGGCGGGCACGGGCTTCCACACGCATCAGGAGGCGGAGGTGCGGCTCAACGCGCAGGCAATGGAGGCTGTCCTGGAAGAGGAAGACGTGGAAAGCGAAGTCGAAGCTGCGCTGGCGGCCGCGATTACGGCGGAGTAAGCCGGGGCATACTAACCCGAAGTCCCGCCCCGCCGGGGTGCCCCTAGGCTGATCGGAA
>DHJA01000251.1:4965-10775 GCA_002404095.1 Planctomycetaceae bacterium UBA4732 | reverse complement strand
GTCGCCGCTGCCCCTTGCGTCCCCGAATTCGGCAGCTGATTGACCCAGGCCGCCGTCTTGTCCGAGCCGGCCGCGCGGTTGAGCAGCACCTGATACATGGTCTGCACGTAGCGCTCGTCCGCGGTCCCGGAGGAAACCAACGCCTGGGAGCGGTTATAGAACTCGGCGCCTCCGAGGATTTGGCTCAAAACCCTCTCCTCCGTCCGTCCCTGTTTCAGGTGAAGGTGAGCGGCGAATGAGCAGGGAGACCCCAAAACCGTCGTGAAGCGGGACAACCGACCTTCTATCAGAAGGGCGGCAAGTGCGGCGAACACGGCTGCACCCGGCGCCGGGCCGAGAAAAGAAACGTGTCGTACCTATTGGATGGCGCTTCAAGGCTCACCCGCGGCTGACGACCCCCTCCAGCGCGTCCTGGAAGTCGTCCAGGCCGACCGCCACGTCAGGGCCCTCGGCCGCGCCGGTGTGCGTCTTGAGCAGCACCTCGTTGTGCCGGACTTCCACGTAGAGTTGCATTTTCGCCCCGTGGGGCGGGGAGACGCCTTCGACCGTGGACCCACTGGATGGGGGGTCCATTATTGTCCCCATCAGATCCTCCGGCCGCACCAGGATTCGCGCCCGCTCCTTTTCCCCGGCGTGGTCAATGAACGTGAGAACCACGCCCTGACCGCCCATCTCCACCTTTAACCGCCGCTCCACCCCGCTGGACTGCGACATCCCGTAAATCGTCATCACCGGCCTCCGTTCCAATCGTTTTCCCTTCTTGATCTTACCCGGCGCCCTCCCCGCGTATAGGCCGGTTTCGTTATGTCGGTTCCCTACCCATACCGAAAATGCCATTGTAACAGGCTTACTTATACTCGTGAGAACTCATCGTAGGCAAACTGCCAGCACCGATAGTTCGGCGCTCCGCTCAAATGGCCTCCTGATGGCATCGTGGCGCTTTCGATAGGGACACGCCGTGGGGTGAGCAGCAAGAGTCCCCGTCGCGCCAGGTCCGCGTCCCGCACGTCGGCGGGTGCACCTTCGCTATTTCACCGTAGATCAATAGCCCTGGCTCACGGCTCGGGCGGCCCGCCGAGTTCCTCCAGGCGCCGACGGCGCTCATGCCAGGTGGGCGTGTCCAGCACCCGGATGGCGTCCTGTTCCGGCTCCAGCTCGCTGCCCGTGATCGCTTGGACCCAGAGACGCAGGCGCTCCTTGCTCCCCTCCACAGGACTCGGCGAGTCCCACACGCGGACGGTTTTGTCCTCTCGACTAGCAGTCAGCAGGGTGCGCCCATCGAGGCCGAAAGCCACGGCCAGGACCCGGCCCCGGTGGGTCAGAGGGGGGGCCGAGCGGCTTGGCAGCGACCAAGTCCCAAGCCTGGGCCGTACCGTCGTGGCCGCCCAGCAGGAGGGTGCGGCCGTCGCGGCTGAAGGCCACGGCGGTGACGGGGCCGGGGTGCGGGAACGGCCGCCCGATGGGTTGCCCCGTGGCTACGTCCCACAGGCGCGACGACTGAACCGAGGTGCTCGAGGGGGGCCTTCGTCTGCCGGCCGGTGGTCGGATCCCACAGCCGGGCCATCCAGTCCCTGGCCCCCGTCAGAAGGGCGCTCCCGTCCGGGCTGAAAGCCACGGCGTAGACGACGGCCGGGTACTCGAGGACCACGAGGGGCTTACCCGTGCCCGCATCCCACAGCCGGGCCGTCTTGTCTTCGGCGCCCGTCAGAACGGTCTTGCCGTCCGGGCTGAAGGCCACGGAACGGACCGGGCCTGCGTGGGTGAGAGACGGCCCTATCTGCTCCCCGGCGACCGCGCTCCACAGCCGGACGACCCCGGCCGTGCATCCCGTCAGGATCGTCTTGCCGTCGGGGCTGAAGGCGGCGGCGGTGACGGCGGCCGGGTGCGGCAGTGGTTGGCCGAGCGGTCGGCCGGCGGCGTCCCCCAGGCGGACGGTCTTGTCCTCCGAGGCCGTCAGGATCGTCTTGCCATCGCGGCTGAAGGCGACGGCCGTGACCCTGCCGGCGTGCGCCAGAGGCCGCCCGATAGGTCGGCCGGAATACCCCGTCGCGGTTGGCCTGAGTCACAGCCTGCCGGCGTGCGCCAGAGGCCGCCCGATAGGTCGGCCCGTGACCGCTTCCCAGAGCTGCGCCGTCCTGTCCGCGCTGCCGGTCAGGATCGTCTTGCCGTCGGGACTGAAGACCGCGGTGAGAACGTCATCCTCGTGCTGGGAGGCCATGCGGAGCGGGGGGAAGGCGCCGGCTCCATGCCCCGAGACTGGCCCGGATGGTGCGGTCGAAGTCGTCGGCCCCGTCGGGGACCATCTCTAAGCTGCGCGCCAGCCACAGCATCCCTGCGGCGGGATTCCCTTCCTCACATAGCGTCAGACCCTGGTCCAAAGTCAACCGAACCGAAAGCAGTTCGGACTTGCGAAGGGCGGCTTCCGTCTTCCCCTGTTCGTGGCGGAGGGCGTCGGCCTCTTTGCCCTGGTAAACCCCGAAGCCGACCGACAGGGCGGCCAGCGCTACCAGGGACGCCGCCGCCAAACCGGCCGCCGTTGCCAGACCGCGGTTACGCCGCGCCCAGCGGCCTAGCCGCTCCACCGGTCCGGCCGGCTGCGCCAGGGTCGGCCGATCCGCGAGGAAGCGGCGCAGGTCGTCGGCCAGCGCCTCCGCACTGGGATAGCGCTTTTTCGGATCTTTCTCAAGGCACTTCAGGGCGATCGTCTCCAGATGGGACCGCCGCCCTCCTGACTATCGGCGTTCCTGAGGGCGTAAACCCGGCCGCACTGCCGCGGACCCAGCCGACGTCTGGAAGCTGGTCGAGGTCAAGGTCGATCCCGGAAAAAATCCGGGCATATCGTCTATCATAGATCCGCAGAGTGACGCCTACCTGGATCTACCCCTTTTCAAGAATGGGTTTGTGTACTACTCCTATTTGAAGAACAGGATGGACTTGACCTGGACCGGCCGTTTCGGCAAACCGCCCGCGGAACTAAAAGCCTGGCAGGAATTGAAGCTCGTCTCGGAGATTACGGTGAGGAGTGCGAGGAAAGGAACCCAATTCTGCTCGCCGGGCCGATTTGAAGGGTTGGGCGAAGCCGCGACGATTGCCGCGCTGCGCGCCTTGTACGTCAGCGGCGGCAAAGTCTGGGACGGCTTCTGGTCCCAACCCCACCGCCCCCCAGCGTGAATGTCACCCAACTAAAAGACGCACACCCTATTAAGTCGCGGAAAGGACAAGTGAGACCCAACGTCGTGAAACGCCTCCCCCAAAACTTGAGCTTCCAGGTCTTCATCGCCATCATCCTCGGTGTGGCCGTCGGCTACTTCAGGCCCGACTGGGGCCAAGCCCTCCAGCCGCTGGGTCAGGGATTCATTCGGCTAATCAAGATGGTCATCGGACCAATCGTTTTCTTGACCATCGTGGTAGGCATTGCAAGCATGGGCGACCTGAAGAAAGTCGGCCGGGTCGGCGGCAAGGCCCTCCTCTACTTCGAGGTGGTCACCACACTCGCCCTGGCGATCGGCCTGCTGGTGGCCAATGTAATCCAGCCTGGGGCGGGCATCCATGCCGCGGCCGCGACGACTCCGGCGGCGCGTGAAACGACCGGCCCAGCGGCCTCCCCTGACTCACCGGTAGCGCAATACGCCAAGGAAGGAGAGAAACGCTCGGTCGTCGATTTCGTGTTGAACATCATTCCTGAGAACGTCGTGGGCGCCTTTGCCGCGGGGGATCTCGTGCAGATTCTCCTCTTCGCGGTACTCTTCGGCCTGGGCATGGCCAGCCTGGGAAGCAGGACCGCGGGTCTGCGGGTTCAGTTGGAGTCCCTGACGGAAGTGATGTTCAAGGTGGTCGCCTTCATCATGAAGGCCGCTCCCCTGGGCGTCCTGGGCGCCATGGCTTACACCATCGGCACATTCGGCCTCGTCTCGTTGCTGCCGCTGGCCAAACTGATGGTCTGCGTGTATCTGACGATGGCCCTGTTTATCTTCGCCGTGCTGGGAATGATTTGCCGGCTGTTCGGGTTCAGCCTGTGGCGCTACCTTGTGTTCATCCGGGAGGAAATCTTGCTGGTGCTGGGCACCAGCTCGTCCGAGTCGGCCCTGCCGCGAATGATTGAAAAGCTCGAGATTCTCGGCTGCGGCCGGGGGGTCGTGGGGCTGGTGATCCCGGCCGGCTACTCGTTCAACCTCGATGGGACGAGCATCTACCTGTCGATGGCCGTACTGTTCATTGCCCAGGCGTTTAACATGCCCCTGAGCCTTGGGCAACAACTCTATGTGATGGCCTTACTCATGCTGACGAGCAAGGGCGCCGCCGCCGTTACCGGCGGCGGGTTCGTTACCCTGGCGGCCACCCTTACAGCCACGCACGTACTCCCGGTCGAAGGGTTGGCGCTGCTGCTGGGCGTTGACCGCTTCATGAGCGAGGCCCGCGCTGTCACCAACCTCATTGGCAACGGCGTCGCCACGATCGTCGTCAGCAAGACGGAAGGAGATTTCAACACCGATCGCTACCAGGCAGCCATTAACGGGCGCCCGGCGAAGGCTCCCGGCCCAGCGGAGAATATCGGCGCCCCTGGAGCCGGCGACTTGGCGACAACCGCGTCCCCAATGGGAGCGGCCAGCCTTTCACAGGACCAGACTTGTCAAAAGCAAGAGTAACGGTGATTTACTGTTCTTATGGATAAGCGACCCGATGCCGCCCTCTCCATATGTGACCACTCCAGAGAACGCCGAACTCTTGCGTAAAGAGGCGAGCAGGCGTAGGTTGGAACTGGATAAAGCGTCGGGGAATAGAGACCCCACGAACCTTCCCGTAATCCATTCCGGGACGGCCGCCGCCGCCCCGCTCGATTGAGGAGTCGAACCCATGCACATGGTTCCCGCTTGCTGGCAGACGTTGGCTGTCGGCGCCGTACTGGCCCTCTCGCCCGCCCCGGCGCCGGCCGCCCCGGCCGTGCCCAACAAAGATGCACCTGCCAGCCCGGTCGAGAAACTCCGCAAGGACCTCGACAAACCCATTACCCTCAAGATCGCCAAGCAGTCGCTCAGCGCGGCCGTCGAGATGCTGCGCAAGCAGACCAAGATCAACTTCATCCTCGACGTTCCGGTGATCCAGCAGCTCGGCTTCACGCCCGATCAGCCGCCTTCGCCGGTCGATGTGGACCTTAAGGACGTGAAGGTGCGAACAGCCCTGCGGTCGATCCTGTCGCCTTACAACCTGAGCTTCGCGCCCGTCGGCGACACGGTCGTCATCACCACCGACGAAATGGCGATGTTCCGCCAGATGCGCCAGCGCGTTAGTGTGGACCTGGAAAAAACGCCGTTCGCCGACGCCCTCAAGCAGATTTCCCGTCAGACGGGCGCCAACCTCATCCTGGATACGCGCGTCGAGAAGGACGCCGCCGCGAAGGTCAGCCTTCAGATGGAGGACGTGCCCTTGGAAACGGCGGTGCGTCTGCTGGCGGAGATGGCCGGCCTCAAGCCGGTGCGCGTCGGCAACGTGCTGTTCGTGACCGGCAAGGCCAACGCCAATGAGATGCGCAACGACCCCGACATTGCCCAGCCCAATCAGAACCTTATCAACCAGCAGCAGCAGCTTTTGCAACTCCAACTCAACGGCAACGGTATTCCGTTCGGCGGGGCCGGAATTGGCGGCGCACCGCCCGGCGTCGCTCCAGCGGTGCCGCCGGGGGTGATCCAAGATCCGGGCGAGAAGGAAGAAAAGGCGCCGAAAGATGAGTCGGCCAAAGAAGATAAATCTCCAGCGAAATAGTCTTTTTTAGCGCGGAGGCGCTAACCAAAAGCGAGCGGCGGGGTTTATCC
>DHJA01000251.1:372-4866 GCA_002404095.1 Planctomycetaceae bacterium UBA4732 | reverse complement strand
TTATCCCCGCCGGGACAAGCCCGGCGGCTCGCCTTATGGTAGCGACGATTATCGTCGCCTTAACCACTCCTCGGTGGCGTATTTTTCCGCGACGAGCTGGCGCACCCGTTCCACGGGCCATTCACTCTCAACCGTCTCGGCGCCCCACGCCGCGCGCAGACGACGTTCGATCTCATCCGCCGGCGTCTCCAGGTTACGAAGGAAAGCGGCGTGATCGCGGCCGACGCGGTACTCCGGCTGGCGCGCCGGCGGCCGTAAATACCGTCCCACACGGCTCAAGTCGAAGGCGTACAGCAATGTGCCGTGGTGTAACAGAAAGCGACGTTTGCGTTGCTGGGCGTTGCCGGAGAACTTGCGTCCCGCGGCGGCCAGGTCGCTGACGCCGGCCGGTTCAACGCCGTTTACCTCCGGTAGCGCGGCGGCGACTTTTGCCAAGATGTAGGCGTAGGAAGAGCGGATGCCGGCCAACTCCGGGGCGCGTTCCCCGTCGAGGACCAGCGTGTAGAGCAGACAGCCGGCGCCGAGGAGAACGGTGCCGCCCCCGCTGGAACGCCGAAGAATGGGAACGCCATCGATCCAACAGGCGGCTTCGTCCACATCGTCGGCAAGTCGGCAGCCGGCGCCGAGAACGACCGCGAGGGAAGGCTGTTCCCAACAGCGCAACACTTCGCCGGCCTCGCCCGCCTCGGCGCGCAGCAGCAACGCCTCGTCGAGGGCGAGGTTCGCGGCCGGGGTCGGAAGGGTAAGGCTTAGGAAGCGCATGGCCATGCCGGCCTCAATCCGCGTCGGCCTTGTTTATGGAATTGCCCTTACCTTTGGGCGCCTCGGCGGGGCGGTATTCCAGGGCGTGCAGCCGTTCGCGGAGCGACCGGACCTCGCGATTCAGTTCCCTGCGGTCCTCGTCGGCCTTCTGAAGCTGGCTCTCCAGAAGGGTGGTGCGCGTCTTTAAGTTGGCGCCCTCGGCGGTAACGTCCTTTATGGTAGCCCACATCGCCGTGGACTTGGTGTTGAGATCGTCCTTCTTGGCCATGTCGGCATGGGTGTCGTTGAGATGGTTGATGCTGGCGCGCAGGTCGCTGAGGTTGGACGAAAACTGCTGATAGACCGTTAACCCCAGGGCAATCGCATCAAAATCCATGAAGCTGGGTAGAGTGAGCGGTTTGGCTTGACGACATCCGTTGCGACAACGAACATGGTGTTTTGGTTCTTCGTTCCGCAGGAGGCGGCCATGTCGCAGACTCGGTTGGCGAAGTTGTTGGACCCTTTCGCTTCTCTCCCCGATCCGCGGATTGATCGCGGCAAGCTGCACGATCTGGTAGACATCGTTGCACTCGCAATCTGCGCCGTCCTCGCCGGGTGCAATGAGTACACGGCGATAGAAGCATTCGGCCAGGCCAAAGAAGCGTGGCTGAAGACGTTTCTGCGTTTGCCCAACGGCATTCCTTCGCACGACACCATCGGACGTGTGCTTGCCCTGCTGGCCCCCGAAGGGTTCGACGACTGCTTCGGGCGTTGGATGGCCGAGGCGTGCGAAGGACTGCCACTGAAACATGTAGCCGTCGATGGCAAAGCCATGCGCGGCTCGGGGAGTCCGTTGGCTCCGTGCCTGCATCTGGTCAGCGCCTTCGCCACCGCCAACGGCGTAACCTTGGGCCAACGAGCGGTGGCCGAGAAATCCAACAAAATCACGGCGATTCCCCAACTGCTGCGCGTGCTGGACGTGGCGGGGGCCGTGGTGACGATTGACGCGATGGGCTGCCAGAAGGAGATCGCCGCCACGATCCGCGCGGCCGACGCGGACTATCTCTTGGCGGTGAAAGGGAATCAAGAGACGCTGCTGCGGGACGTCGAAGCCTTCACGCCGCGGGCGTTGGAGAGCGACTGTGCCGGGCTGGACTACTCGTTCCACGAAGAGCCGGCCCTGGGCCACGGACGCGGCGGTTTTCGAGCCTGCTATGTGTTCAACGATCCGTCGTTCGTGACCGATCGCGGCAAATGGCAGGACTTGGCGTGTGTCGTGGTGATCGTGTCGGAACGGATCGTCGCCGGAAAAGCGACGAGCGAGTTGCGCTATTACATCGGCAGCCGCTAGCGCGGCGCGAAGTGGTATAACCAAGTCGTGCGTCGTCATTGGGGCGTCGAGAATGAGTTGCATTGGATGCTCGATGTTCATTTGGACGACGACCTCAGCCGCGTCCGGCTAGGGCACGGGCCAGCCAACTTCGCCTGGCTCAAAAAGGCAGCCTTGGCCATGCTGCGTCGGCAGCCCGGCAAGCAAAGCGTGACCATCAAACGCCTCAAAGCGGCCTGGGATACTGACTTCCTGGAAGAGATACTCCTGCATTTCCTGGGAAATTAGATGCGATTGCCCTGCCCCGGAACCCGCCTGCTCGGTGATATTTGACTTCCGCGCCGCGTTACGGCGCCTCGCCTCCCTGCCCGTATCCCACCATTTCGGATTTCGCCCCCCGCGTCCATCGGAGCGGCTCCTCTTCGTCCGAAAATATCACCCGGAAAAGTATAGTAACCCCTGGCGGCAGTCTGTCAAGGAAATTCGGGGTTTCTTTCGATATGCCGATATGCCAGAACGCAGGACGAGAAAGGTCGCCCTCCCGAGTCACGGGATTCGCTGTCGCCGGACCAACAACTGAGGCGGCGGCCACAGTAAACGGTATTGCGGCTAAACGGTCAGCGCCTGCCGTGCCTGCGCGATATCCTGTCGCAGTTGGCGGACCAGATCGTCCGCCCCCTTGAAAGATCGCGTGTCGCGCAGCCGACGGATGAAGTCCACCGCGAGCGCTTGGCCGTACAAATCGCCTTGGAAGCCGATCAGATGGACCTTTTGTTGTCACACAAGACACTCCGTCTACGCCGCTTTTAGCATCTCCGGCGGTGCTGTTCGCATAAGGAAATCTTTGATAACTTTCGGCTCTTTTTTGAACAACTGGTCAAGCACAGTGATTTCACAAGGCGCGAGTAGCTCAATGCCGAGCAGCTTCCCTGTGCTGCCGTAGTTGGCGAACGCCTTGCCATCGGCCAGTTCAAGGACGCGAGTCGCTTTGCCCTCGCGCATCTGAAAATAAGCGGCGACGACCGTGCCCGTTTCCTTGTCCACGGAGACCTTGATTTGAAAATCCAGATCGCTCACCTTCCACCCCTTTTTACTATTCTTCGGTCTTTTTTGATGGCCGTTATAACCAGTATGTGGGCCGGCTTCTCCTGGAACACCACGTCGATGGAGACTCGCGCCGTTTTGTGCTTTCGGAATCGCTGACGCCCCTCTTCGGTCTTAATCCCCGTCACGTCTGGATGGCGGATTGTGTCAAGAACCTGATCCTTTGTGATGTCTAGGCCAGTCGTCTTGTCGTGATAACCATCCTTACGCGCCGCGTATGCCAGGGCAAGGGAAATTTGCGGCGTTTTTTCAAACTGAGAAACTACCGATTAACAACTAAGGCGCCGGTCATAACGAATGGTATCACGGCTAAACGATTACCGCCTGCCGTGCCTGCGCGATATCCTGTCGCAGTTGGCGGACCAGATCGTCCGCCCCCTTGAAAGAGCGCGTGTCGCGCAGCCGGCGGATGAAGTCCACCGCGAGCGATTGGCCGTACAGGTCGCCTTGGAAGCCGATCAGATGGACCTCGACCTTGCGGGCGTTCTCTCCGAACGTCGGGTTCGGGCCGATGTTGGCGGCTCCCGGCCACATTTCCTCTCCGACATATACCCGAACGGCATAGACGCCGTCGCCTGGCGCGAGGTTTTGCAGCGGATCAAGGTTGGCGGTAGGGAAGCCGAGCGTCCGGCCGCGACGCTGGCCAACCGCCGTAATTCCATGCAGCCGGTATGGCCTGCCCAGAACCTTCGCCGCTTCTTCCACGTCTCCCCGAAGCAGGCTCGAGCGCACCCGACTGCTAGACGCCTCGGCGCCGTCGATCACCACCGGCGGCACAATGGTAAGCGAGATGTGCGCCGGCCGACATAGATCGCTCAATGTGTCGAGATTGCCTTCGCGTCCGCGTCCGAAGCCGAAGTTGACGCCCTCGACGAGCCTGCGTACAGCTAATCGGTCTCGAAGCACTTGGTTAAAAAACTCGCTCGCCGTCAGGTGAAGCAGCTCATGCGTCGTTCGCAAAACGAGGACGTGATCCGCGCCAGCCTCTTGCAGCAGGCGGACGCGGTCGGCGGTGGTGGTGAGAAGAGGCCCGGCCAGGTCGGGTCGAAGCACGTCGCGCGGGTGCGGGTCGAACGTGACGGCCACGGCGGGGCCGACAAACTCGGTCGCTTGCGCTCGCGCCGCGGCGATCAACGAAGCGTGGCCGAGGTGGACGCCGTCGAAGTTGCCGACGGCGACCGTCCCGTCCCGGCAGACGCCGGGCGCCGCGTCGCGCCAATCGACCGTGAAGCTGGCCATGTCCGAACTCGTCGTGAAAAGCCATAGTGGCCGACTCGCTCCGCGAGTCGGTTGGAAAAGCCACTCGCGGAGCGAGTGGC
>DHJA01000251.1:0-275 GCA_002404095.1 Planctomycetaceae bacterium UBA4732 | reverse complement strand
TCGCGGAGCGAGTGGCCCACCATGGCGACGCGGTGCGCCGCTTGTTGTATGATAGCAATCGTTCGCGGGTCGGCTGGACGGTCGTTGCCCGTCATTCCAGCGCGGCCGCTTCGGCGGCCGGCGACGGATCGGGGAGAGGAAAGTCCGGGCTCCATAGGACGCGGTGGTGGGTAACGCCCACCGTCCCAAGCCGTCCGGCGCTACAAGCGTCGGCGGTGAAGGATAGGGAAAGTGCAACAGAAAGTATACCGCCCTGCGAGGGGCGAGGGGTCAGG
>DHJA01000059.1:877-5452 GCA_002404095.1 Planctomycetaceae bacterium UBA4732 | reverse complement strand
GCGCGGCCTGGACCGTCTGGACGACTTCCGGCAGGAGCTGCGCGACCGCTACGGCCCGGCGCCGGAGCCGGCCGAGTGGTTGCTGCGCCTGGCGGAACTGCGGCTGCTGGCGACGCACTGGAAGCTCAGTACGGTCCACTTGGAGAAAGCCGCGGAATCCGCGGCGCCGACGGACGTGGTACTAGGCTATCGCAACACGAAGCGAATACGCGAGTTAGCGGAGCGGAGTAAGGGCCGATTGGTTGTGGTGGACGAGAAGAGCGCTTACTTTCGGTTGCGGCCGGCGGAACTGGAACCGCTGACAATGTACCGGGTGGTCAAGGGATTGTTACGGGTGTAACATCAGCCTCCACCGGGCGCTATAGCTTTCGCGGCCCGGCCCGACGATGAGGTGTTCGATGACCCGAATCGGTGAGTTTGAATTGAATCGCGTGTACGCAGGCGATTGCATGGCCCTAGCTTGCGGCTTGCCTGCGGATAGCGTGGATATAATCATAACAAGCCCGCCGTATTGGGGACAGCGTACCTCCAGCGGCATCGGCGTCGAGGACGACCCACGCGTCTATGTGGCCGGCTTGACGGAACGGTTCGTCGCCCTTGCTCGGACCCTTAAGCCGACCGGACTGCTTTGGATTAACATTGGCGACGCCTACAACACGCCGGTCAACTGGCGCTGGGACGACCACAAGTACAGCTCGCTCGGCCCGGATAAGACGGGTTTGGAACCGCACAATTCAGCCTACACCAAGCCGCGCCTAAGGCGAAAAGCCTTCTTGGACGCCTCCTCTCCGTGGCTGACTTATGGCAACCTGTTAGCCCTGCCGTACCGGCTGACGATCGCCCTGTGCGATCGCGGATTCCTTTTTCGCGGTGAGGTCATCTGGCGCAAAGGCAACCCAATGCCCGAGGGCAAGTGCCGTCGGCCGCACCGCGGCCATGAGGGAGTCTATCTGTTCGCCAAGTCGGAGCAGCATAACTTCCATGTCGCCCCGCCGGTCAAATCAGTTTGGGAGTTTCCTAACGATGGGTCGAATGGCGTGCAACACTTCTCGCGGTTTCCGAGTGAGCTGCCCCGACGCTGTATTGGCGCCTACGGCGCCACAGGACAGAATGTGGTAGTGCTAGACCCATTCTCCGGCTCGGCGACTACCGGGCTGGCGGCGCTTGAGTTGGGATGCTCCTATTTGGGATTTGAGATCGAGCCGCGTCTAGTGGAAGCGTCCAACCAAGTGTTGGCGCAAGTGTCCGCCTTCCGCGCCGAAGATTTGAAGTCGCGTTTCCGTCACGGTAAAAACCTGACGCGCGGCGCAAAAGGCAGCTATTGACCCGTAATTCAAACCCAATTTTAAGCGATCTATCTCCCGGATAATAATTGAGTGTAGCCACCATCCATACGCTCGCGGCCTCCAGGTGGATAAAAGTCCGGCCGGTCGTCGTCGATGAAAAGAGCGCACACTTGCGGTAAAACACGGCGGAGTTGGAACCGTTAACGATGTATCGGGTGGTCAAGGGGTTGTTGCGGGTGTGATGGCTCATCCGACCTCATCCACTCTGGCTTTCCTTCTTTCTTTCCTCGGTGAGGAAGATAAACTCCCGCCTTGGACGATTGCGGCGGCTTTGTTAAAGATAGGTGTCAATACCTGCGCGTCAATCCAACGGATCACAGGGACGCATACCGCGTCGCCGAATCCAAAAAGTAACTGCATCTTGTCGCCATCGAGCGGAAAGTTCTCTGCCCCTTGCAACCGGGCGTATTCTCGCGCCGACATCCAGCGCATTCGCAGCCGACCCTTATCCACAAAGATTATGATCTGCTTGGCGCTGCCGCCTCGAGGAGTCCGTAGGCAGCCTGCCAAGCCGTCGAAGCGAACTTCGGCTCGCTGCTGGTGGTTGCGCCCTCTTCGGAAGATGGCCCCGACATGTCTACCGCCCTCCGCGAGCAGATCATCGACGTGCTTCTTATGCCGTTCGCTCATCATCGCGTAGTGCCTTTGCACCTCTTCAGTATTCCACCACTCCTGTTGGTCGTCGAGATCGGCAAGGTCGGCCAACTGGGTTTTTAGGACAGGCGGTGAAGGCACATCTAAGGCGATCCAACCGGTCGCTAACTCTACCTTCTCCATCAAGCGGATCAACTTGGACGACCTAACCGAGTTTGACGCCGCAACCTTACTCTTCCAAAGGTCGGGTATCCATTGCCCGGGCGTTTGGCGGACCGCTCCGGGAGGGTGTAGTCCATCGGCCACGCCGATGAGGAAAACACGCGGTCTGCTTTGAGGGACGAAATTCTTCGCATCCAGCACAAGGGCGTCTATCCAGTATCCTAACCCAGCGAGCGTCTTCGCGGCCTGAGCGAAGTCGCCGCCGTCGCGCGAGGTCAGAAAGCCGGTTACATTTTCAAGCATGACCAGCGGCGGGCGGCGATCCCCTAGCGCCTGCAGAACATTCACGAAACCAAAGAAGGAAGAAGAGTGTTCGCCGCCAAATCCGCGGTAGTGGCCCGCCAAACTTAGGTCGATGCACGGAAAGGATGCGGTCGCAAGGAAGGGGCGGCCGATTATCCGTTCTACGACTTCTTCCATTTTCCACACATCCCCTAAGTGGAAGTGGGTCGCTCCCTCGAAGTGAGACTCGTACATTGCTTGCTTTTTGGCGCTGATATCGTTTGCGTAAATGCAAGACCAACCCGACGCAAGTAAACCTTCACGAACCAAACCAATGCCGGCAAAGAACTCGCAGAAGGTCTTCTCTACAACAATGCGCTTTTTCGTGTTTCTGACTGTCGGCTTAGCCTGAACCATCGTCATCCCTTCGCAAGGCAATCACTCGAAGCCTATTGGCCGTGTACTTATAACCCGTGGAAGAATCGGCGTCAAGGTCCGATGCTCATGGGTATGAATGAAATGGACGTTAAAGCTCTTTTCGGCAACCGCGTCCGAGAGCTTCGCCGCCAGCGCGGCTGGAGTCAGGAAGCGTTCGCCCATGAAATAGGTCTGGACCGCAGTTACATGGGCGGCGTTGAGAGAGGGGAGCGGAACATTAGCCTGGAGAACATTTGCGTTATCGCCAAGGGTCTTGGCGTCTCGCCATCCGAGCTTCTGGCGTTTGGCGATTCTGCCCCGTTCAACTCTGGCTCCGTACCCAACCAGACCAAAGTATAGCGTCGCTACGACGCCCTCGCCAATGGGCTTTAAGCTGGCCTTTCGCATCCGATGTATTTCCGGCGTCAAAGGCGGCAGTCTCGTCTCAGGCAGACGCATCCGGGTGAAACCGCCGGATCGTTGAAGGGGAATGAGCTATGTCCGCCGATGTCATTGCTAGAATTCATGACCAAATCCGGGACGTTGCGCCTGAACTCAAGACTTACCCACCCGCCAGCGTCGATTGGCTGACTCATGCACTCGCGGCTGCCGACATTCTAATTCCTTGGTTGGTCGGAACGGCACCCGAACTCAAGACGCATGTTGAACAGGTTTTGAACTCGCCTCACCGCCTGCGAAGCCAATGGAATGCTTTACGCAAAGATACTTCTCTCCCGCCCGAACAAATCAAGGCATTCGACCGCGAACTTTCATACGCTAAAATTCTGCTGGAGTTCGTCAGCGGTGAAGCGGTGAGCACAATTGTAACGGCTCATTTGCTTGCCGCGTTTCCCGGCTCCGGCTTGAAGTCCAACGGCAAGAGCGACTATCCGGACTTGTTCTTGGCGGCAAACGAATACGTGAATCTTCCGAAGTTCACGCGGAATACCACGGAATATGGAGCGGCTTTGAAAGGAAGCCCGCCGAGGCCCGTGAGAATACCAGACGGAATGGAGGTGAAGACTTGCCGTGACGTGATCGCCGTCGATTGCCACCATCCGCACGCGGGCCTTCACCTGATCGTACTTTTCGACGAATCGACGGGAGAGTTCCGCGCCCGTGATGTATGCGTAGCATTCCTTGGGCGGAAGGACTACCGAGAGTCCGGCCGGAATACCACGGCAACTACCGTCAAATACTCCTTCAAAGGCGAAAAATTCATCAGTTTACTTCACCCGCCGCAATAAGGTTGACGCTGTCGCAACTCGTTTATGCACTTCACCGCTCCCTATTCGCAGGTTCCCCTTTCGGCCAAGGAAGCCCGCGCCTTCTGGTACAGCCTCATCAATTACGAACACAATACGCCCACGCCGGCCGACCTCAAACTTGACCGCATGCGCGGCCTGCTCGCCCGCTTGGGCAATCCGCAAGACCGATTGCGCATCATTCACGTCGCCGGCACCAAAGGCAAAGGTTCCACCTCCGCCATGCTGGCCGCCGTGCTGCGCCAGGCCGGCTACCGCACCGGCCTGTTCACGTCGCCGCACCTCTGCCACGTTACGGAGCGCTTCCAGGTGGACGGCGTCCCCATCACTGCCGACGAGCTTACCGCGCTACTCAATGAAGTGCGCCAGGCCGTCGAGGGTCTCCCGCATCCGGCGATCACCTTTTTTGAAGCGGCCACTGCGGTCGGCTTTCTCCATTTCGTGCGGCGCCGAGTGGACGCGGCGGTCGTGGAGGTCGGCCTCGGCGGACGGCTCGATTCGACCAACGT
>DHJA01000059.1:417-817 GCA_002404095.1 Planctomycetaceae bacterium UBA4732 | reverse complement strand
CGGACGGCTCGATTCGACCAACGTCTGCCGGCCGGTCGTGACGCTCATAACGAGCATCAGCCTCGACCACACGCGCCAACTGGGCGACACCGTCGCCGCGATAGCGATGGAAAAGGCTGGCATCGTCAAACCCGGCCGTCCCACAGTGAGCGCCGCGACGGCGCCGGAAGCGCGGCCCGTCGTCGAACGCATCTGTCGCGCTCGGGCTTCGGCGCTGCGCCAGCTCGGCGTCGATTTTCACTACGAATATGAATCCGCTCGTATCGGCGGGCCGGAAGAGCGTCGTCCGCGCGTGCGAATAACAACGCGCCGGCGCGCTTGGCCGTGGCTGGAACTGAGCCTGCTCGGAGAACACCAGGCGGACAACGCCGCGCTGGTCGTCGCGTGCGTCGAACAGTTG
>DHJA01000059.1:0-264 GCA_002404095.1 Planctomycetaceae bacterium UBA4732 | reverse complement strand
GTCGTCGCGTGCGTCGAACAGTTGCAGGCGGAAGGGTGGAACATCCCGGAGGCCGCGGTATCCGCCGGCTTGGCCGGCACGGTCTGGGCGGCGCGGATGGAGGTGCTTGGCCGGCGCCCTCTGGTCGTACTCGACTGCGCCCATAACCCCGCGTCCGCCGAGGCGCTGGTGCGGACGTTACATCAATCGTTCGCGCCGTCCCGCCGGCTATTCATCTTCGCGTGCAGCAGTGACAAGGACGTCGCCGGCACGTTCCGCGTCCTG
>DHJA01000136.1:325-12923 GCA_002404095.1 Planctomycetaceae bacterium UBA4732 | reverse complement strand
TGGTAAAGCCGTTTCGTCCCAAGTCCTAGTGCGACGTCACTCGTACTTTGATGGGTCAGGTGGGAGGGGCGAGAAGCCCGTCCCACCCATCAATCCACGCGTAACGAAGCACTAGGCGGTCCAGATAATCAGAGGCCATAGAAGGATTCGGCACAGCCAGACTATTCACGTCAGCGCCCGGAACTCGTCAACGGTCAAGCCGGCTTGTCGGATGATTGCGCGCAGCGTACCCTTGGCGAGCTCGTCGTGGTCGGGAACGGCCAGGCGTCGGTGCGGCGGCGCTGTGTGCCGCAGCACGATATGGCTGCTCCGCTGGTGGTCGAACTTGTAACCGACCTTGCGGGGAGCCTTGACCATCTTGCGGCCCGAGATGCGGTGTAGGCGGCTCAAGGGCCGACCTCCACGACTTCCTCCGTGATTGGCGGCGGTACAGGCTCCCCATGCGCTTGCAAGCTCTCCAGGTAGGCCGCGATTGCCTCACGGGCGTTCTCGACCGCCTCCGCTCGCGTCTGCCCTTGCGAGACGCAGCCGGGAAGAGCCGGCACTTCTGCGACGAAGACTCCGTCTTCGTCCGGTTCGATGACGACGCGGAACTTCAAGGCGTACCCTCCGTAATCCGCCTTGTTTGGCGGCGACTTCTTCACCAACGGTCTTCTTCCGCCGGCTCAACCGGCGGCACTTTGGCAAGTACCTGACGAAAGGCGTCCCGGTCCCCACGCGCCGCCCGCCCCTCCAGATACGCCAGTTGCCTTGACGCTGCCAACTTCTCCCGAACCGCCTCCGCCACCCATGCGGCCAAACGCGGTTCGTCAACCAAACCGAGTTCCCGCAACTCCGACTGGAGTTCGGATGGCAATTCGACTTGAAGTACGGTCATCGCACCACTCCCAGCCGGCGCAAGGCTTCTGCCGGCGATAACGCCTCGAATAGAGTTATTCTTTAGGCCGTTCCTCCTTGGCAGCCGATTGGACGCCCCCGGTCTTCTCCCAAATGATACCCCCCAAGATCGCCACAGGAATCGTAAGGGCCAACTCTACGAGAACCCGCCAGTGTGCGCCTGGATCGTTCATAATGGCTAGGAATGGATCCAGCAATGTCTGGTCCAGTCCTCCCTTCGGTATTTGGGAATACACGAGGAACTCGGCTAGGAGGCCAACAAGGAGAGAGTTGGCCCAACCTGTGGTTTTGCCAAGTCGAGCGGCGACATAGCCGCCTAAACAGACGGCGAAAAGCCAGACGACAAGGATAATTACTCGTTCTGTTTCATTCGAAATCACCCCTAGCCACCGGTTAAACACCAGTGAGATCGAAAGGGATATAACAGCCATGAACCCCAGGCGACCAAACAGCCTTGAAGCCCGTGTTTACCGCTGATCTCTTGATTCATGGACCCCTCCTTTCATACGAGTTCGTCCTGGGGACTGCGCACGCCCTTGCCGCCCTTGTTCAGCACGTGCATGTAGTTCGTTGCCAATCTTGAGAACAAGAGCGCCCGCGTCCTGATTTCGCACCCCGATGGTATAATAATCCATTTCGGCGCCCTGTCAACGATAATCCCCCTTGACCCTACCGTTCCCTCCGGCTAAGCAAAATCGCCGCTCGCGCGGTGGGCCGGCTCCTTTCGCGGCCCTCCCGCCCCTTTCCCTGCCGAGGGCCAGACATGCGACCCGTCTCCGCCATCCCGGTGCTGCTGTTCGCCGCGACCATCTTCGCCGCACCGGCCCGCGCCGGCGAACTGCGCAATTTTGAGGACGCCGCCCTGCACGCCGTGCAGTTCGTCGATAAGACCGAAGGCTGGGCGGTCGGCGATGACGGGGTCGTCTGGCACACCATCGACGCCGGCAAGGTTTGGGAGCGTGTGCCTAGCGGCGTCCGCGCGTCGCTGCGCTCGGTCTGCTTCCTCAATCCGTACTTCGGCTGGATCGCCGGCCGCGAGGAGCTGGCCGAAGGCGGCAGCGCCGGCGTATTGCTTTGCACACAGGACGGCGGCCTGACCTGGAAGCGCGTCCTGGCCAACACATTGCCCGGCCTGAACGCGGTGCGCTTCGCGGACGAAAAGACCGGCTACCTTCTCGGCGACGGTTCGGACCAGTATCCGAGCGGCCTGTTTGTCACCAGCGACGGCGGCCGCAATTGGCAGCCCGTGCCGGGGCCGCGCGTGCCGTCGTGGCTGGCCGGCGACTTTAGCGATGGCAAAGGGGGGGCATTGGCCGGGGCGTGGAACCGTCTCGGCACGATCCGCAACGGCAAGGCCTTCACGGTCGATATGGACTCGCTCGGCGGTCGCAATCTGTACGGCGTTCAGCTGCATGGCAAGACCGGCGTGGCCGTGGGTCAGGGCGGTTTGGTGTTGACCACCGACGCCGCCGGGTCGAGTTGGAACTACGCCGAGTTGGGTCTGCCGAAAAACGTCGGCTACGACTGGGACTTTCGCGCGGTCCACGGCGCCGGCAAGCACTACTGGGTGGTGGGTCGGCCGGGGTCGGTGGTGCTGCACAGCGGCGACGACGGCGCCCATTGGGAAGTCCAGCACACTGGCCAGCCGCTGCCGCTGGACGCGGTCTATTTCGCCGATGAGCAACACGGCTGGGCGGTCGGCGAGCTGGGGTCGGTCGTGGCCACGACCGACGGCGGCAAGAGCTGGAAATTGCAACGCCGCGGCGGCCAGCGCTCGGCGGCGATGTTTATTCACGCCCGCGCCGCGGGAACGCCGCTCGACACGATCGCCCTGGTGGGCGGGCAGGATGGATACCTCACGACCAGTCTGCGCGTGACCGCCGCCGACCCGGCGGGGGCGGCGCCGGCGCGGTCGTCCGACGCCATGCGTTATAGTGCGGCGGTGCGCCAGGCGGGCGGCGCTGCGGCGGAAATGCTTTGGCAATTCCCCGTCGCGTCGCACCTCGCTCACGCCAAACGCGATGACTTGCTCCAGGCGTGGGACAGCTTGCACGCGGGCCATGCCGCCGAGCAGATGTTGCGGCAAATGGTATTAGCTCTGCGCGTCTGGCGACCCGACGTGATCGTCACCGACGGCCCCGATGCCGGTGCGACCGACGCCCTCGTCGTGGAGGGTTTGCGCGAGGCCGTCAAAGCCGCCGCCGACCCTAAGATGTTTCCCGAGCAAATATCCGTCATGGGCCTGGAACCGTGGAAGGCGTCCAAGCTGTACGGCCGCTGCGATGGCCGTACCGAAGGGCCGGTGTCGCTCGACCTGACCGCCGTGAGCGGCCCGCTGGAGACGTCATTGCGGGAATACGCCTCGGTCGCCGCGGCCTACCTGGGCGATGAGGCTGCGCCTGTTCCCGCCAAGCGAAGCTACCGCCTGCTGGCCGCGAATGTGCCGGGCGCCGAGGATCATCACGATCTGATGCAGGGCGTGGAACTGGCGCCCGGCGGTCTTGCCCGTCGGCCGCTGGTTGCGACCGAGGCGTCGCCCGCGGTGGTCAAGGCAATCCATCAGCGGGCCGCGCTGCAAACGCTGTCCGAATCGCCGATTGGCGGCTTAACCGATCCGGAAAAGCTGTTGAGCCGGGTCGGGCCGATGCTGGCCGACATGCCCGACGACATGGCCGGACGCGCCGCCTTCGCCGTAGGCACACTGTACGCCCGCGAAGGACAATGGAACCTGGCGCGCGAGACATTCCTGATGATGGTGGACCGCTATCCTGCTCACCCGCGCACACCCGACGCCTTCCGCTGGCTGATCCGTCACAATTGCAGCAGCGAGGCGCGACGACGGCAAGAACTAGGCCAGTTTGTCATGGTGGGTCAGCTGGAATACGGCCAACTCAAGCCGGACGCACCTGTGCAACCAATGCCGTCCGCCGAAGACAAAGACGATAGCGATAAGGGCAAAAAGGGGCCGAAGCGCCCCAAACAGCCGGATTTCGAGACGCACACGACGCAGCGGCGAATCGAGGTGGCCGGTAAGGAAGAGACCCGCAAGTGGTATCAGGGGGCGCTCGATATGGAAGCGCGCCTGGCGGCGTTCGGCCCGGTGTTCGCGGACGATCCGACGGTGCAGTTCCCGCTCCAAGCGGCGCGGCGCAACCTCGGCGAATTCGAGGCGCCGAAGAAGTGGTACGCCGATTTTGTCGCCCGGCAGCCGGAAGGCCCGTGGCGCGACGCCGCCGCCGCGGAGTTGTGGCTGTCCAACCGCGTCGGGGCGCCGCCCAAGACCGTCGCCTACTGCCGCTACACGGAGGACCGTCCGTATCTCGACGGCAAGCTCGACGACGCCTGCTGGCAGGGCGCGCCGGTGATCGCGCTGCGCGATCCCGCTGGCGATGTAGGCGGTGACTACAGGACCGACGCTCGCATGGTCTACGATCACGAGTTCTTATATCTGGCTGTCCGTTGTGTGCGGCCGGTCGGCCGGCGCGAACAGCCGGCCAAGCCGCGGACGCACGACGTCGACTTGCGCGGCCATGACCGCGTGAGCCTACTATTGGACCTGGACCGTGATTATGCGACGGCCTTCCATTTCGAGGTCGATGAGCGCGGATGTATCGCCGACGACTGCTGGGGCGACAAGACGTGGGATCCGCGTTGGTTCGTGGCCGTCCACAATTCGGATACGGAATGGGTGTTGGAAGCGGCGATCCCGTTAGCGGCGTTGACGGGCGACGGCGTGACGCCGGGCCGGGCGTGGTGCTGCAACGTAATCCGCACATCGCCGGGCAAGGGGGTGCGGGCGTGGTCGCTGCCGGCGGAGTCGCCGGACGAGGCTCCGCGATTGGAGGGGATGGGCTTGCTGATCTTCACGCAGGACGACAAAGCCAGCGGAGAGCGCGTCGGCTCGACGGCGCCATAGCGAGAGCGCCGCGCTCTACTTCGTCCCAGCGAGCGGCGGCCTTTACGCCTGCCGTTCTTATGGTTTCTGTGTGAACGTGTGTTCATGACGACTGACAGCATTTTTACCCCGTTTTTACCCTTAACACCGATTTTTCCGCCCGCCAAAGGCGGCTTGGCGGGCGGGGTTTGGCGGGCAGTGAAATCCTTAGCGGCAAAGGACTTAGGGACCGCCCGCCAAACCCGCCAAGCGTTTTGCCGCCCAGGGTCTAGGGAGGCCAGAAAAGGTTCCTGCCACCTTTTCTTTCCAGAAAAGGTTCCTGCCACCTTTTCTTTCCACCTTTTCTTTCTCTAAATCGGCACGGCGGGGTTGCCGTCGAGGATGCCGATGATGCTACTGAGATCCTGATACAGCGTACCGTGGTTGAGGACGTCAGCACCCAGGGCGCCGCCGGGGGCCGAGTTGTCGATGATCTGGCTGGAGTCTTCAACGGTCGCCGTGCCGCCGAAGTTGTACAGGCCGCCGCCGGCGTTGGTGGTGGAACTGGCGGAGTTGTGGGACAGGACGCTGTCGCTGATCGTCGTCGTCCCAAAGTAGTTGTAGACGCCGCCCCCGACAAACGCGGCGTTGCCGGTGAGGGTGCAGCCGTCGCTGACTGTCAGCGTTCCTAGGTAGTTCATGATGCCGCCGCCAACGTAGCCGGTGCTGTCAGACAAAGAGGTGGCGGCGACTATAGCCGTCCCCAGGAAGTTGAAGATGCCGCCGCCGGAAAAGCCCGCGGAGTTGCCGGAAAGCGTGCTGCCGTTTACCGTCAACATGCCGAAGAAGTTGGCGACGGCGCCGCCGCCGCCGAAGGTTCCGGCAGGGCCGCCCGCCGTGTTGTCAGTCAGAGTGCTGTCGCTGATCGTCAGTATGCGGGAGTTGAAGACGCCGCCCCCGTATTGGGTTGCGGAGTTGGACGAAAGGCGGCTGGCGCTGACCGTAAGCGTCCCTCCGTTGTAGAGGCCGCCGCCGGTGTTGGCGGAGTTGTGGTCCACGGTACTGTCGTTGACCGTCAGCGTCATGCCAAAGTTGGCGACGCCGCCGCCGGAAAACGCGGAATTGTCGGACAGGTCGGTTCCGTTGTCGAGCGTCACCTTCCCTAACAGCCCATTGGTCCCGAACCCGCCATTGAAGATGGCGCCGCCGTCGTTGAAGGCAGAGTTGCCGGAGAAGGTCGTGCCGCTGATCTGCACCGCCACGTTGCCCTCGTTGTCCAGGCCGCCGCCGAAGCCCGCTGGGTCGGCGTTGAAGCCGCCGGAATCGACCGCGGCGTTGCCGGATAGGGTGCTGTCGCTGAGAGTCGCGTTGCCGTAGAAGTTGTAGATGGCGCCGCCGTCGAAGGCGGAGTTGCCCGACAGGGTGCTGTTGCTGACCGTCAACGTCCCTTCAAATAGGTCGATGGCGCCGCCGAACGGAGCCGTGTTGCCGGTGAAGGAACAGTCCGTGACGTTCAGTGACGCACCGCCATCGACAAGGACGCCCCCACCCGCGCCGTACTGGGGATTGTCGGTGGGATTGGCGACGCCGTTGCCGCCGGTGATAGCCAGGTCGGACAAAGTGACGCTGGCGCCTCCGGCCACCTCGAAGATGCGCGAGAGGTTGTCGCCGCTGATCGTTACCGGCGGCTGACCTGTCGCGGCTTCGATGGTCAGGTTCTGCTGGGTGAGGATCAACTCACCCTGGGTCAGCGTGACCCCGTTTCTACCGGCGTCCCCGATGAAGTCGATTGTGTCGCCGCTCTGGGCTCTGGCAACGGCCCAGCGGAGTGTGCCGCCTTCGGTGAGAGAATCATCGGCGCGGGCGACGTGCAGAGTCGAAGGGACACAGCGGTCCTCAAGATACTCGAGGCGGGGCCTAAAGGTCCGCCGCGCGGGGCGTGCCTTCGTGGGCCGCAAGGATAGGCCGAGACGGTGCGACAGCCAACGGGTGAATGACATAGTTCGAGACTCCACTTTGAGGTTGGTCCGCGATATAGTGAAAAAGCCAACACTCCCGGCGCGCAGACCGAACGCCGGGGTTTGGTTGGGCCAGTGAGGGACCTGCTTGGCGGCTGAACCTCACCGGCCGCTTTTGTTCTGTTCCGTCCGAACCTATCCGCGCCCCGGCGCGCAAACCGATCACCGGGACGAGTTGAGACGGTTCCCTTGCCGTCGCGGCCGCTAGATCGGCGGCTTGGCGGGGTTGCCATCGAGGATGCCGATCGTGCTGGTGCTGTCCAGGTACAGCACACCTAGGTTGTAGACGTCGGCGCCAAAGCCCGTGGGGGCGAGGTTCCCCGTGATGGTGCTGGAGTTTTCGACCGTCAGCGCGTTGCCGTAGTTGAAGATGCCGCCGCCCTTCGAGGCGGAGTTGCCGGACAGGATGCTGCCGCTGACCGTCACCGTGCCGAGGTTCATGTTGTAGATGCCTCCGCCGTAGTAGGTGGCGGAATTGTCGCACAGGGTGCTGCCGCTGACCGTCAGCGTGGCGCTGCTATAGTTGTAGATGCCGCCGCCGTAGTGGGCGGAGTTGCTGGACAGGCTGCTGCCGCTGACCGTCAGCTTGCCGCCGTTCTCGATGCCGCCGCCATTGAATTGAGCGGAGTTGCCGGACAGGGTGCTGTTGCTGACCGTCGCCGTTACCGTTCCGTTGCCGTAGCCGTCGTAGATGCCGCCGCCGCCGCCGTCGCCGTTGGCGTGGTTGCCGGACAGAGTGCTGCCGCTGACCGTGAGCGTACCGTAGTTGAAGATGCCGCCGCCCTCGCCGGCGGAGTTGCCGCACAGGGTGCTGCCGCCGACGGTTAGCGTGCCGTCGTTTTGGATGCCGCCGCCGTCGCCGCCGGTGGAAGTGTTGCCGGACAGAGTGCTGTTGCTGACCGTGAGCGTGCCGGCGTTGTAGATGCCGCCGCCGCCGGCCCCGGAGCCCGCGCCGTTGCTGATCGTCAGGCCGCTCAGGGTGACCGGCTTCGCTACTGTTGAGGCCACCTCGAACACCCGCGAGAGGCCGCCGGCGCTGACGGTCAGGCTGCGGTCGCTCGGCCCAGCGATGGTCAGGTTCTTCTTGATGAGCAGCTCGCCGCTGGTCAGCGTGATGGTCTGGCCGTTCAGGCTGGGGGCGAAGACGATGGTGTCGCCGTTGTGGGCGGCGGCGATGTCGGCCCGCAGTGAGCCGGCGCCGCTGTCGTTGGTGTTCAGGACCATCAGGGTGCTGAGCAAATAGCGCTCCTCCAAGGCTTCGAGCCTGGGCCGGAAAGTGGGCCGCTTGCGCGGGGGCGCGGGCCGTGAGGCCAGTTCGCGGATCCCGGACAGCCCCAGGCGTTCGGACAGCCAACGGGTAAGTGACATGCTTCGAGTCTCCAGTTTCAGATTGGCCTGCGATACAATGAAAAAGCCAACGCTCCCGGCGCGCAGACCGAACGCCGGGGCTTGGTTGGGCCGGTGAGCGTCCTTCTTCGCGGTTGGGACTCACCGGCCAACTTTGTTCAGGAAACAGCTTCCCGGATTTGCGAAAATCCGGTACCTTAACCGCAGCGTTGTTTGTTTCCTCCTTCGGGAGCTTAAAGCCATGACTCTCACTGTCGAAGCCGTCTACAGAGACGGCGTTCTCAAACCGAAACACCCCTTGACGCTGGCCGAGGGGACCGAAGTCCGCTTGACCCTCAACGCCGTGGACGAGGAAGATCCTTTCGCCGACATCATCGGCATCTGTCATTCAGGGCGCCGGGATGGGGCCGCCAATCATGATCAATACCTCAAACAAAAGCACGGCCGATGATCTTCGTCGATACTTGGGCGTGGATCGGCATGGCCGACGATACGGATCAGTACCACGCCGCCGTCATCAAGCAGCACCGGAAGCTCCTGAAAAAGAACCGACGGTATGTCACGACCGACGCTGTTTTGGGCGAACTGATCGATTACTTGTACGACGCAACCGCGGAGCCTCAAGCGCGCGCTTTCATCCGGGGCTTGCTCGGCAAAGCGAACGCGGGGACTCTGCAACTCGTTCATATCTCACCCGAGTATTTTCAGCGCGCCTGGCAGATGCGCCAAAAATACCACGACAAGCCGGATATCTCCTTCGTCGATTTCACGTCGATGGTTGTCATGCAGGACCTGGGGATTGTTGACGTTTTCACCGGCGACGCTCATTTCAAAAAAGTGAACCTGGGCTTTCGGCTGTTCCCTTAAGGCTGCTTCGCGGCGTCCCGCCGCGACTTCTGTAATTCATTGCTTCTCCTTCATGCCAAGCAGTTCCGCGGCTTCGACATCAGTTTCTCCAAAGGAATGCCCGAAGCTGGCCGCGAGGGGCCAAAAAAATCGCGGCGGCGCGCAGACCGAACGCCGGGGTTTGGTTGGGCCGGTGAGGAACCTGCTTGGCGGCTGAACCTCACCGGCCGCTTTTGTTCTGTTCCGTCCGAACCTATCCGCGCCCCGGCGCGCAAACCGATCACCGGGACGAGTTGAGACGGTCCTCTTGCCGTCGTGGCCGCTAGATCGGCACGGCGGGGTTGCCATCGAGGATGCCGATGATGCTGGTGCTGTCCAGGTACAGCACGCCTAGGTTGTAGACGTCGGCGCCCAAGCCAGTGTGGGCGGTATTGCCGGTGATGGTGCTGGAGTTTTCGACCGTGACCGTGCCCATATTCGATTGGTTGTCGATGCCGCCGCCGCCGTATTTGGCGGTGTTGCCGGACAGGGTGCTGCCGCTGACCGTCACCGTGCCGCCGTAGACGTAGATGCCGCCGCCGTCGGCGGCGGAGTTGCCGGACAGGGTACAGCCGCTGACGGTCAGCGAGTCGTGCCCGCCGCCGGAGTAGATGCCGCCGCCGTACTCGGTCGCGGAGTTGTCGGACAGGGTACAGCCGCTGAGCGTCGCCGTGCCGTTGTTGTAGATGCCGCCGCCGTCGGTCGCGGAGTTGTGGGACAGGGTGCTGTCGCTGACCGTCAGCGTGCTGGGACTGAAGTTGTATATGCCGCTGCCGGAGTTGTTGGACACGGTGCTGCCACTGACCGTCGCGGTACCGTAGTTTACGATGCCGTAGTAGGAGTTCCCGGACACGGCGCTGTTGTTGTTGACCGTCAGCGTGGCAAAGTTGTAGATGGCGCCGGAGCCGCCGTTGCCGGAGTTGCCGGACAGGGTGCTGCCGCTGACCGTCGTCGTGCCGCCGTTGTAGATGCCGCCGCCCTGGCCCCCGACGCCCTTACGGTTAAAGGTGGCGGAGTTGCCGGACAGGGTGCTGTTGCTGACCGTCAGGACAGCGCCGGCATCGACCAGGATGCCGCCGCCATCACCGGCAACGGCCATGCCGTTGCTGATCGTCAGGCCGCTCAGGGTGACCTGCGTCCCAGTGGCCACCTCGAAGACCCGCGAGGCGTTGTTGCCGCTGACCGTCAACCCGCGATCGCTGAACCCGGCGATGGTCAGGTTCTTGTTAATGAGCAGCTCGCCCTTGGTCAGCGTGATGGTCTGACCGTCCAGGTTGGGGGCAAAGACGATGGTGTCGCCGTTTTGGGCGGCGGCGATGTCGGCCCGCAGCGAGCCGGCCCTGCTGTCATTGGTGTTCAGGACCGTCAGGGTGCTTAACAAATAGCGCTCCTCAAGCGCTTCGAGCGTGGGCCGAAAGGTGGGCCGCTTGCGCGGGGACGCTTGTCGTTTCGGATTTCGCAGCCAGGAAGAGAACCACATAAGACGTATCTCCTCTCGGGAACCGGTCTGCGATATAGTGACAAAGCCAACGCTCCCGGCGCGCAGACCGAGCGCCGGGGCTTGGTCGGGCCGGTGAGGGACATGCTTGGCGGCTTGACCTCACCGGCCAACTTTGAATTCACTTCTCTGCCCAGTTCCATAGGGCGGGTCAACTTTTCGAGTCCCACCCTAAACGGCTTCTGCTACAATGGCGTTGCCATTCACCCCATCCTCGCGGAGGTCTTTGCGATGGCCATCACCGTAGAAGCCGTGTACGAAAACGGCGTACTCAAGCCGGCTCAATCGCTGCCGCTCAAGGAACATGAGATAGTTCAAGTCACTGTGCAGCAGGCGCAGCCGTCTTTGGCCGAACGAATCGTGGCCCGCGCCCGGGCGTTGCCGCCGGACGTGCTGGATTGCTTGCCGGATGATCTGGCCGCCCAGCACGATCACTATTTGTATGGGACGCCAAAGAAGCCGGAGTGATCGCCCGTGCCGCCAACCGTCTTCGCCGACGCCTTCTATTGGCTTGCTCTGGCGCGGCCGCGCGATTTGTGGCACGCCGCGGCCAAGCACTGGTCGGCGGCGAAACCATCGACTGGTCTGGTCACTACCGACGAGGTTCTTACCGAAGTTCTCAACGCTTTGGCAGGAACCGGCCCCATCGGCCGCGTCTACGCTGCGGCAACGATTCACGACATTCGCAACGATGCTCGGGTAGTCGTGCTGCCCCAAACCCGCACTCAGTTTGACGCCGCCCTCGCACTGTACGAGGCCCGGCCTGACAAGGGATACAGCCTGATCGATTGCCGTTCGATGCTGGCGATGAAAGACCTCGGCCTGACCGCTGTGCTTACCCATGATCATCATTTCACCCAAGAGGGGTTCACGATTCTGTTTCCCTAGCCTCGGCGCGCAGACCTAGCGCCGGGGTTTGGTTGGGCCGGTGAGTTTCCTTCTTCGCGTTTGGGGACTCACCGGCCGCTTCTTTGGCTTATCTCGATTAAGGGGGCTGAGCTTTGTCCGAGCCTCGTTGCCTGATCGCCTCGATTTCCCCGGCGAATAGGAAACGGTGGAAGACGGCCACTTCGCCCAACTTACCTTCCAGATGCTTGCCCAGGGTGACAGAGGTATCTTCCGTAGAGGAGTCAACCATCTGCGAAGGCAAGTGGTATTCCTTGTCGTCCACCGTGACCCGGAGGGAGCCGGTTTTGGCGCCCCCATTTTCGAGAGCGATGGTCAGAAAAACCCATTTCTCATACGGAAAGACACCGGCTTTTTCACGGTTGAACCAATTTCCGGTAGTGGGGTCCGTCGCGCTCCGGTTCCATGCTGCACTACCAATACGCCCGCCGGATAAGAGAGCAGCGGAGCAGATAAATTTCTTGTCGCGTTGCGAGTCCCCTTCGCGAAAGAGTTCGCCGTCAGGTGCGTTTTTCCGCAGACGCACCCAGGCGATAACGGTGTAGTTGGCCTGATGGTTGAGCAAGGGATGGGGTATCTGCATCCAGCCCTTGCCGTCGAACTTGAGGGCGCCTCCGGCCTTCCCTTCGGGGGTATACGCCACGCCCTCACACAGGCCGTCGTAGCCGTTGCCGCTCAAGTCGCGGACGTAGGTCTTGCCCTCCTTTTCGTAGAACGTGTCCTTCTCAAACGTCATGTGCAGCACGGCGTCCTGGAACATGGCGCCGGCCGGTTGAGGGGTCTTGGCTTGCAGATCGCCGTAGGGGCGGGGTTTCCCCGCCCTTTTCACTTTGCGAAAGAGCGCTTCAAAGCGCGGCAACAGTCGTTCGGGCCGCCACGCCTCCGCGGCGGCCAAGCAACGCCGGCTCTCCGCCTCGTAGAAGTCGGCGTCGTCCCACAGGCGGAGGATCGTCTCCACCCACGGCTCGACTTCCTCCGCCGCGGGAACCAGGCCGGCTTCCAGCGCAAGGGTAAAGAGTGTTAGTTCGTTTTTGGGCAATTAATACGAACGGACAGCAATTTAAACCCATTTTACGCTTGACACCGATTTTTCCGCCCGCCAAAAGCGGCTTGGCGGGCTGAGTTTGGCGGGGAGTGAAATCCTTAACAGCAAAGGACTTAGGTACCGCCCGC
>DHJA01000136.1:0-190 GCA_002404095.1 Planctomycetaceae bacterium UBA4732 | reverse complement strand
AACCCGCCAAGCGTTTTGCCGCCCGGGGTCTAGGGAGGCCCGAAAAGGTTCCTGCCACCTTTCCTTTCCAAAGATAATTAGATGCGTCCCGTTTGTTTCCGTCCAAAGATAATTAGATGCGTCCCGTTTGTTTTCTACCCGTTTGTTTTCGTTCAAAGCGGAGGCGACGTAGAGTCGAGAGGTGGCGCGG
>DHJA01000168.1 GCA_002404095.1 Planctomycetaceae bacterium UBA4732 | reverse complement strand
GCCGTCGTCTCGAAGCCGATGGCGAAGAAAACCACTTGGCGATCCGGCCGGGCGGCGGCCAGGTTCACGGCGTCGAGCGGCGAGTAGACGACGCGAACGTCGCTTCCGCGAGATTTCAGCTCCAGTAAGTCGCCGCGCGATCCTGGCACGCGCAGCATGTCGCCAAAGGAACAGAAGATCACGTCGGGGCGCGAGGCGATGGCGTGGGCGCGGTCGATCATTTCCAGCGACGTGACGCAGACCGGGCAGCCTGGACCGTGTACCAGCTCGACCTCGGGCGGCAACATGCGGTCGATGCCATACTTGACGATGGTGTGCGTCTGACCGCCGCATACTTCCATGACGACCCACGGCCGCGTCACGGCGCGAGCGATGGCGTCGGCCAGTTTCCGCGCCGCCTCGGCGTCTCGGTATTCATCAATGTACTTCATGCTTCGATCCGTCCCAGTTCGTTGGGCTGGGGAAATTGCAACTCGTCGAGCTGCTGCATCTCTTCTAGAAATGCGAACACCCGGCCCGCCTCTTCTTCATCAATACGCGACAGGGCGAAGCCGACGTGAACCAGAACATACTCTCCGGGAAGCACTTCAGGGACGTGTTCGAGACAAACGCGCTTACAAACACCGCTAAAGTCGATCTTTCCCATGAGGACGTCGTTTTCGCGGTAGGTTTCGACCACTTTGCCTGGAATGCCGAGGCACATCGTTAGTCCCTTTCCGCAGGAAGTGATCAGCTAGATTGGGCCGCCGCGACAGCGAGTTGTCCGAGACTGAGGCTCCCGTCATTGGGTGGCGTCAGTTGATGACGGTATACCCGCAATCCGTCCGCGTCAAGCCTTGCGCCGATTTCACGTGAAAATATGGCGTTGAGGAATACGCCGCCGCTGAGGACCACTGCGCCTAAGCCAGTCGCCTCACGAATCCGTCCGCATACCACGGAGACGAGTTCCACCAGCGTGGAATGAAAGCGCCGCGCGATGACGGATCGCTCAACTCCTTTACCTACATCCGCGGCCACGGCACGGATGAGGGGACGAGTATCAACCACCAGCGACGCATCCGCCGCTTTGTCATTAGGCGGCTCCGCAAAGTCGAAAGGGTAAACGCCGTCGCCCGGCGTCTCCTCCGCCAACCACTCCAGTTCGACCGCGGCCTGGCCTTCGTAACGGACACGATCCCGGACGCCGGCAAGGGCCGCCACGGCGTCGAAGAGCCGGCCGACGCTGGAAGTCCAGGGGCTGTTGAAACGGCGCTCCAACATCTTGTCGATTAAGCGCAATTCCACCGGCAAAATTCGTGCCTTTAGCGCCGCGTAATCCGCCCCCGCATCGGCGAGGTGGGCGACTGCCATGCGCCACGGTTCGCGGACGGCCTGATCTCCGCCAGGCAGACCAACGTAGCGCAAATGAGCCGCGCGGCGGAAATCCCGATAATCTCCGACGAGAAACTCGCCGCCCCAGACGGCTCCGTCCGTCCCGTAGCCCGAGCCGTCGAACGTGACGCCGATGACCGGCTCGGTTAGCCCATGCTCCGCCATGCACGCGGCCAGGTGCGCATGATGATGCTGCACAGCGACCAATCGAACGCCTTGCCGCGCCGCCCGCTCCCGCGCGTAACGGGACGTGGCGTAATCTGGGTGAAGGTCGTGCGCGAGGCAGGACGGTGTAATGCCGAACAAATCCTGATAAAGCGTTACATCCTGCTCGAAGGCCCGGAACGCCTCGTAGTGATCGAGGTCGCCCAGGTGATGGCTGAGAAACGCCTGTCGCCCGCGTCCGAGCGCGAACGTCCCCTTGAGTTGGCCGCCAACCGCTAGGATCGGTTGCGGACACTCGAACGGCAGGCTGATCGGCCGGGGGGCGTAGCCGCGCGAGCGTCGCAGCGGCTGTTCAATTCCATCGACGATGCGCATGACCGAATCGTCGCAACGCACATGGA
This sequence comes from Planctomycetaceae bacterium UBA4732, assembly GCA_002404095.1. GTDB lineage: Bacteria > Planctomycetota > Planctomycetia > Gemmatales > Gemmataceae > UBA4732. The sequence continues at coordinate 7,832 of DHJA01000168.1, read as the reverse complement.
TGAGCCGATTGTGAACTAGAAACAGGTCGGCGATGCCAGCCAACTTCTCTACGGCTTCGTCATCGCGGTAGGCGATCGGCTCATCGGAGCGGTTGCCGCTGGTCATGACGAGCGGGACGCCGCCCACCGCTCGCAATAGAAGATGGTGTAGGGGCGTGTACGGCAGCATGACGCCGAGCCATGGGTTGCCTGGCGCAACTTCATCAGCGATAAAAGCGGGAGAGCATTTGCGGAGTAAGACGATAGGACAACGCGTAGAAAGCAGCAGGTCGCGCCCGGCCTGCCCGACTATGCAGAGGGCGGCAACACTTTCAACGTCCGGCGCCATGACGGCGAAAGGTTTCTCGTCGCGATGCTTGCGCCGGCGTAGTTCCGCGACGGCGCGGGAATTGCGGGCGTCACAGACCAGATGATAGCCGCCAAGTCCTTTGAGCGCACCGATCTTGCCGTCAAGCAAGGCGGCGGCGAAATGGGCGAGCGGATCGGAGGCGGCAACGGGTTGACCTTTCCCGTCTAGCGATTGAAGCCGTGGGCCGCAGGCCGCGCACGCCGTCGGCTGGGCGTGGAAACGGCGGTCGCGCGGGTTGTCGTACTCCGCCCGGCAGGCGGCGCACATGGGGAACGCGGCCATCGTGGTATGCTGGCGGTCGTAGGGGGCGCCGGTGATGATCGTCAGGCGTGGGCCGCAGTTGGTGCAGTTCAAGAAGGGATAGCCGTGGCGCCGGTCAGCCGGATCGAGCACCTCCGCGAGGCACTCGGAGCAGACGGCCACGTCCGGGGAGATGAAGACCGGGCTGGCCGCGTCGGCCTCACTGGACTCGATGCGAAACTGGTGTTCGCCGCACGGCGCAAGGCTCTCCCAGGACAGATGCGTGATGTGCGCCAGTGGAGGGGGCCGGTCGGTCAACTCGGCCACGAACCGTTCCAGCGAACGAGGCTCGCCTTCGACCTCGATCAGGACGCCGCCCGTTTGGTTTTTAACGAAGCCGGTTAGGCAGAGGCGCGCGGCAAGATTGTAGGCGAACGGCCGGAAGCCGACGCCCTGAACGATGCCGCGGATGACAATCGCTCGGCGCTCCATGACGGTGTGGTTAGCCCCTCGATTCCAAGGGGCGGACTCTGCGCCGGCCCGCCCTGGCGTCCTACCTACTCTCCACCACAAACTTGCCCGCGACAACGCTCTTGGACGCATTGGGTAGGCAGACGTAAATCCTCCCGGCCAGCTTGCCGTCCGCCGCCTTGCCGAATTCCAGCTTCATAGCGTATTCGCCGAACATCTGCGTCTTGGGGAATTTCTCACCTTCCGGCGTCCTGCCCGCTTGCGCCCATAGCTTATGCGATATGTCCTGCATTCCGGAGACGGAGAAGGTTTTATCCGCAAGCTCCTCGAGAGAGTTGGGCAAGCCCATGATTAGGAGATGGCCGCCAGGCTCGAACAGCTTGCCCTGCCTGAGCGTAAGATACCCCGTAACGGGGCTGAGCGTCGCCTCGTCCACTATGAAATCGCCGCCCATCACCCATCCCGACGCGGGCGCGTCGGGCATCTTCATCTTGTCGAGGTCCGTGGTCCAGACCGGCCCGCCGTGGCCGGCCGTCGCCGCGGCGTCTTCCGGCTTAGGCCCTTCCGGTTTGGGCGCCGCGACCTTGGGCGGATCAACTTTCGGGAGATCGACTTTCGGCGGGTTCACCAGCGGAGGATGCACCTTCGGCGGGTCGTTTTTAACGACGGGGGGTCCATTCGGGGCGTCGATCTTATACACCGTCACCGGGCCAAGGTAGAGCCGCGACTGGGAGCCGCCGATTGAAAATTTATGCGCTCCCCTTGTGGGAGTGTTCAAGGAGTGCCTCAGCCATACGTCGCCGTCCACCGCGACAGTCACCTCGTCGTCCCGGCGCGTTACCGACAGAATAAACCGGCCTTCAGGGACGGCCCTCCCCACGGGGAAGAAGGACGTTGCTTCCCTCAGAGCCGTCTGGCCGGCGGCCAGGTGGACCGTCGTTCCACCGGCCGGGCTGTTAATGTCCTGGTCCGTGCCGTCCGTGCCAAAGCGCACGTACAGCGAGCGTTGATTCGTCTGCATGCCGGGAAAAAAGCCTGGCGGCCCGAAGCCTGGCGGCCCGAAGCCTGGCGGCCCGAAGCCCCGGTTTGAAACCCCCAGCGCTTCGACCTGACAGGCAATCGTCAGCGTGAAGTTCTCCGGCAGCGTCTCCTTGCTGGTCAGCCAGAACGCGCCGCCGCCGTTGTCGGCGATCAACACATTCCTCTCCTCGACGACCTCGCCGTGGGAAACCTGCCAGGCGGCCTTGTGGGGCCGAGTAACGGTCCCACCGGGGGCAACTTTTTCGGGGTCGCGCGGCCCCGGCTCTGGTTGAAGTTGCGCGAAGCGTTCCTGATTGAGGACTTCCGGTAGACCCGTTTCGCTGAGGTAAAGGGCGTAGCCCATGTTGTTGGCGTTGTTCAATTTCAAGGTGACGATGCCCACCGCCTCGCCTTTGGCGTTGACCAGTGGGCCGCCGGAATTGCCGGGATTGACCGCGGCGTCGGTCTGATAATAGGGCCGGCCCTCGAATTCGCGGCGAGTGGCGGAGATGCTGCCCTTGTTGAAGGACAGGACCGGCTGGTCGATGGCCACGAAGGGGAAGCCGATGGCGGCGGCCGGGTCGCCCAGCCCAACTTTGGTGGTCGCCAGGGGCAGCGGTCGGAAAGCGGGGTAGTCGGGTCGGGCCGCGATCTTCAGGAGGGCGAAGTCGAGGGTGTCGTCCGGCGGGCTGCAAAAGGCGACTTCCGCCTTAAAATAATCCAGTACGTCCGGATTGGCGGCGGACGCCACGCCCACCATAAGGACCGGCGGGGGCGCGCCGTGGGCATGACCCTCAATGACGTGCCGATTCGTGGCGACGAGGCCGTCTTTGCTGACGAGGAAACCGGAGCCGACGCCAACTCCCTGGGTGGTGGTGCATTTGATGAATACCACGCTTTTACGGACGTCGGCCGGGTGGAAGGGGGAGTTGTCACCTGGCGCCGGGTCGTCCGCATTGGCCGTCGCGGCGGCCGTGACGACGTTCGGCGCGGCCGCGGGGGGGCGCAACCACCATATCACCGTGGCGATGAGGGTGGCGGACAACAGCAGGAAGACGAACCCCACCGCCGCAAAGCCGAGTACGAGGCCGCGACGAGGCGGAGGCGCCTTTGCCGTTTTGCGTTGGACGACGGCAGGAATCGGCCGCGCTTCACGCCGAGCTGACGCGCTTGGCACGACGGCCGCGGCAATGTCCTCGACGGCCTGGAATGTGGATTGACACTTAGGGCAACGGACCTTTTTGCCCAGGAGGGCGTCAGGCACAAGGACGGCCGAACGGCAGTCGGGACAACGAAGACGTAGCGTCATCGGTAGCGGCCTCATCGGCGGGGCGGTTGGGAGGGACGGCTCATTATCCCATGCCCAGCGGCGAAGTCAAGAAGATGGGGTTCGTTGGTGTCATTTCTCGCTTAACTGTTCGCAGATTTCCTCCAGGTTGGAAAACAGCCGATCCGGCCGGGCGCGCTCCAGGGCGTCGCGGTCTTCCGAGCCGGTCGCCACGACCCAGACCTTCACGCCGGCGCCGCGGGCGGTTTCCACGTCCACGCTCATGTCACCGACGTAGAGCGCCTCGGCGGCGGCGACGCCGAGCCGTTGGAGCGCGGCCAAAAGCATATCGGGCGCCGGCTTCGGTTGCGCCACGTCTTCTGGCCCGAGTACGACTTCCAGGAGCGGCGCTATTCTCAGAAATTCGACAAGAACGCGGCTGAAAGCCACGGGTTTGTTACTGCACAAGCCGAGTCGCAGACCCCGGTCATGCAGCAGATGCAGTATTTCGGCAGCGCCGGCAAGGAGGCAAGTGCCGCTGTGCAATACGCTCGGATGATGCTCGCGATAGGCGGCGCAGTTGGATTCGAGGTCGCCGGCCGGTACGGTTCGCGCCAGCAAAGCGCCGGCGCCGCGACCGACCCAGCGTTTCACTTCGTCGATTTCGAGCGGCGGCAGGCCGTGGAGGCCGCGGACATGGTTGACGCTGGCGGTGATCGCTGGATAGCTGTCGGCCAGGGTGCCGTCGAAGTCAAACAGGACGGCGCGGAGAGTGCCATCGAACGGCATGGGATTACCTGAATACGCAGATGGATCGTTTCTTCCTCTTACTTGTCGTCGATTTCGGCGAGCGCCGGAAATGGCGTCCCTTGCACGTACTCTAGGAAGGCCCCGCCGCCTGTTGAAACGTGCGTCATCTTGTCGGCTAAGCCGAAGTTTTCGACGGCCTCGGCCGTCTCGCCGCCGCCGATAATCGTCACTCCCTTCGACGCGGCCAACGCATCCGCCACGGCCCGCGTGCCCTTGCTGTACGGCTCATCCTCGAACTTGCCCAGCGGGCCGTTCCACATCACCATCGCGGCCTTGCGCACCTCATCGGTATAAATCGCAATCGTCTTTGGGCCGATATCGACGCCGATCCAGCCGTCGGGGATCTCGCCCTCAACGACGCGGGCCGTCTGCGGGGCGTCGATCTTTTCCACGATCAAATGATCGACCGGCAGCGTGATCTTGCCTTTGCCCATCTCCAATAGTTCGCGAGCCACGTCCAGCTTGTCGGCCTCCAGGCGCGAGCCGCCGACGTTCATGCCCTGCGCTTTGAGGAAGGTGTACGTCATGGCGCCGCCGATCAGCACTTTATCAACGCGCGAAAGGAGGCTTTTGATGAAGAGAATTTTGTCGGACACTTTGCCGCCGCCGAGGATGCCCAGCAACGGGCGTTGCGGTTTGCTCAATAAGCGATCCAGAATCTCCAATTCCTTGGCCACCAGCAGTCCGACGACGCGCGGCTTGCCCTTCATGGCGGCCGGCAGCGCCACCATCGAAACGTCTTTGCGATGACAGGTGCCGAAGGCGTCGTTGACGTAGATGTCGCCCAACTTGGCCAACTCGGCGCCGAGCGCCTGGTCCTTTTTCTGTTCGCCGGGATGAAAACGGACGTTTTCCAGCACCAACACTTCGCCCGGTTTCAGTGCTTGCGCCTCGTTGGTCGCAAGCGGCCCAACAACTTGGTTTATTGCCCGAACGTGGTTGTTCAAAAGTTTAGCCAGCCGCTGGGCGACTGTAACCATCGTAAAAGGGGCGTCGGCTGTTGCATCGCCCGTGGGCCTGCCGAGGTGACTCATCAGAATGAGCGCGGCACCGCGGTCGAGCAATGTTTTCAGCGTCGGCAGCGCGGCGCGGATGCGCCGGTCGTTGGTGATATTGCCGGCCTTATCGAGCGGTACATTGAAATCGACGCGGACGAGGACGCGCTTGCCGTAAAGGTCGGGCAGATCGGCGACAGTCTTCTTCATAGCGCCATCTCCAATGCGTCTCACGCAAAGGCGCAAAGGCGCAAAGAAAATCTCTTTGCGCCTTTGCGTGAGATATTCTTTATCCTTTTCCTGCCATGTAACGCAGCAGATCGACGCAGCGATTGGAGTAGCCCCATTCGTTGTCGTACCAGCTGATGAGCTTGAAGAATTTGCTGTTCAGTTCAATGCCCGAACCGGCGTCGAAGATACTCGAATGGGCGTCGTGGATGAAGTCCGACGACACGACCTCATCGCCGGTGTACGCCAGGAAGTTTTTCAGGTACGTCTCGCTGGCCCGCTTCATGGCCGCGCAGATGTCCTTGTAACTGGTCTCTTTCACGGTTCGCACCGTCAAGTCCACGACCGAAACGGTCGGCGTCGGCACGCGGAAGGCCATGCCTGTCAACTTGCCCTTCAATTCGGGGATGACCAAAGCCGCGGCCTTAGCAGCGCCGGTACCGGAGGGGATGATGTTTGTCGCCGCCGCACGGCCGCCCTTCCAGTCCTTGCGCGAAGGGCCGTCCACCACCTTTTGTGTGGCGGTGTAACTATGCACCGTCGTCATCAGACCTTCCTCAATGCCGAAGCCCTCCTTGAGCAGGACGTGAACGATTGGCACGAGACAATTCGTGGTGCAGCTGGCGTTGGACACGATATTGTGCTTGGCAACGTCATACTTCTCGTGGTTGACGCCCATGACGATGGTGATGTCTTCACCCTTGGCCGGGGCCGAGATGATGACCTTCTTGGCGCCGGCCGTGAGATGGCCCTTGGCTTTCTCGGCTTCGGTGAACAGGCCGGTCGATTCGATCACGTACTCGACGCCAAGCTGCTTCCACGGCAGCGCGGCCGGCCCTTCCTTGACGGCGAGACACTTGATCTTGTGGCCGTTCACCACCAGCGTGTCGTCGTCCGCCGCGGAGGCCGACGACTTCTCGCTGGAGACCGTGCCGGAAAATCTGCCCTGCGTGGAGTCGTATTTTAGGAGATAGGCGAGATTGTCGGCGGGGACGAGATCGTTGACGGCGACCACGTCGAGCGATTTGCCGAGCAACCCTTGTTCGACGAGCGCGCGGAACACGAGGCGGCCGATGCGGCCGAAACCGTTGATGCCTACTTTCACTGCCATTGCGGATACTCCTTCAGGGTAGGGGCGGGGTAACCCCGCCCCTACGGTTAGCTATCAGCCATCAGCCAGACCGTCGGCCGCGCCTCGAATAGCCGGTTTCGCTTGTCCTTCCTACTTTATAGCGTATGGCAAAATCAGCGTCAGTCGAGTGCCGGCCGTGAGAGACCTTCCCACAGCGGGAAAGGGCGGCGGCGCATGACGGAGAACTGATAGCCGAGAACTGAGAGAGCTTCTTATGGCGGAAACCATTCGGGTGGCGGTGACGGGCGCGGCGGGTCAGGTGGCCTACGCGATGCTGGCGCGGTTGGCGTCAGGCGAGGTGTTCGGCCCCGGCCGCAAGGTGATCCTGCAACTGCTGGAGATCACGCCAGCGCTGCCGGCGCTGGAAGGCGTCGGCATGGAGCTGGACGACTGCTCGTTCTCGGCGCTGCAAGAGGTGATCCTCACCGACGACCCGAATAAGGCGTTCAAAGATTGTAATTATGCGCTGTTAGTCGGTTCGTTCCCGCGCAAGCAGGGCATGGAGCGCAAGGAGCTTCTCGGCATCAACGGCAAGATCTTCGTCGGCCAGGGGCAGGCGCTGGCGGCCAACGCGGCGAAAGACGTGCGCGTGCTGGTGGTCGGCAACCCGTGCAACACCAATTGCCTCGTGGCCTACCGCAACGGCAAGGGCGTGCCGGCGGCGCAATGGTCGGCGATGACGCGGTTGGACCACAACCGCGCCCGCACGGCCCTGGCAAAGAAAGCCGGCGCCGCCACTGCCGACGTGACGCAAGTGACCATTTGGGGCAACCATAGCAACACGCAATATCCCGACTTCACCAACGCCAAGATCCACGGCAAGCCGGCGGCTCAAGTCATCACCGACCGCGCATGGTTGGAAACGACGTTTGTGCCGCAAGTGCAGAATCGCGGGGCGGCGGTAATCAAAGCGCGCGGGCAGAGTTCGGCGATGTCGGCGGCGAATGGCGCGATTGACCATGTGAAAAGTCTGCTAACGCCGACGCCGGTCGGCGATTGGGTGAGTGCGGCGGTGGCGTCGAAAGGCGAATACGGCGTACCGGCGGGGCTGGTGTTCAGCTACCCTTGCCGCAGCGACGGCAAGGGCAACCTGACGGTGGTGGAAGGCGTGGAGCTGGACGCCTTCGGCAAGCAGAAGTTCCAGGCGACGTTGCAGGAGTTACTGGAGGAGAAAGAGGCGGTGGCCTCGTTGCTGCCGGCGTAGGCGCGGGCGAACCCCCCGGCAGCGGGCCTGCCATCCTGGTGCATTGTCACGCATGGATTGATAGGTGGCACGGGCTTCTAGCCCGTCCGGTTCCAATGGACGGGCTGGAAGCCCGT
>DHJA01000185.1:14258-16444 GCA_002404095.1 Planctomycetaceae bacterium UBA4732 | reverse complement strand
CGGTTCCGGCAAGACGACGCTGCTCAATCTGGTGGCCGGCCTGGATCGCCCGAGCGAAGGCAAAATCCGCGTCGGCGACAAGATCATCAGCAACATGAGCGAGGGCCAATTGGCGGCTTGGCGCACACGGCACGTCGGCTTCGTCTTCCAGTTCTATCACCTGCTGTCGGTGTTAAGCGCCTACGAGAACGTCGAGCTTCCGTTGCTGCTGTTGCCGTTGTCGTCGGCGCAGCGGAAACAACAGGTGTTGACGGCCCTCGATCTCGTGGGGTTGACCGACCGGATGCACCATCGGCCGGGCCAGCTGTCCGGCGGTCAGCAGCAGCGCGTCGGCATCGCGCGTGCCGTCGTCACCGACCCGACTTTGATCGTGGCCGACGAGCCGACCGGCGACCTCGACTCGCGCTCGGCGGAGGATATTCTCAACCTGCTTGTCGAGTTGCAAAAAGGTCTGCGCAAGACCATTATTATGGTAACGCACGACCCGCGGGCGGCGTCGCGGGCGGAGCGCGTTCTGCACCTCGACAAGGGCCGGCTCGTCGATGACGTGGCCAATCCTCACGACGGGGCGTTCCGGCAGGCGCATTCCGAGGCGGTGCGGGCGGCGGAATAATAGTCTTGGCGAGCCGGCTCGCGTAAGCGCCCGGAGTTCCGTTCAGTCGCCAAATTCATCTCCGGGCGCTTACGCGACCCGGCTCGCCAGGGAGTCTCTTCGATGGACATCGTGAAATCCCTCCTAATGTGGACCTTCGCCCTTTGTCTAGCCGGCGCCGCCGTGGCCGTGCCGCTCATCATGGGCCTTCCCTACGTTGACGATCTCTTTACGCGCTTGCTCATCATCGGCGTGGCCGTTGCGGTCGCCGTACTGCTCGTGGTCGCCTTTCACCAGGCGCTCTTTTTTCATATCCGCTTTGTCTTAAAAAGCCTGCTCCGCAACCTGCTGCGAAGCTCGCTCACCGCCGCCGCCACCATGTTGCTGGTGTTCGTCGTCACATGCGTCTGGACCGTACTCTGGTTCCTGCACGCCGTCACCTCCGAGAAGAGCAAAGACCTCAAGGCCATTGTCACCGAAAAATGGCAGATCCCCAGTCAGATGCCGTTCTCCTACGGCAACACCCTGGCGGACGGCGGCGCCCGCCAACCCGGCGACGCCAAACCGCAAGACTCCATGAACTGGCAATTTTACGGCGGCAGCCTTATTCAGGACGCCGCCCAGCGCAACCGCGAAAACATCGTCTTCTTCTTCGGCATGGACCCGAAGAAATTCCTGACCATGATGGACGGCATTGACGAGTTCACGCAATCGGAGATCGACCAGATCAAAAAGTACGCCGATGAAATGGTGAAGGACAAGCGCAAGGTGGTGATCGGCGTGGAGCGCCTCAAAGCACTGCACAAGCAAGTCGGCGACAAGATCAAAGTCTACAGCTTCAACTATAAAGACGTCGATTTGGAATTCGAGATTATCGGCGCGCTGCCCAAGGGCCGCTACGCTCTGAGCGCTGTCATGAACTGCCAGTACCTCAACGACGCCGTCAACGAGGACTATCCGCGCACCCACAGCGGCAAGAAGCATGAAATGGCCGAGAAGTCGCTCAACCTCGTCTGGCTGCGCGTCCCCGACACCAAGACCTACGAAAAGGTGGCCGGCCAAGTGGAAACGGCCTTCGCCAACAGTACGCCCTCGGTGAAGTGCGAGACCGCCTCGTCGGGCGTGGCTTCGTTCCTTGACGCCTATCGCGATCTCCTTTGGGGCATGGAATGGATTTTCAGTCCGATCGCGCTGGTGAGCATGGCGGTGGTGATCGCCACGGCCATCAGCATCAGCGTCCGCGAGCGGCGCACGGAAATGGCCATTCTCAAGGTGCTGGGCTTCGGCCCTTGGCGCATCATGACGCTGGTTCTCGGCGAAGCGCTGTTGCTCGGCGCGCTAAGCGGCATGATTAGCGTGGGCCTCACCTACTTGATTGTTAATGTCTATATCGGAGGGATTCCGTTCCCCATCGCCTTCTTCCCGGCGTTTCGCATACCCATTTACGCACTCGCTTGGGGGCCAATGATCGGCGCGGGCACTGCATTGGTGGGGAGCATCGTGCCGGCCCTGTCTGCCAGGGCGGTGAAGGTTTCCGAGGTGTTTTCCAAGGTCGCGTAAGTCAACACTAACACAATGGCGAGCCGGGAGCGTA
>DHJA01000185.1:8593-14114 GCA_002404095.1 Planctomycetaceae bacterium UBA4732 | reverse complement strand
CTCCGGTCGCTTACGCTCCCGGCTCGCCAAAGAAGGCCGACCCATGCCGATATCGCTGTTTTCTATAATCCTGTTCGGTTCGCTTACGCTCTTTCTGGCGCTGATGGCCGTTCTAGTATTCCTCGGCAAGGTGCCGCTCCGCTACAACCTCCGCAACCTGGTGGTGCGCTGGCCCATCACCTTGCTGACCGGCATGGCCTTCATCCTCGTCATCGGCCTGATGACGGTGATGCTGGCGTTCGTCAACGGCCTGTACCAGTTGACGCAGGGCAGCGGCCAGCCGGGCAACGTCATGGTGCTGGCCGACGGCGCCACCGATGAACTGTTCAGCAACCTCGGCGCCAGCGACATTACGCAACTCGCCAGCCGCGACGATATCGTCCGCGACGAGGACGGTCATAAGCTCGTGAGCTGGGAAACCTACGTCGTCGTCAACCAGCCGATCGCCAACGCGGTCAAGGGCGGCCGGCAGCGCCGCTTCCTACAGGTGCGCGGCATGCAGGATCCCGTCTTATCGGGCCGCGTCCATAACCTGCCGTTGCACGAAGGCGGCGCCTGGTTTTCCGAAGTGCAAGAATTACCCGACGGCACCCAGGCGATTCAAGCGGTGCTAGGCGAGGGCATGGCGCGGGAAATGGGCAAGGACAGGAATAAGGCTTCCCTTGAGCCGAACGACGTCTTCGACCTCGGCCCTCGCAAATGGGTCGTTACCGGAGTGCTAAAGTCGTCGGGATCGACGTTCGACTCCGAGATTTGGGCCAAGCAGAGCCGGGTTGGCGAGATGTTCGGCAAGCCGGCTTACACCACCGTGGTGCTGCGCAGCGCCGACGCGGGGACGGCGAAGACGGTGGCCGAAGACCTGACGAAAAATTATAAGACGCCGGCGGTGTCGGCTCAGACCGAGAAGGATTATTTCGAGAAGCTCAACAACACGAACGCGCAATTTCTCTACTCGGTCATTTTCATCGTCATCATCATGGCGATAGGGGGCGTGTTCGGCGTGATGAACGCTATGTTCGCGGCCGTGAGCCAGCGGACCAAGGACATCGGCGTGTTGCGCATCCTGGGCTACACGCCGTTGCAAGTGTTGATGTCGTTCTTCTTGGAATCGCTGTTGTTGGCGGTGCTGGGCGGCCTGCTTGGCATCGCCATCGGTTCGCTGTGCCACGGTTTCACGGCGTCGAGCATCGCGGGCAGCGGGGCGGGCGGCGGCAAGAGCGTGGTGTTGAAGCTGGTCGTGGACCAATACATTTTGGCGACGGGGCTGGGGTTCGCGCTGGTGATGGGGGCGTTAGGCGGACTGATACCGGCTTTGTCGGCGATGCGATTGAAGCCGCTGGAATCGCTGCGGTAGGGTTCGACGCGACGTTTAGCCGCGACCCGAAGGGGAGCGCGTGCGAAGAGCGCTCCCCTTCGGGTCGCGGCCAAACGCGCGACGCAACCGTCGTCGTTGCATCCGGGAGCATCATGAGCGCATCCTCCTCCGTCCGGTCTCGCGTCTTCCTTCTCCTTATCCTCACGGCCTTCGCCGTCACGGGCCGCGCCGACGAACCCAAAGGCGGCCCTCCCGAGTTCAAGCGTCTCAAGTTTCGTTCCATCGGCCCCGCCGCCGGCGGCCGCGTCGATCGCGCCGTCGGCGTACCCGGCGACCCGCGCACCTTCTACGCCGCCGCTTCCGCCGGCGGCGTCTGGAAATCGGCCGACGGCGGCGTCCACTGGAAGCCGATCTTCGACGAACAGCCCATCTCCAGCATCGGCTCCATCGCCGTGGCCGCGTCCGACCCGAATGTGGTCTACGCCGGCAGCGGCGAGGCCAACATTCGCGGCAACGTCGAGGCCGGCGACGGCATTTACAAGTCCGTGGACGCCGGCAAGACCTGGAACCATGTCTGGAAGCAGGAAGGTCAGATCGGCAAACTCATCGTCCACCCGACGAATCCGGATATCGCTTATGCGGCGGTGTTCGGCCACGCTTTCGGCCCCAACGAGGAACGCGGCGTCTACCGCACCATCGACGGCGGCAAGACCTGGCAGCGCGTGCTTTTCAAAGACAAGGACACCGGCGCGTCCGACGTTTGCTTCGACCCGTCCAGCCCCAAAGTGCTGTTCGCGGGCTTGTGGCAGGCGCGGCGGCGGCCGTGGGAGATGACCAGCGGCGGCCCCGGCAGCGGCCTCTACGTCTCCCGCGATGGCGGCGATTCGTGGACGCAACTGGTAGCGCCGCCGAAACCCGACGCGCCCGACGCCGACAAGGACGCGGCGCCGGGACAGAAGCGTTGCGAAGGCTTACCGGAGGGTATTTGGGGCAAAATCGGCGTCGCCGTCGCGCCGTCGGACGGCCGGCGCGTTTACGCCCTTATCGAAGCGGAAAAGGGCGGTTTGTTCCGCAGCGACGACGGCGGCGACACATGGGAACTGGCCAACGACAATCACGCGCTGCGCCAACGGGCGTGGTACTTCTCGACGCTGACCGTTCACCCCAAAAACGCCGACGTGGTCTGGTTCCCGCAAGTGCCGCTGCTGAAGACCCTCGACGGCGGCAAGAGCCTCAAGCGCGTCGAAGGACCGCATCACGGCGACCATCACGACATTTGGTTCGACCCGAAGAACCCTGATCGCATCATCGACAGCAACGACGGCGGCGTGGACATAAGCACCGACGGCGGCGCGACGTGGTACGCCCCGCCGCTGCCGATCACCCAGTTCTACCACGTTGCCGCCGACAACCGCGTCCCGTATTACGTCTCCGGCTGTATGCAGGACATCGGCTCCGCCGAGGGGCCGAGCAACAGCCTCAAGGAACACGGCATCGGCCTGGCCGACTGGTTCACGGTCGGCGGCGGAGAGGCGGGCTACACAGCGCCGGACCCGGCCGACCCCAATATCGTCTACGCCACCGAGTACGCCGGCTACCTTTCGCGCTACGACCACCGCACGCGCCAGGTGAAAAACGTCGCCATTTACCCCTACGATACATCCGGCCACGGCGGCGAGGAGCTGCGCTATCGTTTCCAATGGACGGCGCCGGTCCTGATATCGCCGCATGACGCGAAGGTGATTTACCACGCCGGCAATGTCCTGTTCAAGTCGTCGGACCAGGGTCAGACGTGGGCGCCGATCAGCGGCGACCTGACGCGCAACGACAAGAACAAGCAGAAATGGTCCGGCGGCCCGATCACCGGCGACAACACCGGCGCGGAGATGTATTGTACGATATTTGCCGTGGCTGAATCGCCGAAGCAAGCGGGGCTGATCTGGGCCGGCAGCGACGACGGCTTGCTCCACGTCACCCGCGACGGCGGCAAGACTTGGGCCGACGTGACGGCCAACATGAAGGGATTGCCGGAGTGGGCCACGGTCTGCTGCGTTGCGCCGTCGCCATTCGACGCGGACACGGCTTACGTCGTCGTGGACGCCCACCGGCTGGACGACATGCGGCCGTACCTGTTCAAGACGGCCGACGGCGGCAAGACGTGGACGAGCTTGTCGGCGAAGTTGCCGCAGGAAATTTACCTCCGCGCGGTGCGCGAAGACCCGAAGCGCAAAGGGATGCTCTATCTCGGCACGGAGCATGGCGTCGCCTTCAGCACCGACGACGGGGCGACGTGGAAGGACTTGAAGTTGAACCTGCCGACCGTGGCCGTCAGCGACCTCGTGGTGAAGGACGACGACTTGGTGATCGCCACCAACGGCCGGTCGCTGTGGATTTTCGACGACCTGACGCCGCTGCGTGAAATGGCGCCGGCCGTGGCGGACAAAGACCTCGCCCTCTTCCCGGCGCGGCCGGCGTACCGTTACCGCTATTCCGGCTCGTTCGCGGACGTGGCGCCGGGCGGCGGCGCCGACAACCCGCCGGAAGGGGCGATTCTACATTATTACTTGAAGAAACACCCGGCCGGCGAAGTGGTGTTGGCAGTCCTTGACAACAAGGGCGCCCTTGTGCGCAAACTGACCAGCAAGAAAGACGAGGACGAGAAGGAAGCGGACCTGGACGAGGAAGGCGACTATTCAGAGAAGAAAAAGCCGGAAACCGTTTTGCCAACGGAAGCGGGGCTGCACCGCGTCGCGTGGGATTTGCGTTACGACGGGGCGGAGGTCATCAAGAAGGCGAAGCAGGACGGCGGTAAGCCCAAAATCGGGCCGCTGGTGAATCCGGGGAAGTACACGCTCGTGCTGGCGGCGGACGGCAAGTCAGCGACGACGACGATTGAAGTACAAGCCGATCCGCGTAGCAAGGAAATGGCGGCGGCCGAGCAACTCAGACTGTCGCTGCAAATCCGCGACGACATAACGAAGCTAACGCGCACGGTCGAGCAATTGCGAGCGGTCAAGCGGCAGATCGTGGCCCGCGACGAGCTACTTAAGAACGACGACAAGGCGGCGCCGCTGGTCAAAGCGTCGAAAGATTTCCTCGCCAAGCTGGACGCGCTGGAGGAGAAGTTGCACAACCCCAAGGCGAAGGTGGCCTATGACATCCTCGCCCAAAAGGGCGGCGCTCAGCTTTATTCGCAGCTCGCCGCTCTGTTTGAGATGATTAAAGCCGCCGACGGCGCGCCGCCGCAGGGTTTGCGCGAAGGGTACAAAGAACAGGCGGAATTGTTGGAGAAGTACGAAAAGGAATGGCAAGATTTGACGAAATACGATCTGGAAAGTCTCAATAATCAGGCGAAGACGTTGGCGTATCCCGTCGTGATCGTGCCGCCGAAGGAGAAGAAGTTGCCTTGAGAAGCGGGGGCGGACATGAGGCTGCCAGTTCGATAGTTGCCAGGGCACGGAATCTGCATAGGATTAATAGCGCCTTTGGTAATATGGCGTTCCCGTCTGGTATAGTGAAGCCATGTCGCCTTTTGTTGCAGTGAAACAGTTTTCCGCGTCACAGCGCCCTTCGGAGGACGACGCCAATGACCGCTCAACTTGCAGAACCCACTTCGGTGGACATCCTGATCGCCGAGGATGACGCCGTCATGCGGCAGAGTCTGTGCCACTTCCTGGAAGATGAAGGCTATCACTGCGCCGAGGCCGATGACGGTCCCACGGCGGTTGAGATGGCCAAGCGTTTCTCCCCGCGCTGCGCCATTCTTGATCTGGGAATGCCTGGATTGGACGGCTTTTCCGTCGCCCGCCAGCTGCGCTCCGACCCCAACATGCGTGATGTTCACATCCACTGTTTGACCGGGCGTTCGGACGCCTCATCGCGCGAAGAGGCGCATGAAGCTGGATTCGAGACGTACCTGACCAAACCGTTCGACCCGGAACGCATCCTCCGGCTCGTCCACGAGCAAGTGCGGCGACCGAGGCCAGTAGCCGCATCGGGCCTGGGCCTTGCTGACGCTCGGGAAAGGCTCGACTGTCTGGAGAATGCCGGATGGCGTGATCTCGAAGCGTCCTACCAGGAAAAAAAGGGCTTTGTTATACGTGGCGTCCCCGGCCCCGAAACGCGCTGAACAACACCTCGACCACCCCGGCGCGAACCGCCGGTCGTCAAAGGCATTAACGGGACGCGGCGGCAAGTTCCCAACTT
>DHJA01000185.1:7214-8487 GCA_002404095.1 Planctomycetaceae bacterium UBA4732 | reverse complement strand
CGGCGGCAAGTTCCCAACTTGCCGCCGCGTCCCGTTCTCGCTCAATGCAATGACGAAGCGGCCGGCTCGATTTCGACTTCGCCCGCAAAAAAAAGTCACAGGCGAACCGCGTAAGGCCGTGTGAGGTTATTTGCATAAGGGGCAGGACGAGAGCGACTTTTCTATTTCCAGAACAGCATCGCGCAATTGACCGCGTTAAATAATCCGTGCAGCACAATCGGCCCCGCAAGGCTGCGTGTGCGCTGAGCCAGCCAGCCAAGGCCCAGAGCCAGTACGAATAGCGGAACCGGCGACGGCCAGGCGAACGAATGTACCGCGGCGAACAACGTCGAGGCCGCGAAAATTGCGGGCCAGGCAGGCGTCCGGCTCAACCGATAAATCACCAGATAGATCGGAGTCAAGGCGACGACGAATAGGACCGGATCGCAATGCACTAGAAGCGCCTGACCTCCCTGCTTCCAGGCCGCGACCCAGGCATCTCTTTGCATGGGATGTGACGCAAGGAACACCAAGTGCGTGACAAGTTGCACGGGCAGCGACGCGAGAAACGCCAAGAGCATGACAAAGTGGGCCGCCTCCGGCCGATTTTCCAGCCACGTTTGCAGGGCGCCGCGAAACAGCATTTCCTCCATCACCGGCGCCGTCACGCTTACGGCGGCAATTAAAAGAAACAGTTCCCCTAGCGATAATCCCTTTTGCGCCAACTCGACGAGCGGATGTTCGTGGACGTTGGAAGCCGCTTGCGAACCGTACAGCGCGGTTACGGATAAATAGAGCGCCATACACGCCGGCGTGAGGATCAGCCAGCCCACGACGCCCCATAGGCAGTTTCGGCCCAGGCGCCGCGTGGTGAGGCCGATCTGCTCCAAACGGATGCCGGCGAAGCGCGGCAAGAGGAAAACGACCGCCGCGATTTGGAAGGGAAACGCCAGGCCGCCCGCCGCTAGCCCAAGGCGCGCGCCAGTCAGGTGAGGGCCAAAACCGGTCGCCAGGAGCAGTTGCATCGTCACGGCTGGAAAAAACCAGTATACGAACGCGACAAATGCGACTACCCAGATCGTTACAGGGTATGAAATGAAAAGGGCATCGCCAGGCAGGATGGGCGGCGTCATGGGTTGTTGCGAGAACCCTTCGTCGCTTGGCATGTTCGCTCCGCCTGTGCCGCCGCGTGGGTGAATCGTCCACGGTATCCTACTGCCGGCCGCCGGGACTGGATAGAACAACCGGACGTGCCCGCGACCGCCCTCCTCTCTTACTCCCTCCCCCCTTGCGG
>DHJA01000185.1:0-7125 GCA_002404095.1 Planctomycetaceae bacterium UBA4732 | reverse complement strand
GGGGGAGGGAGAAAGCGCGTATTTCGTGACCACCATTCTCGATCGTATCATTGCCGCCAAGCGCAAGGAGATCGAACAAACTCGCGCCCGCACATCCACGGCGGACCTGGAACGCCGCGCGGCGGCCGCTCCATCGCCGCGCGACTTCCGCGGCGCCTTGGAGCGCGGGCCGGGTGTGCAGGTCATCGCCGAGGTCAAGAAGGCGTCGCCGTCGGCCGGCGTGATGACGGCCGACTTTGACCCCGCCGCCGTCGCGCGCAATTACGAGAAACACGGGGCCGCCTGCGTCAGCGTTCTGACCGATGGGCCGTTCTTCCAGGGCAGTCTCGCCGACCTCGAAGCGGTGCGCGCGGCGGTCGATCTACCGATATTGCGGAAAGATTTTATCCTCGACCGTATCCAGCTGCTCGAAGCGCGCGCCGTTGGCGCCGACGCCGTATTGCTCATCGCCGAGGTGTTGGATGATGAGATATTAGCGCGGCTGCTGCGCGAAGCGCGCGAATTAAGACTGCAAGCGCTAGTGGAGCTGTACGACCATGAAAACCTGCCGCGCGTTCTGGACGCGGGCGCTCGCTTGATCGGCGTCAACAACCGCGATCTGCGCACTTTCGTGACGCGGTTGGAACATACCTTGGAGCTGGCGGAGAAAATGCCGGCCGACGTTTGCCTGGTGAGCGAGAGCGGCGTCCGCACGCGCGCCGACGTGGAGCGGTTGCAAGCGGCCGGCGTTCGCGCCGTGTTGGTGGGCGAGACGCTGATGCGTTCCCCCGACGCCGGCGGCAAGCTCCGCGAGTTGCGCGGACTGTAACGCCGCGCTCCCCTTCGGGTCGCGGCTAAACGAAACGGGCGTCACGCCTTTTTCCTCCCTTTGCCCTCCGCTTCAGGGTTGATGCAGTGCGGCATCTTCGTACCGGCCAGCCCCGCGAGCAGATTGTCGGCGCAGATTTCGGCCATGGCGTCGCGCGTGCCGACGGTGGCGCTGGCGATGTGCGGCGCCACGATGAGGTTCGGCAGCTTCAAAAGCGGCCCGTCCGTCGGCGGCTCCGGGTCGGTCACGTCCAGGCCGGCCGCGAAGATCACGCCCGTTTTCAGCGCCTCAATCAGGTCTTTTTCCACCACGATAGGGCCGCGCGCCGTGTTGACGAACACGGCCGTCGGCTTCATTTGCCGGAAGCGCTCCGCGTTGAACAGGCCGCGCGTCTTGTCGTTCAAGTCGGTATGGACGGAGACAAAATCCGATTCGCGCAACAGCACGTCGAGGTCCACCTGACGGGCGCCGAGTTCGGTCTCCGCATTTTCGTTGCGGTGGTGGTCGTGATAGAGAATCTGCATGTCCCAGCCGGCGCGACAGCGCTTCGCCAGGGCACAGCCGATGCGGCCCATGCCGACGACGCCGAGTGTACGGCCGACGAGGTCTTGCCCCAAATGGCCGAGGGGTTCCCAGGTTTTCCACTTGCCGGATCGGGAATAGTCGTGACCTTCGGTCAGGCGACGGGCGGCGGCAATCAGCAGACAAAAGGCCATGTCGGCCGTGGCGTCCGTCAGCACGCCGGGCGTATTGCCGACGACGACGCCGCGCGCCGTGGCGGCAGGCACGTCCACGTTGTTGAAACCGACGGCGTAATTGCTCACGACCTTTAAGCGCGGGGCGGCGTCGAGAAAGGCCGGGTCGATGCGATCGGTCAGCAAGGACACAAGGCCGTCACAGTCGGCGGCTTTCTCCTTGAGGATCGCGTAGGACGGCGGCATGGGGCCGTCCCAGACTTCGGCGGCGCACGCCGCGCGGATACGGTCGAGTCCGGCGGCGGGGATGCGGCGAGTCACAAAGACCTTCGGCTTGTCGGCCATCGGCAGGCTCCTTCAATAAGGGAAGATGAGAGCGATTGTAGCCGCCGGCGGGTCGATGGCCACGAATGGTGGGGCGCCCGCTCCGCGGGCGCCATTCTCGCCCGGCTAACGGAATTACGCCGCTGAACCGTTAAGGCGCCCGCGGAGCGGGTGCCCCACTCTCCGGCAAGCGATGGGATCGACATGCCAAAAGTCCTTTCACCGACGCGCGAACACGCCCGCGCCATCTGGGACGCGGCCGTCGCAGCGGCAGACCCATTCGAGTTGGTTCGCGCCGCGCTGACCGGATCCGAACTGAATCAAGCCATAGCGCGCGCGGGCCGCATCGTAGTCGTCGGCGGCGGCAAGGCGGGCGCGGCGATGGCAGCCGGCGCCGAGGCGGCGCTGGCCAACCGGCTGGACCGCACGGCCGGCGTAATCAACGTGCCGGAAGGAGCGCTCCGGCCTTTGCGGACGATTCGCCTCAACGTCGGCCGTCCCGCGGGCGTCAATCAACCGACGGCGGCCGGCGTCGCCGGAGTTCGGAACATGCTGGATTTAATAAAGACGACAGGCCCGGGCGACATCGGCCTATGCCTGTTGTCCGGCGGCGGCTCCGCCCTGTTGCCGGCCCCTGTTGAGGGCGTATCGCTCAAAGACAAGCAGGATGTAACAACTCTTCTAAGCGCCGGCGGCGCCGCCATCGACGAAATGAACTGCGTCCGCAAGCATCTCTCCGCCGTCAAGGGCGGCCGGTTGGCCCAGGCGTTCGCGGAGCGCGGCTGTCCACTATTCAGCCTCATCATCTCCGACGTGATCGGCGATCCGCTCGACGTGATCGCCTCGGGTCCGACCGCCGCCGACCCGACCACCTTCGCCGACGCCCTCGCCGTCCTCGAACGCCGCGCCCTTATGACGAAAACGCCGCAAGCCGTCCTCGATCACCTGCGCGCTGGTGCGGCGGGCGCGTTCGCGGAGACGCCAAAGGCGCTGCCCGATACGGCTCACAATCTCATCCTGGCCAACAACGCGATGGCGCTGACGGCCGCCGCCCGCCGCGCCGAGGAACTCGGTTATCCGGTCCTGAACCTTGGCGCCTTCATCGAAGGCGAAACACAGCAGGTCGCCGTGGTCATGGCGGGGATCGTGCGGAGCATTCACGCCGACGGCCAGCCGATGCGTCCGCCGGTATGTCTCCTTTCGGGAGGTGAAACCACGGTAACGCTTACGGCGAACCACGGCCGCGGCGGACGCAATCAGGAGTTCGCGCTGGCGACGATGTTGAAGCTGGGCAAGGACGGAATGCGCAACGTGATCCTCCTCAGCGGCGGCACCGACGGCGAAGACGGTCCCACCGACGCGGCCGGCGCCGTGGCCGACGCCGATACGCTCGTCCGGTCGTCGGCGCAACAGATCGATCCCGCGGCGTTCCTGGGACGCCATGACGCCTATACGTTATTCGAGAAAGTGGGGGGCTTGTTGAAAACCGGCCTGACACAGACCAACGTGATGGACGTGCGCGTCCTACTCATCGGCGCGTAAACGTTGGCCTAGGTGGTAGTCTTTACCATTCCGCGCTCGATGCTTGTAAGAATTGCCTTGCCATGTGAGATTCTCTCATTCGCCGTATTTGATCGCATGTGTTCAAGACATATGCACTTACGAAATAGGCGCCGCTCTCAGCCGGTTTTGGCACGAAGGCTGCTTATGAGAAGAACGCGACTGCGAGGATAACACCCCCGAAGTCGCTGGGGCTGGAACTGAAGAGGCTTGGACGGGCGGCCGTCCGAGCCGGCACGGCGGCGGCCGGGCCGGTTCAACTTACGTTGAGCCGACCCGGACGCCGCCACCGAAACCAATCGCCGGATTCCTCCGGTGTTAATCGATTTCCTCCTTTCCTCGACCCGCGCCGTCCCCCGGCGCGGGTTTTTTTCGTTGATAAACCGCCGGATGTGAAGCTAAAGCCTATTTCACTAAGTCGCCGTCTGCTACACTGGGGGGAGAGAGTCAAGCGAGGACCGACCGATGACGACGGCACAGGCAGTACCGCTAGGCGCGTTGTATGAATACGACGAGACGGCATGGCTGGAAGCCATGTCCGAACGGATCCGGCTGGGGCGGCTGGACGAGCTCGATTACCCGAACCTGGCGGAGTATTTGGCGGACATGGCACGACGCGATCGGCGAGAGGTCGAGAGCCGGCTCATTACGCTAATCAGCCACGCGCTGAAATGGGCCTATCAACCCGATCAGCGGTCGAGGAGTTGGAAGGGAACGATCATCGAGCAGTGCCAGGAGCTAGAGGGGTTGGCGTGCCAGGGCGTGCTGCGGAACCACGCCGAAGCGGTGTTGGCAGGCCTCTACCCCAGGGCCATTGAACGCGCCGCCGCTGAGACCGGGTTGCCGGCTGAGACATTCCCCGTGGCGTGTCTTTATACTCTCGATCAACTGTTGTCCGCTGACCTGCTTGCTGAATGACGCCGAACCGCATAAAGCGCCGCCAGAAGAATCCTACTGAGACGCGCATCGCCTTTTGTCCGCGAGGGTCTGCCATGTTTACCATCCGAGGAAGCGCCGTTGATCTACGTCGCGGTTGGACGCGGCGCGACTGCCTGCGCTTTGGGCTGGGCGGCGCGTTGGGGGTGATGGCCGGCGCCCGATCTGCACTGCGAGCGGACGCTCCGACGGCGGGCCAGAGTTTCGGCCGGGCCAAGTCTTGCATCCTCGTCTACCTGTTCGGCGGCCCCAGCCACATCGACATTTGGGACATGAAACCGGCCGCGCCTGCCGAAATTCGCGGCGAGTTCAAGCCGATCGTCACAAACGTGCCCGGCATTCAGATCACCGAACATTTGCCGCGATTGGCGCGGCACGCGGACCAGTACGCGGTCGTCCGCTCGCTTTCGCACGGCGACAGCGCCCACGGATCGGCGGGACACACGATGCTCACCGGCCGCGCGCCCCGCATTCTTGGCGAGGTAGGGCCGAACGCCGACGATTACCCCCATTATGGGTCCGTATTAACGAGCCTACGAGGGGCGCCGCACGGCGCGCCGCCGTTTGTTTCGCTTCCCTGGGCTGTATCGACCAGCACCAACCTCGTCCCCGGCCAGAACGGTGGCTTCCTCGGCCGCGTCGGCGACCCCTTCCGCCTGGAATTGCCCGCAGACCAGAGCTTGAACTTCGCGCCCGCCTCCGCCAACCTCCCCGTCGATGTCACCGACGAACGTGAGGGACGCCGACGCGGCCTGCGCGAGCTTCTCGGCCAAAGCGATCCGCTGCGACTCAACGACGCGGCGACCCCGATGGACGCCCTCTATCGCCGGGCGTTCGATTTCATCGACTCGGGCGCCACGGCGCAAGCCTTCCGCCTGGAGCGCGAGCCGGAAAAAATGCGCGAGCGCTACGGCATGAACGTCTTCGGACAGAGCCTGCTGCTGGCGCGCCGCTTGGTCGAATCCGGTGTAGGGTTTGTCACCGTCTATTGGCCCGACCGTAAAGACCCGGACGCCTTCATCAACAACGGCGTAAAGGATTCCGTGGCGGTGCCGGCATGGGACACGCACGGCTTGAAGGTGGGCAAGACGGCGAATTTCCCGGCCTTGCGCGATACGCTGCTTCCGGCCCTGGATGTGGCGTCGTCGGCCCTGCTCGAAGACCTACAGGCGCGCGGCCTGTTAGGGCAAACGCTGGTGGTGTGGACGGGAGAATTCGGCCGTTCGCCGCGGATCAACACCGATGCGGGCCGCGACCATTACGGCAACGTCTTTTCGGCGATGCTGGCGGGCGGAGGCGTTCGCGGCGGGCAAGTCTATGGGGCGTCGGACAAGCAAGGCGCCTTTCCTGCTGACAACCCGGTGTCACCGGCCGACTTCTCGGCGACGCTTTATCACTGTCTTGGTCTGCCTCCCGACGCGACGGTCCCCGACCGGCTCGGCAGGCCGGTGGCGATCAGCGACGGACGCGCCATCCCCGCTTTGTTGGAAGGGACGTAATCAAACGATTCACCGCGGAGAACGCGGAGAACGCGGAGAAAGACAAATTTAGGCCGCTCGCCGCGAAGGCGCCTGCGCCGTCCGCAAGGTTCCCATTAGAAAAGCGTACAATTCCTCTTCATATCGTTGCTTATTGAAGTGCAGAGCCTGTCGCCGGGCGGCCGCAGGGGAGAATTCATCCGGCCGCATCTCGAACGCCGTCAGCGCGTCGGCCAGACAGTCGGCCGTCTGCTCCATGAAGAACAGCCCCGTCGGCGCGTGCCGTCCGCCCGGCGCGATTACCGTCTCGACGGCGCCGCCACGTCCGTAAGCGATCACCGGCGCCCCACACGCCATAGCCTCCACCGGGACGATGCCGAAATCCTCTTCGCCGGGGAACAACAGCGCCCGGCAGCGCCGCATCAACTCTCGGATCGCCGCGTCCGACCGCCAACCGAGGAAATGCACCGTCGGCCCCGCCAATCGGCGCAGCCGGGCCGCGTCCTGGCCCGTGCCGACCACGACCAACGGCCGTCCCAGGCGCTTGCACGCCGTCACCGCGAGGTCGAGCCGCTTGTAAGGAGCGAAAGCCGATACCACAAGGTAGAAATCTTCGCGCGGCGCCGGCTCGATGGCCGGACAGTAGAAGTCCGTGTCCACCGGCGGATAGATCACCGTACTGTCGCGGTTATAGCATTCCTCAATGCGCCGCTGCACGGTCTTGCTAATGGCGAGAAAATGCGTCACGCCGGCCGCAGTACGTCGGTCCCACTGACGCAGCCTTTCCAGCACCGTCTCCAGGAGGCGAGCCTTGAGGCCGCGGCCGAAATAGGAGTCGCGCATGTGCCAGGCATAGCGCATCGGCGTGAAGCAGTAACAGACATGGACACTGCCGCGCGGCGGCCGCACCGCCTTGGCCGCGCAGTGGCTGAAGCTGACGACGAGGTCGCACGGCGGCGGCGCCCAGCCCGCGACCGCCTTGGGCATAAGCGGTAAAAGCCAGCGGTAATAGTGGTGAACGCCGGGCAGGCGGTCGAGAAAGCTCGTTTTCGGCCGCAGCCGTTCGATGGCCGGCGACACGGAGCCGCGCCGGTGTAACAGCGTGAACAGCTTGGCGCGCGGCCAACGCCGACACAGCACTTCCAGACATTTTTCACCGCCGCGCATGCCGGTCAACCAATCGTGTACCAACACTACGCGCGGTTCGTGGTTCGCATCCATGCGTCGTCCTCCAGGGCCGACAGTGTACCGTGAATGCGCCGGCCGGCAAAGACGAGGTTACGGGCGGGGTGGACATGGATCGTCGTTGTTCCGCCGTCGGCAA
>DHJA01000195.1:21933-23253 GCA_002404095.1 Planctomycetaceae bacterium UBA4732 | reverse complement strand
ACCGCGCCACCTCTCGACTCTACGCTTCCTAGCAGTCACAGCTTCCGGGGATCTGACCATTCAGTACGGCCACAGTCTGCACATTTCAGGTCAAAACCAGCAGCGTCCCGTTCTATTGGGACGAGTTTCCCCCCGCAACGTCGGCAGAACTTTCGCTTCGCTTCCTCATATCTGAAAAGATCGGGCCACCGGATCGATACCCTCACGTCGTTCAGGTGGGCACTGACGATCGAATGGACGTGATACTCGGCCCGGTCCTGAAAACCGCGAAGCCAGTCCATGCTCTTCTTTTTGGTCCGCAGCGGGACCTCGTCATTCACTGACGCAAGCATGCCCAGTTCGATATCGCCGGTCATGGCCACACCTCGGAACACAGTGACGACATCGGTCGGCGAATGCTTGGGCGCCTTGACCAGCCAACACGGTTCGCCGCCGATGGACAGCAGACGGTCGCCCCGGACGGAAGAGGGGTGGATGAACTTGGCGGCCGGGAAGTCCCGCGCCAGGACGCGCCAGACGTCCTGGTCGATGTGGTCCCAGTGGTCGTGCGAGGCCGTGACATAAAGGAGCGTCGTCCCCAAGCGGTTCAGGGCGTCCTTCACGTCCTGCACGATCAACCCTTCGGGAACTTCCAACAGCAGCGCCTCGCCGTGATGGTGCAGCAGCCAACTCCCAACGTCCGATTCATAGGAGCCGATGAGGCGCCAACCTTCCCAGTGCGGTAGGTTCACATTTGCGTTCACGCACTCCCACCATTGCAAGCCGATAGGTATTTGGGGGCAAGAGCGGGCTGCCGGCACGTCGCCAACCGCCCCACGACTTCAGACCTCATGCCCGGTGCGTCTCTCCGCTGCCGAACCACTGATTCCACCGCGCCGCACCTGATGATCCTACCCCACTTCCACCCGCCGTACAAGCAAATCCCGGCCTGCCGTGCGCGTTCTTCCAGGGCTGCACGTCGGCCGACATGGCGGCGCTTCTAGCAACCATAAAAAGATTTAGGGCGACACCCAGAAGCCATCGCGCCGCATACCGCGATTTGGTCGTGTCTCAGTTTGGTCCAAGAAAGGAATCTTCGTTACTCAGGGGTGTGCCATGCTTTCGCGGGCCGATAGCGAAATCTCGCCCGCTCCTCACCCCGCGAAAGCATGTTGCCTCGCGGGGGTCTCATGCTTTCGCGGCGGCCTCGACGGCGGCAACGGGAAGAAAGCAGGCCGCGAAAGCATGGCACACCCCTTGAGGGAAGAGGCCCACCCCCGGCCTCTCAGGGCAATCGGAGACGCTACCAGGGTTTTTGGTTAGCCGCGACGCGCGAGCGGA
>DHJA01000195.1:7695-21873 GCA_002404095.1 Planctomycetaceae bacterium UBA4732 | reverse complement strand
TCCGCTCGCGCGTCGCGGCTAACCTGCTATATCCAGCCCTGCCCCTCTTCCGTAACGATGCGCCGCAGCGCTTCGATCCAGACGGGATGATCGTTCAGACACGGACAGCGATGAAGCACCTCGCCGCCGGCATGATGAAACGTTTCGGTCGCCTCGCGGCCGATTTCGTCGATCGTCTCCAGGCAATCCGCCGTGAAGCCCGGCAACGCCACGAACACCCGCCGCGCGCCCTCTTTCGCCAGTTGCTTGAGCTTGTTCTCGGTGTACGGCTTTAGCCATTCCTCACGGCCGAACAGCGATTGGAATGTCTGCGTCCATTTACCGTGCGGCCATGCAAGTCGCTTCACCAACTCGGCCGTGGTGCGCTTGACGTGCGTGGCGTAGGGGTCGCCCTGTTGGGCATAGCGGATCGGGATGCCGTGAAAGCTGAGCAAGTAATGATCCGGCGTCCACGGCAGCCGCGCCAGCTCTTCGCGGATGATCGTGGTCATGGCGTCGAGGTAAGCCGGATGATCGTAATAAGGCGGTACGATGCGCAACGCCGGCACACGGTTTTCCTTCATCAGCGCCTGGAACAGCACGTCGGTGGCGGAAGCCGTGGTCGTCGCCGAATACTGCGGATACATCGGCAGCACGATCAGCCGTTCGACGCCTTTCTCGATCATGGCGTGGACGACCGACGCCAGCGACGGGTTGCCGACCTGCATTCCGAACGCCACGGTCGCGTCGGGCAGGAGGCGTTGCAGCTCCTCCGTTTGCCGGCGGGTGTAGTGGAGCAGCGGCGACCCGGTTTGCGCGTCCCAAATGTTTCGGTATTTGGCGGCGGAGCGGGCGGGGCGGAACGGCAGAATGAAGGTATTGAGGATAAACTGCCATTTCAGATACGGCAAGTCGATAACGCGCGGGTCGCTGAGGAACTGGCGCAAGTACGGACGAAGAGCCGCTGCCGTAGGGGCGTCAGGAGTGCCAAGTTGAACCAGCAAGACGCCAGGTGGTTTCATCATTACAGACGCTAACAGAAGGAACTACAAGCCCTGAGCGCAAGCGACGGGTTTTGACGAAACCCGTCGCTTGCGCTCAGGGCTTGTACGCAAAATGTTAGTGCCTTTTACGCCTTCTTCTTGCACTCCGCGCCTTCCTGCGCATCGCCCTTCTCGGTGATGTGGCCGTCGCCGGCGGCTTTGATGGCGGTCGAGCGCTCGGCGTTCATCGGCGTGAAGCTGGCCCACTGGGCCGGCACGTTGGCTTCAGCGAAGATGGCTTCGACCGGACATTCAGGTATGCACGCCTCGCAGTCGATGCAGTCGGCCGGGTCGATGTACAACATCTTTTCGTCGTAGTAGAAACATTCGACGGGGCAGACCGCCACGCAATCGGTGTACTTGCAGTCGTAGCACGGCTCGCAGACGGTGTGGGTCATGACACGCGATCCTTTCTTCGATAAAAAGCCACCCGGTCGAAGGGCCAACGCCGACTTCGACAGGCGTGGAAAAGTTCGAGAGGGTTTACGCCCCCATCGGAAACGCTTGCTGCTTCCGTATCCATAGCAACTGAAGCGGCCACTGTCCAGCAGGTTTCCCTACCGGAGGCCAAGCGTTTGTTCCTGGCGTTGAGGCGATGGTTGATCGGACAGCCGTTGGCCACCACGCAGGCGGCCCAAGAACGGCTCAGCAAGGTCGTCGCTTTGGCGGTATTGTCGTCCGACGCGCTATCGTCGGTCGCCTATGCCACGGAAGAAATCTTGCTTGTCCTCGCCGTCGCCGCGACCGCATCGGCCGGCTCATTCCATTACCTGCTGCCGATCTCGCTGGCCATCGTCGGCCTGCTTTGGGTGGTGGCCCTGAGCTATCGGCAGACCATCTACGCCTATCCCTCTGGCGGCGGCGCCTATATCGTCGCCAAGGAAAACCTCGGCACGACCCCCGCATTGACGGCCGGCGCGGCGCTGCTGGTGGACTATACGCTCACGGTGGCCGTTTCGGTGGCTTCCGGAATAGCGGCCGTCACCTCCGCCTTGCAAGGCACGTCGCTGGCCTGGTTGGCCCACTACCCCGTCACCCTTTGCCTGGCCGCCATCGTTTTTATTACCGTGGTCAATCTGCGCGGGCTGCGCGAGGCCGGAGCGGTGTTCGCCGTGCCGGTCTACATATTCCTCGTTAGTTTCCTGGCCATGATCGTTTGGGGACTTGCTCGCTACTATTTATTCGGCGCCACGGCAGCGCCGGGCGAGGGAACGCCCAAGCTCGCCGAGGGCTATTCGCCGCGATCCAGCCTATGGTTCCTGCTGTTGGCCGCGTTCTCCGGCGGCTGCACCGCCATGACCGGAGTGGAGGCCATCTCCAACGGCGTACCGGCTTTCCGCAAGGCGGAATCGCGCAACGCCGCCATAACGCTCCTGTGCATGGCCGGCCTGTTGACGGTTCTGTTCCTGGGCACAAGCACTCTGGCTTATCTCTATAATGTACAACCGCGCCAGGAAGAGACGGCTATTTCCCAATTCGCGCGCACGATTTTCCCCGGATCGATGACTTGGGCTTACTATCTGGTGCAGGCGGCGACGGCGGCGATCCTTATTCTGGCGGCCAACACTTCCTACGCCGACTTCCCACGCCTGGGCAGCCTCATGGCGAAGGACGGCTTTTTGCCGCGGCAGTTTGCTTACCTGGGCGACCGGCTCGTCTACAACAACGGCATCATCGTCCTCGCGGTAATGGCGTCGGTCCTCGTCTGGGCTTTTGAAGGCGACGTATCGCGGTTGATCCCGCTGTACGCAATCGGGGTTTTCCTGTCGTTCACGCTGTCGCAGGCCGGCATGGTGCGCCATTGGTGGAAGCTGGGACGCACCGCTCACCCGTGGTCGCTGGCCATTAACGCCTTGGGTGCGACGGTGACGGCAGTCGTGCTGTGCGTGTTCGTACTCACCAAGTTTGTCCACGGCGCCTGGGTCGTCGTGGTCGTGTTGCCGGTCTTGGTGCTGTTGTTTTACACCATCGGCCGACATTACCGCCGCGTCGAAGAGCAATTGACGCGGAGGGCCATTCAGCCTGTGGGGCCGTGTCCTCGCAACACCATCATCATCCCGGTGCCGCGCGTACACCGGGGCATGCGCCAAGCCCTCGCCTACGCCCGCTGCCTGTCCGGGGAGGTGCGTGCGATTTACATTGAAGTCGATCCGGACCAAACGGATCAGGTTCAAAAAGATTGGGCCGCCCTCGCCACGGGAACAACGTTGGAAGTGGCGCCGTCGCCGTATCGCGCCTATGTCTCGTTGCTGTTGGCCTACATCAAACGGATTAAAGCCGAGCAAAAGGAAGGGGTGGTGACGGTTCTGCTGGCGGAGTATGTACCAGCCACTTGGTGGGGGGAGGCGCTGCACAATAGCTGGATATTCCGTCTCAAGGTGGCGCTGCTGTACCAGCCTGGCATCGTGGTCACGAGTGTGCCGTTTATGCTACACGACTAGGATTCAATCCTATTCTCGGTGGCGGCCATCTTCCACGGCGCGTCATTTGCATGTCTATGAAGTTGGACAAGCCGGCCGGTTTCCTCGACTCTTCCTAAGTCGAACTGCATTTTCCGCTGCGTCCACCCAGGTGATGTCATGGTTCAGACCGCCGTGAAACTTGCTTGTTTTCCAACCTGTAATGTCCTCATCATTGAGGATCGAGCGGATGTGCGCGAATCTTTCCGCCTATTGCTTTCTCTTATCGGTTGCCAAGTCGAAACAGCGGCGGATGGGGTCGAAGGCGTCCGCAAGGCCCTTGCCAGTCGTCCGAACATCGCCTTCGTCGATATTGGCTTGCCTCTCTTGGACGGGATGGAAGTAGCCGAACAAATTAGGGCGTCGCTAGGACGGCAAATCTTCCTAATCGCTTGTACCGCTTATGACGAACGCTATGGCAGCCAACGATCTCGAACGGGCCAATTTGACGCCTGGCTGGTTAAGCCAGTCGCCTTTCAAGACATGTTGTATTGGCTTAATGCGGCGTGCGTCGCCGTGAATTAACAGCCGCACGACCCGTTGTTCAAGTCGCGCCCGTGCTTCGCCCGAATGGTAATGGGACGTTGCCTACACCGGGAGATGCGACTTGTGAGCGACTTTGCCGACTTTAGCGCGGATGTCGTCGATTTATTGCGCCACCCTTCGACTGAGGCGGTCGGAATTAACTTTTCCCTCGAAGTACGTTCGCCTCCGCGTTTCGACCGGCCTATGCAGACCACCGCCCGTTCGGCCCCGCTGTTGACGAGCGCGCCGTGGGTGCGATCGTTGGGCAAGCTGGCGATGGACGTTTCGACGCAAGGCTGGCGCTTTCCGACGCCCCCTGATCAGCTTACGACCGACGTTGACGCTGAGGCGAAACGCGAAACGCCGGAGCCGGAGCCGGCGGAGCTGGAGGCGCCGCCCCGATTACGCCGAACGAGCGTCAAACCGTCGAGCCAGACGCTGTTGTTCAAGGACCGCCTACTCTACCTGTTGCAGCCGCCATTGGAAGACCTATTCGCCGGTAAACAGGTGCGGCTGCCATTCGATCCCTACCCGTATCAGCTTCACGGCATCGCTTTTCTCATGCCTCGACATTCCGCCTTGTTGGCCGATGAAATGGGGCTTGGCAAAACCTTACAGGTCATCCTCGCGCTGCGACTGCTGTTCCACGCCGGCCTCATTCGCACCGCGCTTGTGGTTTGTCCCAAGCCATTGGTCGTCAACTGGACGCGCGAGCTGCGCACCTGGGGCGAAGACATGCCGTTCGAGGTGATCGGCGGCGACACGGAAACCCGCCGCGCATCCTGGCGCGTTTCCAACTGCCCGCTCAAGCTAGTCAACTACGAATTGCTGACGCGCGACGCCGCGGAAGCCGGCGATGAGTCCGTGCATTTCGATGTCGTGGTCTTGGACGAAGCCCAGCGCATCAAAAGCCGCGACTCCAAGACGGCCCAGGCGGCGCGCGGCCTACACCGGGACCGCAGCTGGGCCATGACCGGAACGCCCGTCGAAAACCGGATCGAAGACCTCATCAATATCTTTGCATTTGTGGAGCCGGGCCGCATCCCGCCGGACACGCCGATGAAGATGCTGCCTGAGTTGACGCGCGACTCCATTTTGCGGCGGACGAAAGAGGAAGCGGCGCCGGACATGCCGCCGCGCATCTACCGCGACGCCTTCCCGGACCTGACGCCCCAGCAACGCGAAGCCTATGAACTGGCCGAGAAAGAAGGCATCGTCCACCTCAACGATCTGGGGGCGATGATTACGGTGCAGCACGTTTTTGAGTTAGTAATGCGCCTGAAGCAGATCTGCAATTTCGACCCGCGCACGGGCAAGAGCGCCAAATTGGAGCAAATGCAGGCGGATTTGGCGGAGGTGGCCGCCAGCGGCCGCAAGGCCATCATCTTCTCGCAGTGGGTCGAGCCGCTGGAGAAGATCGCGGAAGCGCTGAGCGAATACAGCCCGCTGCTCTATCACGGCAAGGTGCCGCACAAGGACCGTCAGCCGATTTTGGACCTGTTCAAACGCGATCCCAAGAAGCACGTCCTGTTGATGAGTTACGGCACGGGCAGCGTCGGCCTGAACCTCCAGTTCACCAACTATGTCTTTCTGTTCGACCGTTGGTGGAACCCGGCCGTGGAAGACCAGGCCATCAATCGCGCCCATCGGATTGGTCAAAAGGAGCCGGTGTTCATCACACGGTTCGTGACGCCGAACACCATCGAAGGCCGAATCGCGGAGATATTGGAGAAGAAACGCGAGTTGTTCAACGAGTTGATCGCCCAGAACGGGCCGCCGATTACGCTGGGGCTGACGGAGGATGACGTATTCGGCTTGTTTAACCTCCAGGCGCGGCCGCGGCGCTTGGCTGCGTGACGCGTCGGCGATTCTCGACCCAAACTCCTATGGGTCCTATAAGTCTTATAGAACCTATAGAACCTATGAGACTTACTGGAATGAAGCAACGCATGTTGACGCCCGGGCCGACGCCGGTCCCCGAGGAAACGCTCCTGGAGTTGGCGAAGCCGGTTTTCTATCACCGCAGCGCCCAGGCTCGCCAGCTTTTATTGGAAGTGCAAGACGACCTTCAGTACGTTTTCTGCACGAAAAACCCCGTCTTGACGCTGACCTGTTCCGGCACGGGCGGCATGGAGGCGGCCATCGCCAACTGTGCGCCGCCGGGGGCCAAGGTCATTTGCCTCATCGCCGGACGCTGGGGCGAAAGGTGGAAGCACCTATGCAAAGCCTTCGGCCTCGAAGCCATCGTCGTGACAGCGCCATACGGCCAAGCCGTGCGGCCGGAGCAACTGGCGGATGCGCTGGCGAAGCATCCCGACGCCGTGGCCGTCGCCGCCACGCTGAGCGAGACGGCGACCGGAGTACGCAACGACATTGAAGCGTTCGGCCAGCAAGTCGCCGCGACGCCGGCCGTGTTCCTCGTGGATTCCATCAGCGGCCTTGGCGTGACGGAATGTCGCACAGACGCTTGGCGCGTCGATGTCAACGTAACCGGGTCGCAAAAGGCGCTGATGTTGCCGCCGGGCCTGGCGTTCGTTTCGGTCAGCGACAAGGCGTGGCAGCGGATCGAGCAAAACCCGTCGCCGCGAGTCTTTTATTTCGACCTCAAGAAATACCGCGACAACCTCAAGACCGGCGACACGCCGTTCACACCGGCCATCACGCTGATCCGGGCGTTGAGGCTGAGCCTGAAACGGCTGCGCGCGGAAGGTATCGAAAACGTCTGGGCGCGACACGCGCGCGTCGCGGCGGCGGCGCGGGCGGGCGTGTCGGCGTTGGGCCTGGAGCTATTCGCAGTCCAGCCGGTGGACGGTTTGACGGTGTTCAAAGTGCCGGAGGGGGTGGACGGCGAGGCTCTACTCAAGAAGCTGGAGAAGCAGTACGGCTTTAAGCTGGCGGGCGGACAGGATACGCTCAAGGGTAAGATCGTGCGCTTGGGCCACATGGGATATATTGACTATTTTGAGGTGCTAGGCGCGATCGCCGCGCTGGAACTGGTGTTGCTGGAGATGGGTTGGCCGGTTGATGTGGGAACTGGCGTGGCAGCGGCGCAACAGGCGATAGCGCGCGGCGTAGCGGCATCGCGTTCCATTGCTATATGATGGAAAAGGGTGCCAACGAAAGGAAGGACGCTATGATCCAAGTAACTGCAGATGACCGTTCCCTGTTAAGTGACTTGCGTAATTTCATGGAGCCTGTGGAAGTGCTGGAACCGAACGGAGAGATCGTCGGGCTGTTCGTGCCGACGAATCTCGAACGGGGCAAACGGCTCTATGACGAAAAAGGTTCCGACATCGATTGGGCGGAAATTGAGCGACGCGCCGCGGAGGAAACAGGCCAAGGTCGTAAACTCTATGAGATCTTTGAACACTTCAAAACCCTGACCACCGATCCGATGGTTCTTGCAGATCTACAACAGCGTATTGAGCGGCTCCGCGCGGAGGACGGATGCGCTACGCGAGAAGCCCTTCAAAACCTGGACTCGCTGGGAAATTCTTGATGTGCTACAAACCCTGCTGAATAAGTGGTCGATCGGTTGAGGTCATGAGGACTCGCCATCGCATTCCCTGTCCGCAAGGAGGTTGCCATGTGCCGACTCATTCGGAGCGTCATCATTTTGACGGCAGGGCTGGTCGCCTGGGACGCATCGTTGCTCCAAGCCGAACCCATCCATGACGCGGCTCGCAAGGGAGACGTCGCCGAGGTGAAGCGCCTGCTGGAGCAAGACCCTAAGCTCGCCAACCTTGAACAAAGTAGGTCCAAGAACAACGGCGTTACGCCTCTGCACTATGCGGCGGAGGAAGGTCACAAAGCGGCGGCCAAGGTGCTACTTGCCTTCGGCGCCAGGGTTGACGCTAGAGGTTCCTATGGGACCGCACTGGAACTGGCGGTCTTTAACAGCCACCCGGACGTGGCCGAGTTGCTCCTCGACAAAGGCGCGCGCCTGGACATTTTTACGGCTTCAGGGTTGGGGAAAACGGACTTAATCGAACGCCTCCTTATAGTAGACAAAAAGTTTGTCAAGGCGGTAGATTCTGACGGACAAACCGCCCTGCATTGGGCGGCCTATACAGGCCACAAGGGCGTCGCTGAGTTGCTTCTTGACAATGGTGCGAAAGTCGATCAAAAGATGACTAACAGTTGCCGTAGACATACAGGGACGCCGCTTCATTACGCGGCTTGGGCGGGGAGCAAGGAGGTCGCGGAGTTGTTGCTTGAGCATGGAGCGGTCGTAGATGCACGCGACGATTGCGAGCAGACGCCTTTGCATACCGCAGCTTACAATAATCATCGGGCCGTGGCCGAAGTCCTGATCTCTCGTGGGGCCGAAGTAAATGCTTGCGGAAATCTTTTTGGTAAGTGCCCGATCAGTCGGTTTAGTCCAAATACGCCCATTCATCCGTGGCTGATTACACCTTTACATTTAGCGGCAGAACAAGACTCAATCGACCTCGTAAAACTCCTTATTGCCAATAACGCGGATGTTAATGCAAAAGAGTACGGCGACGCTACTCCGCTAAAGCTTGCCAAGAGTAAAGCCGTAGCTGAGCTTCTTCGCGCGGCCGGAGCCGAAGAGTAGCATCCAGACCCAAGAAAGGTAGTTCATGCCACGCGTCCTCATCAGCGACAAACTGGAATCGGCCGGCCTCGACCTGTTGCGTCAGGCCGGCTTTGAACTCGACGAGCGCGACGGCCTCAAGGGCGCCGACTTGCAAGATGCGCTTCGCCGCGCCGACGGCGTTATCGTCCGCAGCGGCACGACCATCACCGCCGAGCTTCTCGAAGATCCCGGCAAGCTACGCGCCATCGCCCGCGCCGGCGTCGGCGTTGATAACATTGACGTAGCCGCCGCCACGCGCAAAGGCGTTGTCGTCATGAACACGCCCGGCGGCAACACGCTCAGCACCGCCGAGCAGACCATCGCCTTGCTCATGGCGCTCGCCCGCCATATCCCCGCCGCCGACGCCCATGTCCGTTCCGCTCCCGCGAAGTGGCAACGCACCAAGTTCGTCGGCTGTCAGCTGGCGGGCAAAACGCTTGGCGTCGTCGGCCTCGGACGCATCGGCCGCGAGGTCGCCCGCCGCGCCGCCGGACTTGATATGAAGGTGTTGGGCTTCGACCCTTTCCTCGCCCCAGCCGCAGCCGGGCAAATCGGCATCGACACCACGGCCGATCTCGTTTCTCTTCTTCCGCAAGTCGATTTCCTTACCGTCCATACGCCGTTGACCGATGAGACGCGCAACTTAATCGGCGCCCGTGAAATCGCGTTAATGCGCAAGGGCGCCCGCGTCATCAACTGCGCCCGCGGCGGCATCGTTAACGAAGAGGCGTTGGCCGAGGGTCTTCGTTCGGGGCACCTCGCCGGCGCCGCCTTGGATGTTTTCGTACAGGAGCCGCCGCCGGCAGATCACCCGCTACTCAAGATGGCTAATGTCGTTTTAACACCGCACCTCGGCGCCTCCACGGTGGAAGCGCAAACCTCCGTCGCGGTGGAGGCGGCGCAATTACTCATCGACTATTTGTCGCGCGGCGCCGTCGGCTTCGCCGTCAACATGGCGGCGGTGGACCCCACCGAGTTGGCGGAAATGCGGCTGTATGTGGACATGGCACGGCGGTTGGGCTTGCTGCACAGCCAGATGTGCCAGGGCGCCATCCAACGGGCCGAACTGCACTTTCGCGGCGACGCCGCGCTCCGGCCGACCCGGCTCATCACCGCGGCCTTCGCGGCCGGTCTGCTCGAAAATCGCCTCGATCAAAACGTCAACATCGTCAACGCCCGTCTGCTGGCCGCCGAGCGCGGCATCGAAATCGTCGAGCAAACCAGCACACAGACGGGCGATTTTAGCACCCTGATCCGCGCCGACGTTCAGACGGACAAGAAAACGTATACGGCGGCCGGCACGCTGTTCGGCAGCCAGTATCTGCGTCTGGTGCAATTGGGCCAGTTCCATATCGACGCCTTTATGGATGGCGTAATGCTCATTTTCACGCATCAGGACGTGCCAGGGCTTGTCGGGTTCATCGGCACGATATTCGGCAAGCATCAGGTGAACATCGCCCAGATGACGGTCGGCCGCAAGGCGCCGGGCGGCGACGCCATCGCCGTCCTCAACCTCGACGGGACGCCGCCGGAAGAGGCGTTGAAAGAGGTGCGCGCCCATGCGCATATCACGAGCGTCAGTGTGGTCAAGTTGCCGCCGGCCGGCCAGTCGCCGCCTTGGTTTGGTTGAGAAGAAGTCAACGCCGAGGTGCGTCTTATGAGGTCCGCCTGGCTGCGCGGTTTGCCGCTGGTGCTACTGCTGATCGGCGCCGCGTGGGCCGGTTCTTCCCTGCCGGCGCGCGACGGCGCGCGTCTAACCCAAGCGGAAATCTATCGGCGAACGCTGCGCGGCGTCGCTTGGGTGCATTCCCCCGACGCCGGCAAGGGAACGGGTTGGATCATCGACCGCCCGCGCCGTCTGCTCGTCACCTGCGATCACGTCGTCGGCGATAATAAGACCGTCGATATCGTCTTTCCCGTCCGTTCCGGCGGCGCGGTCGTAACCGACCGCGCCTACTACTTCGAGCATATGACGGAACTTCGCACCAACGCCACTGCGGTGCGCGGCCGTGTATTGAAGCGCAATCCTGAAGTGGACCTCGCGCTCGTGGAGCTGGAATCCCTGCCGGTGGGCGTCGAAGAATTGCCTCTGGCGGAAGACGGCGCCCGGCCCGGCGACCGTGTTCAGCTCGTCGGCTGTCGTTACGATGTGGATTCGCTTTGGGTGCATTCGGGCGGTGCGATAAGTCAGGTTACGACGCTTCGCAAGGGCTATTTCAGCAACGGCAAGGAGTTGGCAAAGGGCGCCCGCATCGTCTCCGCGCAAGTGCCGATCAACGAAGGCGACAGCGGCGGCCCGCTGGTCAACGAGCGCGGCGAGGTAGTCGGGGTCGCCGCTGCCGTGGCGTGGGAAGAACACGGCGCCGGCCTTTTCATTGATGTGGCGGAGGTGCGCGTTCTTATGGGGCCGATAGGTTCTATAAGACCTATAGAACCTATTACGACCCGTTTTATTACAAAATCCTTCGCGCCGCGTGAGGTATATCGGCAGGGTTTGCGTTCGTTTGCGCTGGTGCGAACCGACCGCGAGCGGCGTTTCTCCGGCTGGCTGTTCGACCGATCGCGCCGACTGCTGCTGACGACGGCGGAAGCGGTTGGCAAACACGAGACGGTCGATGTAGTCTTTCCGATTTATCAGGGCAGCACGGTCGTATCGGACGCCGCCGCCTACCGCGACGAGCCGCGCCGGTTGAAAGAGAAAGGCGCTCTGACGACGGGGACGGTGCTGGCGGCCGACGCTCGCCGCAACCTTGC
Organism: Planctomycetaceae bacterium UBA4732; assembly: GCA_002404095.1. GTDB lineage: Bacteria > Planctomycetota > Planctomycetia > Gemmatales > Gemmataceae > UBA4732. The sequence continues at coordinate 10,513 of DHJA01000195.1, read as the reverse complement.
TGTGCTGGAATTGGAGTCCGTGCCCGAGTCCGCGGTGGAAGCTCGCTTCGCCATGGACTCGCCGGTGCCGGGCGATTCTTTACACGCCCTGAGCAACCCCAATCGCCTGGACGTGCTGTGGGTGTACACGGCTTGCGCGGTGCGCCAGCTGGCCCGAGCCAACCTGGGGCAGACGACGGAAAGCCCCGACCCAGCGGTCCTGATCGTGCAGGCGCCGTTGACGGAAGGCGATGGTGGCGGGCCGCTGCTGAACGAACACGCCGAACTAGTAGGCGTCGTCACGGGGAAAACCGGGCCGCAGCAGCAAGTCGCGTTCGGCTTGACTTTGGACGAAGTGCGGGCCTTCCTCAACGAAAACCGCTTGCGCTGGGAGCCGGCAAGCGCCGCCGCGCTGGTCCAGCGTGGGGTGGTGTTTCTCAAGGCGCGACAGTACATGCGCGCGCACGCCGACTTTGAAGCCGCCCTACGGCTGGACGCCCATTATGCCCCGGCGTGGTGCGAGCAAGGGCGAACATTTTACCTTCAGGGGGACGACGATGGCGCGGCGCGCGACTGCGGCCGCGCCATCGAACTAAACTCGAAACTTTCGTCCGCTTACATCTGGCGCGCGGCGGCTCTGAGCCGCAAGGGCGAGCAGCGAAAGGCCGTGGCCGACTGTGACGCCGCTCTGGCAGCCGACCCGCAAAGCGCGATGGCTTATGCAGTGCGCGGCAATGCCTATCGCCTCTTAGGCGATCTGGTTAAAGCGCAAAAGGATTGCGATGACGCGGTATGGCTGGACCGCCAGCTGCCGTGCGCTTACCTCTATCGCGGACAGATTTATGCACAAAAAGGCGATTTGGAGTTGGCGATCGCGGACTATTCGCGGGCGCTCCAGTTCGACGAGTACCTCTCCGAAGCGCACCGCTGTCGAGGTGACGCCGAATGGCAAAAGAGCGACGTGGCGGCGGCTCTAAAAGACTTCGATCAAGCGCTGGCGCTCAATCCCAAGAACGGGCTGGCGCTCCAGGGCCGCGACCGCGCTCGGGCGGCGCGACGAAACCCTTAAGAAGTAGTAACTTTTTGCTTACAAGCCCGGAGCGCAAGCGACGGGTTTAGTCGAAACCCGTCGCTTGCGCTCTGGGCTTGTAGTTCACGCCCTTCTCCCGAACCGGCACAGGGATTGCAATCCACGCAAGACGGCTTGACGGATCGGTTTCACGGACGGCGGTGAAGGAGTCATTCTTCTACAACTACGCGCGCCTGATCGAGATCCTGGCCGCGACCGAGTTCATTGAGGCGCTGCTCGCCGACCCGGACATGCACGCGACCCGGTCGATGGCCTTGCCGTCCACCCATTGACGCCTGAGTTGGCGGCGGCGCTTGCCGGCGCCGAGGTGGTCGTCTTCGTGGACGCCTGTGTGATAGACAGGGAACGGGCGGTATGTCTTCGGCGGCTTGAGACTTGGCCGGCCGCGATCATGGGTCACACCAGCGACCCCCGCTGGCTGTTATCATTAGCGGACCTCGCCCGACAACAATGGAGAAGCGATCATGACAATTCCGAATCCGAAGGCCGGGGACGTGGTCAGCGTCCGCCCGCTCGGCGCCGTCCTGGCGACAACGAACAAATCTTCCCTCTTCAAGACGGACGCGCTGCAAGTCGTTCGGCTGGTGCTGCCCGCCGGCAAGGAGATCGCGCCACACCGGGCCAGCGGCGAAGCCACGGTCCAATGCCTGGAAGGCCGCGTCGCGTTCACGGTCGGAGAAACCGTCATCGAACTGACGGCCGGCGACCTGCTCTACCTTCCCGCCGGCGAGACGCACGCCCTACGCGGGATCGAAGACGCCTCGCTTCTGGTTACACGCCTGCTGCGCTAAAAACGGGTCTGCAAAGTCCACCTGAAATAACGGACGACGGCGTGGTGACGATCAACGAGGTGCGGAGCGAGCGCGGCTGGGTGTGCCTCTCGAAGTAGGCAGGCGTTTTGGCCCCCTCCCTCCGAAACTGTTCCAAGAGCTGCCCCAACATCGCGCTCGTGTTTTTGGAGCGCCGCCGATAAGTCCTACCGCCGAAGCCTATAAGCTCCGGCGACGCGCTGAATAGGCGCCCTTTAACTGAGCGAAGCGTTCGCCGAATGGTCTTGGCTTTTCGGGCGTCGCCGGGGTGATGCGTACGCGCGTTCCCTCAGGCAATGCCGTCGCGTCGTCCAGCACGATGACGTCATTATGAACCATGCCTTCGAGTTCCATGATCCACCTCGCTCACGACCGGACGAACTGGCTCCGCTGTGGGTGCGGAATAGACATCAGACGTCGCGGCGGCGGTTGATGGAATCCCCAGCACTGCCGGCGTCGAGCAGGAACCGAGTCATTCCCACATCCTCCCCAACGCATCGGCGTCCTCAAAGAAGCGGGCCTTCTCGACGTCCTTCTGCGCGCGTAAGGTCGCCCGCCGCGCGGCGTCGTCTTCCGGTGAGCGCCACCCAGGCTCGACCTGATCCATCCGCGCCAACAACGCGGCGATACCTTCCGGCGTCGTCGGCCAATCTTCCTCGCGCATGCCGAGCGTGGGCCGGGCCGCCTCGACCGGGAACACCTCGACCCGTGAGCCTTCGGGCAGCTCGGCCGGCTCATCGAGAACAATTTGGCCATTCTTGACGGCGCCTTGGAGTGCGTTCCTGTCTTGTTTCTCCTTCGTCACGGTCGCAGTCCCCGCTACTTTCAGGATGGTTTCATCTCTGTGCTCGTCTTTGCAAGCGCAAGGCCAGATAGGGGAGGGCCGATGAGGGGACAGCGTAGATCAGGGATACAAAGCAACCAAAATCTACGCTGTCCC
>DHJA01000195.1:0-7481 GCA_002404095.1 Planctomycetaceae bacterium UBA4732 | reverse complement strand
AAAATCTACGCTGTCCCCTTTTCTCTCTTGTCCGCCCGGAAGCTGCGGCTGTAGAGCCGGATGTCGAGCAGCCAGTCGTCTTCGTAGTCGGGTTCTTCGGTCGGGGCGTACAAGAGGAACTTGCCATTGGGGTCGTCCCGCTCCAGGCGGATTTTGGCTTCGAGCGCCCCGACCTCATCGAGCCGCAGCGTGGTCACGCCATCGAGCATGATAAACGGCAGCGTATTCTGGAACTCCCGGTCGGGATCATTCCAAAAGACGATACGCTGCCCTTCCTCGTTGAAGAGGCGTTCCAGCGCCGTGTGAATCTGGTTGAGGTCGCTCATTCGTCACCACCATTCGGCCATCTGACTTGTAACTGCCGTGAGGCACGGTCTAACTCCACTCGACCGAACTCAACACTTTGCAGAATGGTCGGATCGAAGGATCGGGCCGGGTTCGGATGTAGTACGCCCAAGCATCGTGAGACTCCAAGACCACATAGCAGCAGGCCAGAAATCGAACTTCGTGCAAAACCGACTTCTTGCTGCGGGTCCGGTTTCAGGAACGCTGCCTTCTTTAGTTCGGTGAGTTGATACGTCTCTCCAGCTTGCTGTCCGGTGCTGATGTCGATGTTCCAGGCCATTTGCGTCTTGCCAGTTAGCACGGACGACACGATCACTTTTTTGAAGCAAGTCATCGCAGCGAAGCTGTGAAATGTTCCCACAGCAACAATCGTGGGGGCGTCCATGTCCCGACATTGCTTTGCCTTGCCAACACACTCGCTAAAGATGGCCTCGGTCATGCCGAAGGGGGCGAATGGAGCGAAGCCGCTTGGTTCCTCGGAGATTCCAGTTCTTGAAGTCGCCGTGGCACAAAGAACGCAGGTAACTTCCGTGTAGAAGTGCGTCCCATTCCTTTCACACCGAAAGTCAGGCCCACCCCCATCTGCCCTCAATTGCTCATTGGGTTCGACCGCAACGCCGAACGACTCCAATAGTCGCCGCACAGCCACCTCGCAACATGCAGCCTCGACATTTCCATTAAGCAGCCGCTCCCAATCATCACGATGGCGAGCATCGAAGGAAGCCAGCCATGTTCGATGCTCGTCGGCAAGCTCTTTGAAGTACGGATTATCGAGCGAGATTTCGGCCATGCTCTACTCCTCATCCTTTCCGCCCGTGATGGCCTTCGCCTCGGCCAACAGGTCGCCGAACTTGCCGTAGTTCACCTTCACGCCGTCATCGAGATCGAGGCTGATCTTCTGGTCAGCGGCGTGCTTCAGCTTTTCCTCGAAGGTCAGCAGTTCGGCCTGCTGCTTCTTGAGGTCGTCCTGTTCCTTCTGGAGCTTCCTGCGATGGCTCGTGCTGGTCGCCTTGGCCTTGTCGCCTTCCTGTTGTTCGATCCGGGCGGCGATCTGGCCCTGGAGCGGGATGACGTATTCGGTGCGCATCCGGGCCAGGGTGCCTTCGTGGTAGCGGTGAAGGTAGACGAGGCACTGGAAGGCCCGCTGCTTGCCGCTGGAGAATAGCCAGTAGATTGGCCGCTTCTTGTACATTGACAGGTGGTGCTTGTAGAACCCCGTGGCGAGGTAGCGGCGGATCGTCTCCCGTGGTTGCTCTCCGTTGTTTCCATTCAGCATCGGCCTTGCCTCTCTCATGAGGGCACCACGGCAGAGGGAGCGAAGTCCCTGATGTAATCCCGCCACGGAAGCGGGGGCGAAACCTCCCACATGGTTTCACCGTGATGCCCCCCCTGTGCTTCGCTGGGCGGGAAAACTGTGTCGGTTCAGTTCGTTGATCTCTCAAAACGATAAAATGAACTGACACGACTTCTACCCTCCCTCCAGTTCGATCAGAAACGGTATGATTGGGATTACCTTCGCATCCGTGGTTGATGTCGCTGCGTCAGGGTCAACGGCAAGCTCAGAAGCTCCCTGGCGCTTCACGGCGTCCCGAACCCAATCCACAAAGCGCGTCTGCGAGTATTCCTCCACCTGCCATTCGTTCGACATCCCTTTGCCGTCGATAAAGGCACGAGCCGTTTCGCGGGTTTTGAACATCATCAAAGCCACCTTGCCTTCGGTTGTACGATACATCGGGAATTGCCCCGACCCATCCCTTGTGAACAGAAGGTAACATGGCTTGGGTGCCTCGCTCATGGAGATACCTCGTTGGGGAGCTGGCCGGGCTAATGCTGCGCGCCGCCGAAATCAACGCTCTCTATCATCGTCGCGGCAGTTTTGGTCCAGTCCTCTTTCGAAGGCCGTTCACGGGTTAGAAGCGTTTTTGTGCCTGCGATAATACCCGGCACCAAGGATAACCAATCATTGGAAAACGCGGTTTTGTCGCGAGGGTCCAGTTGCAGAGCTTTACCAATATCGTAGCACAAGGCGGCGGCGATCATTGAATCGTCCGGCTTAAGAACGAGGGAAATCCAAAGTTGGGGCGGCTGGCTTCCATCATAAATATACGAAATAGCATGCAAGATATTGATTCTGCCGGCAATCTCTGCCTCAGTCGCACTTGTTAGGGGCTGACCGGCGAGCAAACTGAAAGCGTAGGCGAGGCCCAAATGGCGAAAGTCGGACTCCGTAGCAGCGAGTAGCTTGTCGGCATACTTCTTATGGATTGAATAAAGAGGATCTCTGGGCTCGTCGTTGCAAAAGACCTTGAATAGCGTCATGTCTATTGCGAAGTACTGCGCGAACAAATAATCCCGTAATCGACTTGGGTCGAGATCGCGGAACTTTGCACCGACAAAAGCCCTGGCGTCGCCGGAAATCTGTCTGATATGTCTTCCCATTCGACCAAAGGCGTAAGTCAGCGAAAAAGCCATGGCAGCCTCCCTTGATGGACGAGTTCGATGAAGTTGACGTTTCCGCAGGCTCGGAACTCGACCGGCTAACTGGTGAGTATGCTGACCGGCCCGGTCAGCATATCAAGCCCGCCGGTCAGCATATCAACGCCACCGGTCAGCATATCAGCGGTGCCGGCGCGCTATTCCGAGCAAACCGATCCTGGTACATCCGTACCGCAATCCCAGAGCCACCTTGCCGGGACTCGAACCCGGACCATCGACCGATGGCTTGCCCCCGGTTGGGCAAGGTGGACCGCCGTTTAGTATAGGCACGGCCAGCCTGTTTGACCTGGCGTTGACGATACCGCCAGCCCCGACTGTCGATCCGAGGCTGGGAGACGTGCAGACGATCTCCCCGTCTGCAAGGGGTCGGTAGACCTCTGCCTGCCCGGACATGCCCTTGCCCGGAACTCGCGGCAGGCATGAGTTCGCGTGTCATCCCCACGTCTACCAGGGGAAGCGCCTGTCCCAGAGAGGCAGCACGCAGCGCGCGTGCATTCCCCGCCATAAGGACTCTGGCGTCGCAGCCAGATGCGAGATTACAGGCCAACGCGGTCTACGCCACGCGGCGTTGATGGATCAGATTGTGTCGCCTTCTCCTTTCCTATGCCCAAAGCCGCTTGCCGGCGAATGTCCCCTCCACCACAAGCATCGCGCCCCCTATCCTCCAAGAACCTCTTCATCCCAGAGCGTACCCCATGCCGCCTTCCCTCCCCCACCGAAGGCCCCCTCGGCTTTCCCATGCGCAACCGCCATGCCCGGCGATGCACACCCGGAGCAAAAGCAGGCCCATGAGTCGAGTTCCCGTGCATGCGCAGAAGCTGGTTCGGATCTGCCGCTTGTCAACTCGGGCGTCGGCGTCGCCAGTACCCAGGGCGACGACGATGCTGACCTATCGCGGCCACCCAGACCCGGTCGGCCAAGTTCTCGTAGAAGACCGAGTATGGAAAGTTATGCAGGGGGCAGACGCGTATCGCTCGCGATTCCGCCGCGTATATCAACGGGTTGTTCGCAATCCGTGCAAGCGCCGCGTCCAACTCGGCCCGAAAGTCGGCGCCAAGCCCAGCCCGGATGCCTTCGTAATGGGCGGCGGTCTCACGCGCTTCCTCGGCGGCGTCCGGGTGGAAGTCGACGGGCTTCATCCTCTCGGCTCCAGCAGGTTTTTCAGGACCTCTTCCGCCGGGATGCCAACGACCTTGCCAGATCGGACTTCCGCCATGCGCTGCTCGGCCAAGGCGAGCCACTCGGCCCGCGCCCCTTCGTCATCCTGCTCGTCGAGCGAGCGCAGTAGGAATTGGGCCAATTCGGCCCGTTCGTCGGCAGGCAGGCGCGAGATGGCGGTCTTGAGTTCTTGGCAGGTCAAGCTCATGTTCAAGCTCCACAAAGGGTTCGCTACCCGCAGTCTACCAGCACATCGCCCGACGAGCAAAGGCGAACCCAATAAAAGCATCACGACCGAAAGCACTACAAGAGAGTCGGTCAAGGACTATGCAAATGGCGAGCAGGATCATACGCTGTAAAGCACCGCCAGGGGGCCGTGGGAACGAGCTTTGGTATAAAGGGGAGTTTAATTATCCCAAGCATCCTGCATTCTCCGGCTTCGGCGGCGGTCAAAGTCCACCTAGAATAACGCGCACATGAGGCACTGCAATGACGAACGGACAACGGCGGCCGATGGTGATCTCCCCGCTATGGCTTCAGGGAGTGATCCTCACCTTCGTGTTCGGCTTCACGGTCTTGGGCTACCTGGCCCTGCGCGTCTACCAGGACCACGCTCCTATCCCGGCGAAGGTGGTATCCGAGAAGACCGGCGAAACGGTATTCACGGGCGAGGACGTGTTGCACGGCCAGGAGGTGTTCCTGACCTACGGCCTGATGGAGTATGGCTCCATCTACGGCCACGGCGCCTACCTCGGCCCCGACTTCACCGCCGACTACCTCCACCGCGAGGCCGAGGAAATGGCGAAGACCTATGGCGACACGGCCGAGGCTAAGGCCAAAGTCCAGCAGGAACTTCAGGCCAACCGCTTCGACCCCGCCGCCGACGCCCTAACGTGGACTGACGGGCAAGTCCGCGCCTTCGAGACGCTGCGCGGCCACTACGAAGATGAAATCCTCAACCGCAAGCGCAGCGGCGCGGGCATGGGGCCGGGGGCCATCCCCGACCCCGCTGAGATCCGTCAGATCACCGCTTTCATCGCCTGGACGGCCTGGACGGCTTCGGCGCGCCGCCCCGGCCGGCCGTACTCCTACACCAACAACTGGCCGCCCGAACCACTGGTGGGCAACCAGCTCACCGGGGAGGCCGTGGTCTGGAGTACGCTGTCCATAGTGGCGCTGCTGGGCGGCATCGGCCTAGTGATGGGCCTCTTCGGCCGCTACTCCCACCTACTGGGCTGGCACAGCGCGGAAGAGCGCCGGCTGCGCTTCCTGCCGCCGGGCGACGTGCCGCTGACGCCGGCCCAGCGGTCCACGGCCTGGTACTTCTTCATCGTCGCCGCCCTCTTCCTGGTACAGACACTGCTGGGCGGGGCGACGGCCCATTACCACGCCGATAACGGCAGCTTCTTCGGCTTGGACCTGCCGCAGTGGCTGCCTTACAACCTCACGCGCACATGGCATCTGCAACTGGCTCTCTTCTTCGTTGCCACCGCCTTCCTGGCCGCCGGTATCTTCCTCGCCCCCCTGATCGCCGGCCGGGAGCCGCGCGGCCAACGTCTCCTGTCGTTTGTCCTCTTGGGAGCGCTGGTCGTTGTCGTGGTTGGCAGCATGGCCGGCGAGGCGGCCAGCTACAAGGGCTGGCTCCGCACCGACCTCAAGCCCATGTTCGGCGCTCAAGGCTGGGAGTACCTCGACCTCGGCCGGCTGTGGCAAATACTCCTTGTCGGCGGCCTAGTCCTGTGGTGCCTCATCCTCTACCGCGGGCTGCGCTCGCGTCTGGCCGGGGAGAGCCGGGGCAACCTGCCCTATTTATTCTTCTATAGCGCTTTGTCGATCCCGCTGTTCTATGCCGTCGGCCTAGTCAACCAGTCACACACCAACTTCGCCATCGCCGACTTCTGGCGATTCTGGGTCGTCCACCTGTGGGTCGAGGACTTTCTGGAACTATTTACGACAATTATGGTGGCCTACATCTTCGTCCTGCTGGGCATCGTCTCGGAGAAGACGGCGACGCGCGTGATCTACTTCGACGCCCTGCTCTACTCGGTCGGCGGCGTGGTCGGCACCATGCACCACCTCTACTTCAGCGGTACGCCCGCCATCCACATGGCCCTGGGCGCCTTCTTCTCGGCCGCGGAGGTGATCCCGCTGACGTTCTTGACCGTGGAAGCCTGGAGCTTCCTCCACCTGGGGGCGCGGCAGGAGGTTCAGGGCGGTGGCACGCAGTTCCCACACCGCTGGGCTGTACTCTACCTGGCGTCGGTCGGCTTCTGGAACTTTCTGGGGGCGGGCGTGTTCGGCTTCCTCATCAACCTGCCGGTCGTCAGCTACTATGAGATCGGCACCCAGTTGACGGCCAACCACGCCCACGCCGCCATGATGGGCGTGTACGGCATGTTGGCTATCAGCCTGATGGTTTTCTGCCTGCGTTACCTGCTGCGGCCGGAGGACTGGAGCGAACGGCTGGTGGCCTTCTCGTTCTGGGCGCTGAATTTGGGGCTGGCGTGGATGGTGTTCGCCAACCTGTTCCCGCTCGGCGTACTTCAGCTTGGCGACTCCGTGGCCAACGGCTACTGGCACGCCCGTTCCATTGACTTCTTCAACGCTCACGCCATCATCGAGTGGGTGCGGCTGCCGGGCGACGTGCTGTTCATCGCCAGCGTCGTGCCGCTGGTCTACCTGACGGCTGTCTCGCTCCTACGGCCATCTCGGGCGACGACGCCGGCGGCCGCCCCCGGCTCGGCAGTGGAAAGCCCGCTGTTCACCGAGGTCGCACCCGGCCCGACGGCCCCGTAACGGCGGCACGAAGGAGGCGCGACGTGAACATGGTTTCCTTGCTCCTCAGCCTACCGGGCGACCTGGAGGCATGGCTGATCCTGGGCTATGTGGTCACGGTTCTCGTCGGGGCACGGCTGTGCGAGAGGCTGGCCAAGATGCACTTCGCGCGGGCGCGGCTGTACGCGGAGCGGGGGTTCGAGTACGACTCGGAGGAAGACCACTACCGCTGTCCGCAAGGGGAGCGGCTGTCACTGCACGTGATCGAGCCGGACAATCGCATGGCGGTCTACCGGGCGCCGGCGTCGAGGTGTAATGACTGCCCCGCAAAGCCGTCCTGCACGCCGCACGACGAGGGGCGACACATCTACCGTCCACTGGCGGCCTGGGCCGAGACGGACGTCGGCCGCTTTCACCGACGGCTGTCGGTGCTGATGTTCGGCGTGGGGGTCGTGCTGTCGTTGGTCGGGCTGGCGCGGTGGGGCGGCCGGCCGGGGACGGGGCTTTTGCTGCTCACGCTGTCGGCCAGCCTGGCCTCCGTGTTTTTCAACGGGCGTGGAATATGGACTTCCGCACGAACCGACCCGGACGCCCCGGACGATGTGCGGCCCGACGGCGAGTAATGCGGAATCAACACGACTTGGTTTTCATTCCGTATTCCGACTTCTGCATGCGCTACTTAGTACTACAGCGCCCCCCTGTCGATG
>DHJA01000174.1:8802-9003 GCA_002404095.1 Planctomycetaceae bacterium UBA4732 | reverse complement strand
CAGGAGCCTCGTGGGCTCGGAGATGTGTATAAGAGCCAGTACGCCCCCGGCTCGCCAAATCGAGACGCTACCGCGGGCCGCCTTCGCATTCGCGCATATACCGCAGGCTGTTGCGGGCGATGGTTTCCGGGTCGGGCGAATAGTCGAAGACCTCAACCGACACCCACCCCGCGTAGCCGGCTTCGCGCAGCGCCTGAAAAA
>DHJA01000174.1:7934-8649 GCA_002404095.1 Planctomycetaceae bacterium UBA4732 | reverse complement strand
GCCGAAGCCGGGGCCGCGCAGGTTGGGGTCGTTGGCGTGGAAGTGGCCGGTGCGGCCGGCGTAACGGCGAATCAAGTCGCAAACCGGCGTCTGCTCGGCTGACATCGCCTTGACATCCAGGTGAAGGACAAAATGGGGGTCGTCGAGGCGGTCGAGAATTTCGACGGCTTCGACGCAGCTGTTGATGAAGTCGGCTTCCGGTGGGGCAAGCGGTTCCAGGCAGAGACGGACGCCTGCGTCGGCAATGGCGGCGCGGGCGCGGCGGAAGGTATCAACGGCGTAATCGGCGGCTTGCGCTTTTGTGGCGCCGGCAGGGATGCGGCGTTGAGCGGGCGACCCGAAAACGAGTACATCGCCGCCAAGATCGGCGCAACAACGCGCCAGTTCTCCGAGATAGTCGGCAGTCGCCTGACGGACGGAGGCGTCGGGCGAAGTGAGTTGCAAACCTTCGGTGCGCGCGAGCAGCCAATGAAGGCCGAGAAGCGTCAAGCCGCAGTCCTCGGCCTGGCGCCGCAGTTGGCGCCTCCGTTCAGGCGATACGTCGGCGATGCGGCCAGCAAGAGTAAACGGCGCGACTTCCAACCCTTGGTAGCCAAGGCCGGCAACGAACTCACAGACGCGCCGATGCTCCCAACCCTCGAAAGTCTCATTACAGATCGCATAACGCATAATATGGGTATACCTCGTCCATAGTGGGGCGCCCGCTCCGCGGGCG
>DHJA01000174.1:5277-7897 GCA_002404095.1 Planctomycetaceae bacterium UBA4732 | reverse complement strand
GGCGCCCGCGGAGCGGGCGCCCCACTCTCCGCGTTCTCCGCGGTGAAATGGTTTTATTTGGGATCAATGGTGACACGGTCTTGCCGATTTTCCTGGTTGAGGACGGTCAACTCGACAGGGCCGACGGCTTTGGCCATCGCGTCGTAGAACTCGGCCGGCGTCGTCACGGCCCGGCCATCGACTTGCGTAATCACAGTATCCACTTTGAGGCGGGCCTTGTCTGCCGCGCCGCCCGGCACGATTTCACGGATCGCCACCCCTTCCGGAATACGTTGGAGGCCGAGGCGTTGGCCCAGGATGCTCGGGTAGTCCACGCGCATACCGCCGCGCGGCGCCGGCCGGCGCGAGGCGATTGCTTTGCCCGGCGTGTACGATTTGGCCATCGTGACCTGAACTGCTCTGGAGCGTCCGTCCGGGCCGGTCGCCTCGACGCGCGCCGTGCTGCCGGCCAGACAGAGGCCAATTTGCAAATAGAGATCGTCCTTGTCGCGTACCGGATTGCCGTTAATGGCCGTGATCGTGTCGCGGCGCTTCAGGCCCGCTCGATCGGCCGGCGACTCCTCTTCTACTCCCGTCACAAGGACGCCCCGACCCGGCGGCGCGTCCTTATTGAATTCCACGCCGAGAAAGCCGTACTCGACCTCGTCGCCGCGCATCAACACCTCAATAATCCGCTTCATGGGAACGTCGAGCGGCACCGCGTAACCGCCAGGCGCCTCGCTGCCGGCCAACGCCGCCTGCGCCGTCGTCACGCCGATCAACTCGCCGTCCAGGTTGAGCAACGCCCCGCCGCTGCAACCCAATGCCAAACGCACATCGGTCTGGATGAGCGTCCCGTAATGATGCAGCGTTGGCTTGACGCCCGGCCGCTCCATCTCGCTGGTGACGCCGTAGACGCGCCGTTGCAAGTTGCTGACGATGCCCCACGAGGCGCTCGGGCTGCCGTCGCGGAAGCCAGCCGCGAACGGGTTGGCCAGACACAACACGAATTGCCCCTTGCGCAAGCGCGAACCGTCGCCGCGCTTGACCGCCTTGAGGCCGGCTGGCGGGTCGAGCAGGCGCAGCACGGCCAAGTCGCTGCGCGGGTCGGCCGCATGGACATCGGCCCAGCTGCCGCGACCGCCAGGCAGGCGGACGTAGATTTTCGTGGCGTCGTGAATGACGTGGGCCATTGTCAGAACCAGTCCATTCTCGGCGTCGATTACCACGCCGCTGCCGTATGATTCCGGAACTACATCGGGATCGCTCAGGTCCAGCGTCGTCTTGATGAGACGGCGCCGCGCTTCGGCTTCCCTATCGCCGCCGTTAAAACCGAGTGGGCGCATATAAGGAGAGCCGTCGAAGCGGCCGAGTTTGCCGGAGTCTTCATCGGGAGGGGCCGCGTTGAAGCGTTTGTAATCGTCGCTGCGCGAAACGAGGATGCAGGCGATGGACGGCTCGGCTCGTTCGATGGTCTTTTGGATACGGTCCTGCAAAGCAAGTACGTCGGCCGGAAGCGGCTGGTCGTCGGCTCGTCCGACGAGCGGGAAGGAAAAGAGGACGAGCGGTAGACCTATCCAGGCAACGCGCGGCATTTGAGCCATCCGAAATCGAACGCGGAAACGGCGCGGCGGGCGTGACCGCGGCAGATACCTTAGTTGTACCGTCCGCGTTCGGGGGATTCCACTTATTCCGCCGGCCGGTGGCGACTGCCCAACCGATTGGCGTATGCCTTGGTGAATTCCGCCCCGAGAAACAAGATCTGCCCGGAGTAGAACACCCAGACCACGAATACCACCAGCGAACCCGCCGCCCCATACGCCGACCCGACGCTGGCGTGGCCCAGGTACAGCCCGATCAGCAGTTTGCCGATCGTGAACAGGAACGCCGTCACGATTGCCCCGACCCACACGTCGCCCCAAGCGATTTTCACGTCCGGCAGGATTTTGTACATCATCGCGAACAGCAGCGTTACGACGATAACGGAGACCAAAAAGTCCACAATCTGTCCGACGATGCCGATCCCTTCCAACCCCGCGTACCGGGTCAGCGCCGCCAACACGGTACTGATGACTAACGTCACCAGAAGCAGAAACGCTACGCCGAACACCATCGCCACCGAAAAGAGGCGATCACGGATCATACCGAGCCAACCCGCGCCTTGTTTCGGCGCCGCCTTCCAAATCGTATTGAGCGCATCCTGTAACTCCGCGAAGACGCCCGACGCGCCAAGCAGCAACATGACCACGCCAATCACCATCGCCACGCCGGAACCGGGTCCGCTGGCCGAGGCGATCATCGACTGAATCACCTTGCCGCCCTCTTCGCCGACCAGCCCGCGCATTTGTTCCACCATCTGGCCTTCGACGGCCGCCTTGCCGAAGACCATGCCAGCAATCGACAGCGCCACCACCAGCAACGGCGCGGCCGAGAGAATGGTGTAAAACGCCAGCGCGGCCGCCAAGCGCGGCACCTTGTCCGCGACCCAACCGCTGCCTGTTTCTTTCAATAGAGTCCACCAGTCTTGGCGAGTCATGCGTCATGCCCCTTTTGATAACGGTGCCAACGGCCAGCAAGCAAATCAGGCGCCGGGCACGAACAGATAATCTCACCGCAAAGAACGCGGAGAGCGCGGAGAAAG
>DHJA01000174.1:0-5150 GCA_002404095.1 Planctomycetaceae bacterium UBA4732 | reverse complement strand
CTTTCTCCGCGCTCTCCGCGTTCTCTGCGGTGAGATCGTTTTCCTTTGGCGGAAACCCCCGATGCGCGTTACACTGACGGTTAACCTTAACAGTGTGACCGGCCCTTCACACTCCCGTTCTCATTCCGTCGGCGGGGCGAGGCGCCGGCGGATCGCACTCTCCTCGCGGAGGACGAATCTCATGCAACCCAACCGCCGAGCCTTCCTGACGGACGTGGGCCGTGGAATGCTCATCGCCAGCGTCGGCCCCGTTCTGGCCGCCGATCTGTTCCCAGGCCGCGCTCGCGCCGACGACGCGCCCGAAAGACTGTCCTTCGGCAAACTGGAGCCGCTCGTCGCGCTCATGCAGGAGACCGCCCCGGATAAACTTCTGCCGCTGTTGGTCGAACGTCTCCGCAACGGCGCCGACCTGACCCAGCTCACCACCGTCGCCGCCCTCGCCAACGCCCGCGCCTTCGGCGGTGAGGACTACACCGCCTTCCACACCATGATGGCCATCGCCCCGGCCTACCACATGTCGAAGGAGTTGCCCGAAGAAAGGCGTCCTCTGCCGATCTTCAAAGTCCTCTATCGCAACAGCACCTGCCTTCAGGGTCACGGCGGCGGCCACGACCACGACGCCCTCCGCCCCATCAAGCCGGCGGAGCTGCCCGCTGGCAAATCCGGCGCCGACGTGCTACGCGAGGCCGTGGACCGCAAGGACATAGGCGGCGCCGACCAGATCTTCGTCGCCATCAGCCGTGGCAAACCGGAAGACGCCTTCAACCAACTTCTGCCCTCCGTGCAGGAGGAACTGGACGTCCACCGCGTCGTCCTGCCGGCCCGCGCCTGGGATCTGCTCGGCATCATCGGCATGGAACACGCCCAGACGCTGCTGCGCCAGTCGGTGCATTACTGCGCCAAGAACCTGTCGGCCAACCCGGAAGCCAACACGCGACCCGCCGCCCACGTGGTGCTGCCGAAGCTGCTGGACCAGTACAAACTTGTCGGCCGCACCCTCGGCACAAAACCGGCCGAGGACGCCTGGATCGATCAGATGAGTAAGACCATTTTCAGTTCTACACCGGAGCAGGCCGCCGACGCCGTGGCGGCTGCTTTTGCCGAGGGAATGTCGCCCGACGCGATCGGCGAGAGCCTGGCGCTGGCGGCCAACCAACTCGTCCTGCGCGACAACGGCCGGCCCAAGGCGGCCAACGACGCCAAGCCGATCGGCAGCGTCCATGGCGACGGCATCGGCGTCCACGCCTGCGACTCGGCCAACGCCTGGCGCAACATGGCCCGCTATTCCGACCCCGCCAACGCCGTCGCTTGCCTGATCCTAGGCGCCTACCAGTGCGCCTTCGACCGCACCGACCGCGGCGGCGACTTCCTCAAATGGGAGCCGTATCCGCGCGCCGAAGCTCGCGAGAAGGTGAAAGCCGGCGACGCCGGCGCCCTGTTGGCGGGAGCCGAGGCGGCCATTAAGAACAAGGATCAGGCGACGGCATGTGCCTTGATTCAGCGTTACGGCGAGGAAGGCCATCCGGAACGTCCGGTGTTCGACCTGCTGTTGCGTTTCGCCGTCAGCGAGGACGGGGCGCTGCACGCGGAGAAGTACTACCGCACTACATCGGAGGAGTTCGCGGCGACGCGGCCGGCTTTCCGGTGGCGGCAGCTGGTCGCCCTGGCCCGCGTTACCGCCAGCGAGTACGGCCGGCCCGCCCCGGGTTACGCCGAGGCGTGCAAGCTACTGAATGTGTAAGGTAACTCCGTTTAGCCGCGACGCGAAGCGGAGCGCGTGAGCGTCACGCGCTCCGCTTCGCGTCGCGGCTAAAATCTGGTGTTCCATGAATGAAACCACCCGGCTACTGCGCGACCTTGTGGCGCTCCCCAGCGTCAACCCGATGGGCCGCGATCTTACGGGGCCGGACTTCCTCGAAGCCCGCGTCACCGGCTACCTGGAAGACTTCTTCCGCGGCCTCGGCGTCCGTTGGGAAAGGCAAACGGTCGCCCCAAAGCGCGACAACATTCTCGCCTGGTACGAGCCGCCTGACGCGAAGCGTACCCTCGTTCTCGAAGTGCATCAGGACACGGTGCCCACCGACGGCATGACCATCGATCCTTTTGGCGCCCGCGTCGAGGACGGCCGGCTCTACGGCCGCGGCGCCTGCGACGTGAAAGGCGGCATGGCGGCCATGCTGACGGCTTTCGCCCGCATCGTCCGCGAGAAGCCGGCCGGCGCCGCGCGCGTCGTGATGGCTTGCACCGTGGACGAAGAGTTCACCTTTCTCGGCGTACAACGGCTGGCGAAAACGGACCTGCGCGGCGAAAGCCAGGGGCCGCTCGAAGCCGTGGTGGCCGAGCCGACGGGCCTAGACGTGGTACACGCCCACAAAGGGGCCGTCCGCTGGGATTTGCTTACCACCGGCCGATCCTGCCATAGCTCACGGCCGGAACTCGGCGTCAACGCCATTTACCACATGGCCGCTCTCTTACCGCACGTCGAGCGCTTCGCGGACGAGCTGCGGGCGGGCCGCGTCGATCCGCTGCTTGGGCCGGCCACGCTCAGCGTCGGCCGCATCGAAGGCGGTGTCAGCGTCAACACCGTACCCGACCGCTGCCGCGTCGAGATCGACCGCCGCTTGCTGCCCGGCGAGGACGGCGACGCCGCGGCCGGCGACCTGCTCACCTATCTGCGCCAGCACGTCGGCGACCGGGTGGCCTTCTCCTTCGGCGATCCTTGGCTCAGCGCACCCGCACTCGATCCGGCCGGCTCGGAGGAACTTGTCGCCCGCCTGCTCCGCGCCGCCGAACCGGTCGCCGGGCCGCGCCGCGTCATGGCCGTCCCTTACGGCACCGACGCCGGGCCGCTCTCGCGCACCGGCGTTCCATGCGTGGTATTCGGGCCGGGCGACATCGCTCGTGCCCACACTTGCGACGAATGGGTACCGCTGGATGAGGTCGCGGCGGCCGCGGAGATTTTGTACCGATTGGCCTGCATGGACTGAGCGGGCGCCAAACCACAGGAACGAGTACAATAAGGCTCCGTTCGGTTCCAACCGCGGCGCCTGCCGCGGATAATCCTCAATGTCCTCCTCGGTTCTCGGAACAGCGAATCCGCCGACGCAAGACGCGCTGCGATTGCTAGCCCGGCCCGAGCCGGTGGTGTCGGGCGTCTACGCCAAAAAGAGCCGGCGCGAGATGGCCACCATCTTCGCGGACGGAGTGAAGGAAGTGCTGTTCGGGCCGGACGCGGCGGCGCCGTACCCGCTCAAATTCGCGGCGACGGGCTTTCTACGGCTGCGGGCGGGGGGTGTTACGGCGCATAATAGCGGATAGCCGTTTCTCGTGCCGCACGGGCCGGGCAAGTGGCACTACCTCGGCGAAGATTGGGCCGTCGCCGACCATCGCCGTGGAAGCAGCGATGGCCACGGCGACGCCCGCGTCGGTCATTTCTTCTCCAGCTTGATCTTCTTCTCATCGGCGAGGAAGCGGGCGTATTCCATGACCGTCTTGAGCGGTTCCACCGTCTTAACCGGCTTGACGGCCGACGGGTCATAGTCCACGCACTGTACCTTCTCGTCCAGTTCCCAATAGAAGTCCTTGTCCAGCATGTCGCCTTTGTTGGCCTTGCCGAACAGGAACACTTTGCCCGCGTCAGCGTCCTCTAACGCCGCGGTGATTGGGTGCCTCTCGTTGTCCCACAGCACCTCCATTTCACGCTCGCCTTTTGCCGGCTTCTTGGAGACGTAGACCTTGCCCGAATCGGTCAGGAAGAAGTAAGTCGTGCCCTTGACGAAGGCATGGAAACGCTCGTTGAACGGAGGATCCTCGAACTGGTCAATCATCACCCATCGCCACTTGGCGTCCAAGTGCCAGAAGCCCATCATCGGCTTAAGCGGATCTTGGGCCGCCCGCCACGACGGCGCCCCCTTGCCAGCCCCTTTATTTGTATCATTCATCGCCAATTGCAGCGGGCCGCTCGCAAGTATGAAAAAGTTGCAGGCGTCTTCTTTCTCGATGATGAGGTCGTAGAAGAACTCGTAATGGGAAAAAGGGAACTTCTCGTCGAGCACTTGGTAGGTATATTTGTCGTCGACGAAGTCGCACATGCTGTTGTAGACATAGGCGATCGGAGGAGTCGTTGTATTGGTATTTGGAACAGGCAATGTAGTCGAGAAACTTTCGTCCCCGAACGTAAAATCGATAAAGTCGTCGAACTTTCCTCCCTTATGCGGTTTTTTTGCGAAAGCTTTCTTCACGACTTCGTCCAATGAAACTGTTGCCAGGGTGACGTTGCGTGCACGTACACCCCTAGGATTCATTGTTCCCGGTTCACAATGAACCATAGATAGGGTATTGCCCTTAACCTTCCAGCGCGGGGGGAAATCGAGACAAAGTATTTGACCATTTAGATTAACCCCCGTCGTTTTCACCCCGTCGGCCGTGAATTCTCCCTTGATGAAAACGGGCGTGGCCGCAACGGCGTAAGCAGCGCCGCCGCGGACGGCACCGAATTTGACCTTTTCCGGCGTGGCGGGCGGCGCTTGGTCTTCTATCCCGCCCCGAGCGGCAGGAACCAGAACCAGCAGCCAAAGCGTTAGTGTCCAACGTGTCATTACTGCCTCCTAGTAGTCGTATGGATTGCCCTGCACCAACTGGGCCGGCGTCGCGCGGGCCAAGTCAATGTCCGCTTGGTTAGTCCCGGGGGCGTAGAAAAGCAGCACATTCTGGTCTACTCCGTTCACCGGATCGATTTTGTTTGTTGGGTCCAGTTTCAGTTGGAGGGAGATGGTAAATCCTTGCAAGGCATTGGTACGGAAGTCCTTCAGGTTGTTCCAGATTTTCCCGTAGCTGGGGTCGTATAGCTTGCCGTTGATCAGCACCAAGTTGTGCGAATCAAACCACGACGCCGGGTTGGTTACTCCTTGGCCTGGTACGTTTGCCGGGTCGTTCTGCGCCTGGGTTACTTGGGAGAAGGTCCAGTTGTAGCTGCCCGGGTTGAATTGCGGTTCGCTATCCAGCGGCGTACCAAGCGCATATTTGTTGAGGTAGAAGGATTTTCCTCCCAATGTGCCATATTGAGGTGTTTTGGGGAACGTGAACGCCATCGGCGCGTTGGTGTAATTCCACTTCTTTACGAGTATCCTGTACTTTCCGCGACTTTATTG
>DHJA01000262.1:3890-13768 GCA_002404095.1 Planctomycetaceae bacterium UBA4732 | reverse complement strand
TCAGCTGCGCTGTAGTGCTAGGCTCCCAAACGGCTTTTTGCGGGCACTACGGCAGGACGTAACTCATAGGCCGTTAAGCACATTCGGAATCGGTACGTCGCACCCGCACCCTTCCGGTTGACAACCGGCTGCTCGCCTCTTGAGCTTCCGGGCCGTTTGACAATGGCCTGGCCCCACCCGACCACCCGACCAGCCGGGCAGGCGGCGGTCGGCTGCAACGCTGGGATAGGCCCGCCCACGGTTATTCCCATACAAACCATTACCTATCTCCCTTTGGCTGTATTTAGAGTAACACGTCTTGCTGCCCGATCTCAACCACTCGGTCGCGATGCATGACGACTCCCACTCCATGCTCCGTATCTAAGAGATCGGAATGGAACGGAAAGCCCACCTGAACGAAGCCGTCTTCGGCTTGTCGACCTAGAACGGGGCCGTCCAACTCGACTGCTCCCATCATTCCCTCCACCGTGGATAGGAGCCGTTGGACTTCGTCCGGCAAGTCATCGACAATGAACGAAAAAATACCCGGCGCTTCCCGCGCCAAGGCGGTGAACAACTCGTGGGCGACCTGCGCCTGGTTTCGAGCCAGATAGTCGAATGCGGCGATCTGCGGATCCGACGGCGGCGCGAGGTCATCGGCCTTGCCACCGGGGGCAAACCGCTTGTCGCTCCGCTCAAAGTACCTGGCATCGGTGTAGAGGAGAAGAGCCGGAAAACGTCCCTGTCGCCGTTCTTCGTCGCGGGTGTCACGGAGTTCGCGGCAGTCCATGCCCCAGCGCTCGTAACAAGTCTGGAAGGCTGGCATGGCAATGGTTGCCAACCAACCCGGGGGAGATGGACGAAGCTCACCGAGGATAGGGTGTTTCATTTCAGTTTCCTAATGCTAGAGTTCAGCTGCCTGGCCGGCTCGCCGAGGCTCAAACTCCGGATCGGCGTACTACCGGCCCGGCTGCTGAAACCTCTGGCGGCCGAACTTATTCTTCAAACGCGCCGGCGCGCTCGAATACGGCCCATTTCAGCCCCATGAATCTTGCTCGTCAAGCAGAAAACCGGAATGCGGCACCGATTGGGTGTGCGTCTGTTACTTGGGTGGAAAAATTACCCTCGTTCCCACGCTCCATGAGTAACAGGGGGGTGCCATGCTTTCGCGGGCCGGCCCCGAAACCTCATCCGGTCCCGATCCCGCGAAAGCATGAGTCCTCGCGCGGGTCTCATGCTTTCGCGGCGGCTTGAGCAGGCGGAAGGTGCGGACAGAGGCCGCGAAAGCATGGCACCCAACGGAAAAGTCACCCAAGTAAATGACGCACACCCGCGCCGATTCTTTGGCGATTGTCCGCGCCACGTCTTGTCCGACGCTCGCGCGTTTCCTGTACAACATTCCCAAAGCGATTCGATGCCGAAAACCCGAGAGGGGAAGCGTAATGCCGCACCCAACACCGTTGGCCTATCTTAACGCCCACTTCCTGCCGCAACGCGAAGCGCATCTCACCCTGCACGACGCCGGCTTCGTTTGGGGCGCCACGGTCACGGACCTTTGCCGTACTTTCGGCCATCGCCCTTTTCGCCTGCCCGATCACCTGTGCCGATTCCGCCAGAGTTGTGAACTCGCTTATATCCCGTTAAATCTTTCGGACGACGAGTTGACCGCCGTCGCCGAACAGCTCGTCGCCTATAACGCCGCTCTCTTGCCGCCCGACGGCGATCTCGCGGTCGTTTTCTTCGCCACGCCTGGCCCCATCGGCTACTATCTCGGCGAACCTGGCGGCCCCGGCGACGGGGCGCCAACTCTCGGTGTCCATACCTTCCCGTTGCCCTTCGCGCGCTATCACCGCCTCATCCGTGAGGGTGCCGTCCTCGTCACGCCGGCCGCCCGCCGCGTCCCTGCCGAATGCGTCGATCCGCGCATCAAGCAGCGTAGCCGTCTCTCGGGGTGGATCGCCGACCAGGAGGCCCGCCGCATGGAACCGGGCGCTTCCGCTCTCCTTCTCGACGCCGACGGCTTCGTTACCGAGACGGTCGTCGCTAATTTCCTCATCGTCCGCGACGGAACGGTCCTGTCGCCGCCGCGCGATGCGATCCTCAACGGCGTCAGCTTGCAGGTCGTCGAGGAATTGTGCCGCGATCTGGGCATCCCCTTCGAGGAGCGGCGCTTGACCGTCGAGGACTGCCGTAACGCCGACGAAGCGATGCTGGCCGGTACATCGTACTGCCTCGCTGCCGTCCGCCGTGTCGCCGGCGCCGATCTTTCTATGCACGGACCCATCCGCCGACGCCTGCTCGACGAGTGGAGCCGGCGCGTCGGCGTCGATATCGAACGGCAGATTTTATCCAGTCGGTAGACTTCCGCGCGCCCGCCCCTATCCTTATCCCCACCGATAGGGGAGTTTCGTTCGGTTTTCACCGTAAGGGAGCAAGCGGGCATGAAGAGCCTGAAACCGATTCTCTGTTCAACGGCCGTTTTACTGCTCGGCGCCGCCGCGGCTCGCGCCAGCGAAGCCAACCTTGCCATTCCCGACCTGCATCACGGGTCCTACGACAAGCTCGGGGGCGCCTCCCCCTGGTACGTACTGTTCTACGGCGCCTGCGTCATCGCCGGTACGCTCGGCATTAGCCTTTATCAGCTCTACCAAATCCGCAAGTACCCGGCCCACAAGTCGATGCTGGACATCGCCGAGATCATCTTTCAGACCTGCAAAACCTACCTCCTCCAGCAGGGCAAATTCCTGCTCATGCTGTTCGTCATCGTCGGCGCCCTGATGACGTACTATTTCATGGGCTTGCAGCACGAAACGTGGCAGACCACCGCGATCGTCCTGCTCTTCTCGGTCATCGGCATGGCCGGTTCGTACACGGTCGCCTGGTACGGCATCCGCGTCAACACCTACGCCAACGCGCGCACGGCCTTCGCCGCTCTCCGCGGCGTGCCGTGGGACGTCGTCAACATTCCGCTCCGCGCCGGCATGTCCGTCGGCCTGTTCCTGATCTCGCTTGAACTGGTGATGATGGTCATCATCCTCCTGGCCGTGCCGCGCGACATCGTTGGCTACTGCTTCATCGGCTTCGCCATCGGCGAATCGCTCGGCGCTTCCGTGTTGCGCATCGCCGGCGGCATCTTCACAAAGATCGCCGACATCGGCTCTGATCTGATGAAGATCGTCTTCAACGTCAAGGAAGACGACCCGCGCAACCCCGGCGTCATCGCCGACTGCACCGGCGACAACGCCGGCGACTCGGTCGGCCCGACCGCCGACGGCTTCGAGACCTACGGCGTCACCGGCGTCGCCCTCATCGTCTTCATCACCTTAGCGGTCAATAAGGGGAACGTCGGGGCCGACTATCAAAACGTACAAGCCATGCTGATTGTCTGGATTTTCGCCATGCGCTTCCTGATGGACTTCATGTCCGGCGTGTCGTACTTCATCAACCAGGCGATCTCGGAGAAGAAGTACGCGGGCCTGAAACATTTCGACTTCGAGCAGCCGTTGACGCGCCTCATCTGGATCGCGGCCATTCTGTGCATCACAACCTCGTTCGGCATGAGCTGGCTGCTCCTCAGCGATCTAGTGATCCCGGGTCACGATGTTTCTCAGCTCTGGTGGCAGCTGGCCACGATCATCGGTTGCGGCACCCTCGCGGCCCTACTCATTCCCGAACTCACCAAAGCGTTTACCAGTTCCCATTCCAAGCACGTGCATGAAATCGTCACCGCTTCCCGTGAAGGCGGCGCGTCGCTGACGATCCTTTCCGGCCTGGTCGCGGGCAACTTCAGCGCCTTTTGGATGGGTCTGCTAATCACTGGCCTCATGGCCGGCGCCTACTTCGTTAGCCTGCTCGGCCTCAACGACCTAATGAAGGTAGAATTGGTAAGGCCATACTCGGCCCGTTTGGCAAGTCTCGACGCGCCAACCCAAGCTAAGATCAATGCGGAACTTGAGAAGACCAAGGACGAATCTTCGACCGCCCTGGAAGATCGTTCCGCGACGCTAAATGCTCAAGAGCCGGTAACGCGGGCCGTCATCGCGTCCGAACTCAAGGTCAATCTCGTCGGCGTCGGCTCCATCTTCGCGTTCGGCCTGGTGGCGTTCGGCTTCCTGTGCATGGGGCCGGTCAACATCGCCGTGGACAGCTACGGCCCCGTGACCGACAACGCCCAGTCGGTCTTCGAGCTGGCGCAGACGGAGCAGATTCCCGGCATTAAAGAGGAAATACAGCGCGATTTCGGCTTCGTCCCCGATTTCGAGGTCGGCAAGCATTATCTCGAAGCCAACGACTCGGCCGGCAACACCTTCAAGGCGACCGCCAAGCCGGTGCTGATCGGCACGGCCGTGGTGGGCGCCACGACGATGATCTTCTCGATCATTCTGCTGCTGGGCAAGGCGGGCGTGCTGGCCCTGAGCCTGACGGACGCCCCGGTGCTGCTCGGCTTCATGTGCGGCGGCGCCGTGGTCTTCTGGTTCTCGGGCGCGTCGATGCAGGCCGTGACGACCGGCGCCTATCGAGCCGTCGAGTTCATCAAGAAGAACATGGACCTCACCAAGAAAGAAGCGGACATCGACGACTCCCGAACCGTCGTCCGCATCTGTACGAAGTACGCCCAGGCCGGCATGTGGAACATCTTCATCGTCCTGCTGACGATCACGCTGGCCTTTGCGTTCTTCAACGCGAATTTCTTCGTCGCCTACCTGATCTCGATTGCGGTGTTCGGCCTGTTCCAGGCCATCTACATGGCCAACGCCGGCGGCGCGTGGGACAACGCCAAGAAGCTGGTCGAGGTCGATCTGAAGGAGAAGGGCACGAAGCTTCACGAAGCGACCGTCATCGGCGACACAGTGGGCGATCCGTTCAAGGACACAACCTCGGTGGCGCTCAATCCGATCATCAAGTTCTCGACGCTGTTCGGCCTGCTAGCCGTGGAGATCGCGGTCAAGATAACCGAAACAGCCAAGAATGACGTGACGACGGACTACGGCCCCATCGTGGGGGTCGCCATGCTGGCGATCGCGCTGGTGTTCGTGTGGCGTTCGTTCTACGCGATGCGGATTCCCAAGGACGATCCGGGCCGGAAGCTGGCGCCCGGCGAGGCCGCGTCGGAGGCGTAGAGGAGCATTGAGCGGCGCTTTGGTAGACTCTCAATTCGTCCTATAAGTCCTATAGGTCTTATACGTCCTATGGGACTTATAGAACAAATTGAGACGCTGCCAAAGCCCCTCCTACGAAGCGCTGCCGAGAAAGCGGAGGATGCGATGAGCGGGAAGAGGATTCATCGGAAGCTGGACCGGACGCCAGAGGAACTCGCGCGGCTGAAAGCGACGCGCGAACGCCTGCAGAGGGAGAAGCCGACAGTTGAACAGTTCCTGGCGGAGGGCGGCCACGAAGACGCCGTGCCGCTCGGCGATTTGCTCGTCGTCCATCAGATCGCCCACCGGCTCAAGGAGGCGCGCCGGCGCCTGGACTTGAGCTTGGCGGACCTATCCCTGAAGACGGGCATCGACCCGGCCGCGCTCGCGCGTTTGGAAAACGGCGAGCAGTCGAATCCGACGATGGAGACGCTGGCTCGCGTGGCGACAGCGCTCGGCAAACGACTGGTTTGCGACCTCCAGGAAGCCTGAGAACACCTTTCAATAACCAGGCGAGCCGGCGGGTTTATCCCGCCGGGCCTCTGTGGTTCGTTGAACTACCGGACCCATTCGCCCTCCGCATGGTCCACGAAGACGACGGCTAGTTTGCCGTCGGCTGCTTGCGAGTCGTCCACGGTAAAGTCAATCGTGTGCCAGCGGTCGTCGCCCCACGCATCAACGAGGAAAAACTGCAATACGAAGACGAGCTTGTCTGGACTGGGACGGTTCTCTGGATTGTTTCGGAAGCCTGACGGGACTTTGCGGATGGCGTAGTCGATGAAATCTTCCAGCTTCGCTTTGGCCCGGCCAGATAAAGGGAGACCGTCAAGGTAAGCCTGGTCTTCATCCCTGATGTGAAGCTCAAAAGCCAAGAGTAAACGCCTTCGCTTAGTGGGTGTCCGATTAGGCGCCGGTCAGCCCGTGGAAAGGCTTCGTCTCGCCTCTCTCAAACGCCTTCTGAGCCGCCTCCACCCGCGTCCAGTCGATGGGGCGCCGGGCTGTAAGTTGCGCAAGAAGGTCTCGAAGAAAGTCCATCGCCGCCCCCATATCCTCTCCCATTCCTTTCAATTCAGAGAGAAGCATTGAGCCGCGCGGCGCCGAACGCTGGGCCCGGATCGCCTCTACAATTTTCAACACGCCCGCAGAAGTATCGCCGTGGCGATCAAGGACGGGCTGCCAGCGCTTCATAAACTGGCTTGTCTCAACGCCCCGCGATAGAAACTGCTTCATATCCCGCGGGAAATGCTGGAGGTTTTTCCTAAGTACACGGATAAGCGAGACCGCGTCGGAGGTTTCTTCATCCCAATCATCCGCCAGCCATTCTTCGCTGGCGCTTTCCAACGTCGCGGCGAACGTGCCGGCGGCTTCCATGACAGCTTCCGGAAAGACCGTGCCCGCACCCATACTTCGGCCCTCCCTTTAACTGAATCCAAACCCTATCGACCTCTTAAATTCCATCCTATCCGCTTCAAGTCGTTATGTCTCTACCAGCCTTGTCTCCGGCTTTACGCCTTTTTCATTTCCCCCTCTTGACCTGTCAGTCATTTTGTCTTAGAGTAGTCATACATTCCGTCTGAGCTGGAGGTATTCATGGCAAGGACACCGCGGGACGTGACCGAGCGGGAACTGGCGGTTTTAGAAGTGCTGTGGAACGGTGGGGCGACGACCATCCGGCAGCTAACCGAGGTGCTTTACCCAGGCGGCCGAACCGCCCACTACGCTACAGTGCAGACGCTTCTGCACCGGCTAGAGGCGAAGGGCTGCGTGCGCCGGGAACGGGTGTGTTACCTTCCCTCTCATCATAATAAGGCTCAAATCTACTTGGCCGCCATTGATCGCGATGAACTGATCGGCCGGCGCCTGCGCGATATGGCAGAACAACTCTGTGGCGGATCGCTGACGCCGCTGTTGACGCATCTCATGCGAACCAGGCAATTCACGGCCGTCGAACGGCGGGAACTGCGGTTATTGATCGACGACCTCGATCGGGAGAAGGGCAAGGGCAAGGGCGACGCACGTTGAAAGGACCGGCACATGGAAACCTTGTTGCGAATCGGCCTGAGCAACGCCGTCGTGGCGTTGGTGATGGCCCTGGTGGTTGTGACCGTGGCGTGTGTCTGGCGACGGCCGGCCGTATTGCACGCCCTCTGGCTGTTGGTTCTCGTCAAGCTGGTGACGCCGCCGTTGGTGTGGGTGCGCGTGCCGTGGCCGATCATTCCTGACGCGCCGGCGGTCGCTGTCGCTCGGGCGGCGGAACCCGCGCCTATCGAACCGTTGCCGGAAGAGAATACGGTATTCGTCCCAGATTCCGAGGCGATGCGCGAAACGCCAAGCGTCGAAGTAAGTAATGAACTAGCGGTGAGCGAGACCCTTCCAGACGCATTGACACCATTAGAACCATTAGCGATCCCGAATACGCAAAACACAACTCTTGTGCTGGTTCCCGGTTGGATGGCGGTGACGTGCGGCGTGTGGTTGGCCGGTGCGTTCGCGTGGTACGCGCTGGCGCTTGTCCGCCTTCGGCGCTTCCGTCAGATGTTGCGCCACGCGGTCCCAGCGCCGGAATCGTTGCGACAGCGGACGCAACGATTGGCCGAAAAGCTACGGTTGCAACGTTGCCCTGGCGTATGGCTGGTTCCCGGCCGCGTGGCGCCGATGTTGTGGGCGGTGGGCGGACGGCCGCGCATCCTGTTCCCGGCCGACTTGCTGAAACAGGTCGGCCGGGAACAACAGAACGCCCTGTTGGTGCATGAACTGGCTCATCTTCGCCGGCGCGATCATTGGGTGCGCTGGCTGGAGTTCGCGGCGGCCGGCCTGTATTGGTGGAATCCGGTCCTATGGTTCGCCCGGCGTGAGCTGCGCGAGGCCGAAGAGCAATGTTGCGACGCCTGGGTGACGTCCACGTTGCCCGGCGCCGGCAAGACGTATGCGACCGCCCTCCTGGAAACGCTCGACTTTCTCTCCGACGCCCCGCCCGCCATGCCGTTGTTGGCGAGCGGCGTCGGTCGTGTTGTGGACCTGAAAAGGAGATTGACCATGATTATGCGCGGAACGACCCCGCGAACGTTGGGCTGGCGCGGCGCGGCGGCCGTGGTCGGATTGGGCGCCCTGTTGCTGCCGATGCTGCCGGCCTGGGTGCAGGCGCAACCGGCGCCCAAGATCGAGGCCAAGGAAGTGCAGCTAAGGGGGGACGTAAAGGTCGTTGCCCCCGAAGCCTTGGCGGAAGAAGCCGAGAAAGACGGCGCGGAGTTGGCGAGGCTGCGAGCGGATTTGGCGCAGAAGCAAGCCGAGGTGGCCGCCCTCACCGCACGGATCGCGGCGATAATGGCCAGGGCGAAGAGGCCCCATGACCAGCCCGCCGCCAAGGCAGCCGACGCCGAAGTCGCTTCATATGACGTTGTCATCAAGGTCAACGGCGATGCTCCCTATATTGCGCTGCAAGATTTCCTCAAGCAAATCCAGGCGGTGCCGGTTCAAGGCGCGTCTCCGACTGTGATCTTCCTTGATAAGTATTCCGGCAAGGTCCTCATGAAGATGGCCATGAATCCCACGCCGACGGCCGGAGCGCAGCCTATCGGTTCGCCCCCGACCGATACGGACAAGCGCATCATCGATCTGGAAGGGAAGCTGAAAAGCATACTGAACGAGGTAGAGCAGCTACGCCGCGAACGG
This sequence comes from Planctomycetaceae bacterium UBA4732, assembly GCA_002404095.1. Taxonomy (GTDB): domain Bacteria; phylum Planctomycetota; class Planctomycetia; order Gemmatales; family Gemmataceae; genus UBA4732. The sequence continues at coordinate 4,979 of DHJA01000262.1, read as the reverse complement.
AAGCCGGCCGCGCCCAAGGCTATCGACAGCGAATCAAAGCCGCATAGCTACGGCCCGACGCCGTTGGAGAAAGTCCCTTCTATCAACGGACAGGTCAAGACGGAGGGACCGGGGACGGCGGAGAAGGCTCAGGCCGAAGCGCGGCGGATGATGAAAAAACTGGAGGCAGAGATCAACGATGTGCATGAGCGCCGAGGAAATCTCTATAGCCAGCTCGCAAAGGCTAGGGAACTCCGCCAGGAGCAAACGAGCTTGAGAGCAAACGCGGACGCAATGGTGAGACAGGCGGAGGCGGAGTTAAAAGCATCAGATGATGATGCGGAAATGGCCGATGCTCGCGCGCAGCAAGACAACAATCCAGTAACGGTCCTCCTGCTCAAGCGGGCCAAGAAGCGCGTAACCGAAAGCCAAGTCAACCTGGAGCGTGCAAAGATGGCTCAAGTGAAAGTACTGGCGGATCTCAAGAGCAATGAAGGTCATGTCCAAGCCGAATTGAAACGGGCGGAGGGGAGCGCTGCCGTAAGAGAGGCAGCCGACGCAGAGTTTATACGCTTACGAGAGGAGTATATAAAGCAGGAAAAGGCGTCGAAGGCGGGCGACCCCCCTGCGAAACCTTAATATGTCTATCAACCCGAAGCGCGAGCGAGGGAACCTATCTTCCTCGCTCGCGCTTCGGGTTCGTGTTACTTCTTGCCGCCCTTCTTCTCAGCGCCCTTGTCGGCGCCCTTCTTGTCGCCGGCCGCCGGCGCCGCGGCTACCGCCTCTGCGCCTTCCTCTTCCTTGACCTTCTTGGCCTTCTTGACGACGATCTTTATTACGCGCACCTTCGGCAGGTTGAAGGGACTGCGGCCGTCCGGCCAACGCTCCTCGTCCTGCAACACTTTGATTCGTTCGCCGCGCGTCAGCACGTTACGCGCCCGCACCAGCGAGTTCTTGCGGCGCAGGCTCTTGTCAATCGACATGGCTCTACCATCCCTTTCGGACGCCTCGTATCAGGAAGCATCATCTTAGAAGGCGTCCGAACGACGGACAAGGGCAACGCGCGCCGCCTCATCCGACTCCCTCCCCCCTTGCGGGGGAGGGTTGGGG
>DHJA01000262.1:0-3756 GCA_002404095.1 Planctomycetaceae bacterium UBA4732 | reverse complement strand
CCCCCGCAAGGGGGGAGGGAGCAGCTCGACGCGCCGCCTCGTAACACGCCTTAAGGTCCGACTCACCGGCAACGCACATGCCGAGTTCCCGCAACAATCCATCGGAAAGGCCGTAGATCCACCCATGCACGGTCAGCGCCTGGCCTCGGTCCCAGGCGTCGCGCACCACCGTGGTCTGGCTGACGTTCACCACCTGCTCGATCACGTTCAACTCGCAGAGGCGGTCATTCCGTTGAGATTCATCCGCCAGCGCGTCGAGTTGCTCCTGATGCTTCCAGCGCACGTCCTGAACGTGACGCAGCCAGTTGTCGATCAGACCCAACTTGTCGCCGCGTAGGGCGGCTCGCACCCCGCCGCAGCCATAGTGACCGCAGACGATGACGTGGCGCACGCGCAGCACATCCACCGCGAACTGAATGACGGAGAGACAATTGAGATCGGCATGGACGACAACATTGGCCACGTTGCGATGGACGAACATTTCTCCCGGCGGGAGGCCGACGATCTGATTGGCGGGAACCCGGCTGTCGGAACAGCCGATCCAGAGATATTGCGGCGCCTGTTGGCCGGATAGGCGCGTGAAGAAGTCCGGCTCGCGCGCCGTCACGTCGGCGGCCCAGGCCCGGTTATTCGCTATAAGGAGATTCAGATTGGGCATATTGGTAGGAGGGGACGACTTACATAAGGACGCATCCCGTGCAGGCAGCAATCCATCGGCTTCGGCTGACGACGCCCTGGCCCGCGTCGTCGCGGCTTGGGCCGAACTGCCCGAGGCCGTCCGCAGCGCTGTTTTACTCTTGGTCGATAGCGCCGGCAAGAGGCCGCATTGCCGCATTCCAGAAGCACAAACGGAGTCGTGACGACCGGCCGCGCTTGCTTCAACAATTTCTGAGAAGGCGCCAAGGCATGGAAGCCGTTGCGCTCTCTAGCAGTCCGCCAGTAATCCTGGTAAATTCCAGGGATGCCGGCTCCCGAGTTCATGCAAGTTGATCCAGCGAGACTTCATCTGCCCAGTTCGCGCCGCGATGGCGCGGATCCGATGAAACTGCATCGGCAACTGGCTCGACACGGTGGATCGGTGACGGGTATGCCGCCGCTCGAAGTCCAACGCGGCAGCGACGGAGAGTTGGTGATCTACGACGGCGTAACGCGGGCGACGCGGGCGGCGAAGTACGCGCCCGGCGTTTTGGTTCCTGTTGAGGTGACGGGAACGCTGCCTGTTCCCGTCGGCGAACTGCCCACGGTGGGAGACAGGTTATGACGACGCGTAAGCAGACGAGGGTAGAGCTGTTGGCCGCGTTGGCTGAGTTGGGCCGCGCGCGACCCGAGTGGCGTCTGGGTCAGACCGTGGCCAACATCGCCATGACGGCCGGCCGCATGGATGCGGGAGCGGTGTGGGATCTGGAGGACGAGGAGGCGTTGGCGGCGGTGCGCGTATTACTGAGCCAATATACCCAGGCGCCGACGACGGCGGCGGCAAGGACGACGTGATCGCCTTTTTCCGTCGTTCCCAAACTCCTGTTTGGGAACGTCCGTCCGCGAAACTCCTGTTTCGCATTCCGCCCTGTTCGTTATCTCTGGGCCTACATGGGATCGGCGTCGAAAGTGATCGCCGCCGCTCCGCCCGATTCCTGTATGTCGGCCGCGCGCAATTCCTCTAAAAGAAACTGCTCGTGTCCTAAAATAGCCTCTAAACCGGCGCGGCTCGCGAAGTCGGGCGTACCGTAGGCAAGCGCCGGGTCGCGCACCTTGGCCATGCCCGGATGGCTCTCGGCGAGCAAAAATACCAACGCCGAAGGGGCCGCTCGCACGGCCGGAGCATAGTCGAGGAAGACCAAATCGAACGGCAGGCGAACGACCAGTAGCCGCCCTCCAGATGGGTTGAAACTTCCCAGAGCGACCGGAAAGGCTCCCCGTCAGTAGCTCATGATTTCATTCGGCTCGACTTCCAGGCGCTCCGCGATGGTTCCGAGCGTGTGGCCGTGCGGCGCCGCCGTCGCGCCGCTTTCAATGCGGGCGATGGTCTTCGCCGCCACGTCCCCGAAATCGCCTTGCCGCAAGCCGCGCAGCAACCGCAAACGGCGCAGACACGCGCCGAAGGTCTTGTCCTCCGCTCGTCTCTTCGCCAGGAGCCGGCTGCGGTAGTCGGCGTCCGCTTCATACAGGATCGCGTCCGTGGCGGCCTCGTAGTCGCCTAACCGAACCGTGTTGCCGCAATCGGAGAACGCCAGCCGAGACGGGTCGGTTATGTCGCCCGCCCCGGAAGGTTGAAACATCGACACGGGGACCGACAGGCGCCGCAAGTCGCCGCGCACCAGCGTCAGCGCTTCGTTTTGCAGGTCCGCGTAACCGCCGATGAACAAATCGCCGCGCCGTTCGTCCGCCAACACTTCGGCCAGTTCGGCGAAGGGCAAGGTGTGGAAATCTCCCGGACTCCACACGAACGGCTTGAAGAGATCGTCCAACGGCTGGATGCTTTCGGTTCGCGGTTGAAACAGCGTCAGCAATCCACCCAGTCGCAAGCGGCGGCGGGAGGGGAGCCGGCTGGCTTCGTGAAGCAGTTCCTCCGTCGCGCCGGGTTTGGCCGCCAACCACAAGGCGGACGGCGACGCCTCGCCGAGTGCTTGCACGAGCGACCGTCGGCCTCGCACCGCGGACGCCCGCAAGCCGCCCCGAAGCAAGCGCTTCGCGCCGGGGCCGAGAAGGAACAACCTGTCAGGCGTCTTAGTCATCTTGGCCGGCCTCTCCTCCACTGACGGGGTTGTGCGGATACATGCGATCCCAAGCGGCCCGTAACCGCCCCAAATTTGCCTGCACGACGGTTCGCAAGTCTTCGGGCATGTCCTTCCAACTTCCGCTGTCGAGGAAGCGACCGTCGCGCAGGCCGACGCGCCAGGTCGTCGTTCCACGGATGATGGTGAAGTGCGGGTCTTCGACGCGCTCCTTGTCCCGGATCTTGACCTTCCAACGCATCTTGGCGAGCAGACTCGGCAATTTCAGGTTGAAGGCCATTGCTGCGTCGTCCGGTTTGTCCGCCAGCCGCGGACAAGCGACCGGCCGTCTAAGCAACCAATTATGTCCTATTGGGGCTTTTTGGTAAAGGGACATTTCGTCGAATCGGACTAAATCGGACTTCCACGAAAAATCCGGTTTGCCGATGGCGCTCCGACGGCCTAGACCGGATAGGCGGTCGCGTTTCTCAGGCCGACGCGACTACAGACCGTACAGTCAGCCACACGCAGGTTGCCGCGAAATTGAAATGGGGAAATAAAGAGGGCCGTCCACCCGTGCAATCAGCTACCGGAGTTGTCCAGCATGTCGGAATTGCCGACATGCCGACGCATTCGGACGCATCGGGCCGCATCGGAGGGGGTAAAGAGGACGGGGAGAGTGGCTTATCGCAAGTGGTTGATATTGCACCGGATAGCACTGCTTTGCACCAGGCCGCATCGAAAAGTGAGAGTGCCCCTTGTAGGACTCGAACCTATGACCCGCTGATTAAGAGTCAGCCGTCGCCCGTCCTCAAGTTCCCGTCGGGTAACGACTTGCAACCCGACGACCCCGCCGCATGTAGGCCAGCATGTAGGACCGGCCCGGACGACGGCGACTTGGCCCGCGTCGTCGCGGCGTGGGATGAACTGCCCAAAGCCATACGCGCCGCTGTTTTACTCTTGGTCGATAGCGCCGGCAAGAGGCCGTGAAGTCCTTCGTATCTTGACAAGTCTTGACACGCCGGCGATGCTGACCGCATGGCGA
>DHJA01000202.1 GCA_002404095.1 Planctomycetaceae bacterium UBA4732 | reverse complement strand
GCTGGGGACGCGCTAAACAAGTACACTTTTATCCGCCGTGTTTGTAAGCAAAGATTCCGTGGTTGCTCGGTCAGTTGGAAGTATAGTCCTCATTGGTACGCTGGCTGCGAACGTAATATACGGAATTAAAAACCCTGAAGAAGTGAGGATCGGGTATTGGGTCTGGACGGCTTCCTTTGCGCTAGTTGGCGCAGGGCTGATGTCTCCCTGGCCTTGGAAGCGCATGGGTACGCGGCGATTGGTTGTTTGTGCGGCTTGCGGGTTAATTGGATGCGGGTTGGCAGGTTCGCTATGGCTTTTTGGATAAGGCCAAGACGGCGCAAACCGCGACGGTGGACAGGACAAAGAACGCCGGATTCATTAAACAACGTGAAACACCTGTTGAGCGTAATCTAGGATCATTGGGACAGGAAACAGCGTCATTGTCAGCCAGAGGACGAAGGCAAGGCCCAAGGCGTGCGACCACTGATAGCGCAGCACCAGCCATAGGCCGGCGAACCACAGCCCTAGATGGGCCGCGTTGAAGAACAGGTTCAGAAACAGCCAATCGTAACGGAACTGCGACACCGCCCCAAGCTCGCCAGCCGTCATGACGCGGCCGTACTTGTCGATGTATTGCAGATTCTGACCCGGTTCGATGCGGAAATTACCGTTGGCGTTGCGCTGCGGCTCGAAGACGTCGGCGGCGCCGTCTTCCGTGATGATGATTTTTTCGGGCTGGGCAGGAAGCTTGTTTCCGTCGCGCCGGCCGTCCACGCGAAAGTCCTGGCGGTTGTCCGCGTTGGGGACGCGCTTATACGTCTCCTCCGGGCCGTTCTTCTTTACGACGGCTTTGAACTCGTCGAATTGCTTGGATTGGTAGACGCTGGTTTGGTGAAGCGGACGGACGCGGCCACCGGTGTGGCAATCGACGAACACCCATAAGGCGAGGAACAGCGTGAGGCCGACGCCGACGGCCGGGGCGCGCCAGTACAATTCGCCGGCCGGTTCACTGTAAAGCCAGCCCTGGAACCAGATCGTGCCGGCCCACAGGACGACGCTTAGGATCAACGCCATCACCAGCAGGATCAGGACGGTGAACAGCATCCGCGTCTCCTAAATGGCTCTTTAGGAAGAAAAAGAAATAGCCACAGATGAACACAGATGAACACAGATAAGAACAAAGGCAGGCAAGGATCGCCGGATAACGCGGTGATTTTCCTCTCTTATTTCTTATCTGTGTTCATCTGTGTTCATCTGTGGCCATTCTTTTCGGAGAGCCTCTTTTAAGCCTTGATAATGTCGCGCACCGTCTTGCCGCTAGGGATCATCGGCAGCACGTGCTCCTGATACGGCACCATCACGTCCAGCACGAACGGCCCCTTGCTGTCGAGCATTTCCTCTAGGGCGCCGTCGAGGTCGTCCTTTTGCTCGATGCGACGGGCGCCGCAACGGAAGCCCTTGGCCAACGCCACGAAATCCGGATACGGCGCCTCGTCATGGCCGGCGCCGAGATAAGTGTGGGCGCGGTTCCCCGCGTGAAAACGGTCTTCCCACTGCATCACCATGCCCAGATGTTGGTTGTTCAGCAGCAGCACTTTGACCGGCAGTTTCTCCGTGAAACAGCACGCCAGTTCCTGAATGTTCATCAGGAAACTGCCGTCGCCGTCGATGTCCACGACCGTCCGATTGGGGAAGGCCGCTTGGGCGCCCATCGCCGACGGCAGACCGAAGCCCATCGTGCCGAGACCGCCGCTGGTGAGCCAGCGTCGCGGCTGGTTAAAGTGGAAATACTGCGCCGCCCACATTTGATGCTGGCCCACGCCCGTCGAGATGATCGTCTCGTCGAGCTTACCGCGCTCTTTAATGATCTGCCATAGGCGCTGAATAGCGTACTGCGCCAGGATGGCGTCGTCGCGGTCGGCGAAGCGTAGCGGCTCCGCCTCGCGCCACGCCTCGACCTGCTGAATCCACTCCGCGAACTGACCCGTGCGCGGGCCGACGGCCGGGTTCTCGTCCAACATCTTGTTCAGTTCTTGCAAGGCCAGATTCACGTCGCCGACAATGGGCACATGAGCGACCTTGTTTTTGTTAATCTCCGACGGGTCGATGTCGATGTGGACGATCTTGCCGTGCTTGGCGAACTCCGACACTTTGCCGGTCACGCGGTCGTCGAAACGGACGCCCAGGGCCAACAACAGGTCGGCTTCGTTGACGGCGTAGTTAGAATAGACGGTGCCGTGCATTCCGAGCATTTGCAGACAGAGAAAATGCTCGCTGGGGAAGCCGCCGAGACCGAGCAACGTCTGCGCGACCGGGATGCCCGTGCGGTCGGCGAACGTCTTGAGGGCCGGCGCCGCTTCGCTGGAGATGATGCCGCCGCCGGAGTAGATGATCGGCCTCTCGCTCTTGCGCACCAGCTCCAACACCTTCTGAAGTTCCGGCCGCGTGGCACGGCGGTCGGGCTGATAGCCCGGCAGGTTCATCGGCGGATCCCAGTCGGTCACGATGATTTCGTTGGTCTGCACGTCCTTGGGCACATCGACGATGACGGGGCCGGGCCGGCCGGTCGAGGCGACGTGAAAAGCCTCCTTAAAGACTCTTACAATGTCCTCGGTGCGCAGAATCAGGTAATGATGCTTGGTGACGGCCCGGCAGACCTCGACGATGGGCGTTTCCTGGAAGGCGTCGGTGCCGATGACGGGCGTACCGACTTGCCCGGTGATGGCGAGGATCGGGCAGGAATCGAGCTTGGCGTCGGCGAGACAGGTCACGAAGTTGGTGGCGCCGGGGCCGCTGGTGGCGAGACAGACGCCGACCTTTCCGGTGCTGCGCGCGTAGCCCTCGGCCGCGAAGCCGCCGCCCTGTTCATGGCGCGGCAATATGGTGCGCAGGCGGTCGGCGACGTGCGTGAGCGCCTGGTGGATGGGCATACTGGCGCCGCCGGGGTAAGCGAAGACGACATCGACGCCGTGATTGATCAGGCACTGGACCAGAATGGCGGCCCCGGATAGCTTCGTCGTCGGCGTCTCGCTCATGGCGGAACCTCTCATGCGTTCAGGAAGGCGATGGTGGAAAGATTCATTTTAAGGACGAAGGCGATTCCTTCCAACTTTTTTGACACGGATTCGCGCCGATGTGTTCGCGGGTTTACCGTTTCGCGCTGGCGATCATAGATGGGGGCGGGTATTGTTACTGCTGTTGTCTCTGCTTGCCCAGGGGAAGGAGCAGGTTCGTGGAATGGCTGGCGCCGTGGCACTCGATCGCGAATGACTCCTCTCAAATCGCTGGAATGGAGCGGGAACTCCAACGCGAGTTGACTGCCGTACACCCGCTGTATGGCTTGCCGGTACGCGCTCTAGGGCGCCGTCAGGACTGCGACGATGTGCTGTTCGCGTTGGAGGACGGCACCGGTCGGGTCGCGGTGGTCCACCTGACGTGGACGCACAGTCCGCCGGAGCGGCTGCCTTGGCCAGTCGCCGCGGTATATCCGACCTTCGAGGCGTGGGTAGCGGCGAACATGCGTCCGGAATATGAGGCGTTCCGCGCCGAATAACTGTTGTGGCACGGTCTCCCGACCGTGCCACCGAACCGACCGAAGGTTTCCCTCTCCTTCCCACACTTCACCGCGCTTCTAATTCTTCATCACGAAAGCACGAAAGACGAAAACACGAAAATTCAAGACAAAAGATGACGACGCGGAGTCTTCTTCGTGATTTCGTCTTTCGTGCTTTCGTGATTCGCTTTCTTCGGTAGAATCAGGTGATAGCCGTTGCCGATGAACAGTATCGTCGAGGAGGGATTTCCCATGTGGGAAGAGCAAAAGCGAACCCGCTTTCATCAACTGCGTCAGCGTCAAGGCAAGAGTGCGCTAACGGAGGCCGAGCAGGCGGAGTTGGCGTTCCTCACCCAGGAGTTGGAGGCCGCCGAAGCCGCCTGCCTGACTCCGGCCACAGAGCGGCTCCGGCAGGAACGGGAAATCCTTGAAACGCAGAATCGGAGCCTGGAAGTCCTGGCCCTCCGCAAGGAGGCTCTGGTGCGTCGGCTCAGCGCTTTCCTGGCCGAAGCCCAGACCGAACGGCGGGCGATCGACGGTGAACTGGCGTCCGTCCTGGCCGAAAGTCGAGGCTCGGAAACGGACGAGTAGCCGATGCGACAGGATGCGCGAGAAACATTACGGGAGCGCTTCCAGTTCCGCTGCGGCTACTGCGAAGTTCGTGAACGAGACGTGGGAGCGGAACTGACCGTTGACCACTTTCAGCCGCGCTCGCAGGGCGGCATGGATGAAGCGGACAATTGGGTCTACTGCTGCCACGCCTGTAATGAATTTAAGGGGGATTGCTGGCAGCCCGACTCGTCCCAACGCATTTTGCACCCTTTCCGGGATGATGTGGCGACGCACACAGTCGAACAGGAGGACGGTACGCTACGTGCCATTAGCGAGACTGGCGCCTTCCACATCGAGAGGCTGCACTTGAATCGCGGGCCACTCGTCGCCTACCGCCGAGAGCGGCGCCTCCTGGAAGCCGCCCGCCTGACTCAGGCCCGCCTACTCGAACGCCTCCGGCGCCTGGAACAACAAGTGCAGACCCTGATCGTGCAAGCGGAACAGCTTGAGCGCGCCGACCCGAACCCCTGACCTTGAGAGGCGTCGGAATCTCTCATGCGACCAGGAAGGCGATGGCTGAGAACTTCATTTTAAGGCCAAAGGCAATTCCTTCCAACCTTTTTGGCGCGAATCCGCGCTGGCGCGGCCATCGGGAGAGAACGATTCTCCTAAAATAACGGCCGGTTGTGTCTTCCTTTCTCGCCTTAAGGAGTCTGCAAGTCATGAGTACTCGCATCATCCTGGCGGCCGCGTTCGGCGCGGCCTTCGTGTTGTGGCACTGCGGTCATGCCGCGGCCGCCCCGGCGCCCGACAAAGACAAGCCCTCCGACGACGACGCGGCCAAGGCTCAGAAGGTCGTCAACGACGACCTCGACCGGCTCAAGGCCGCCGGCTTCACCATGCAGCAAGTCAAGGACGAGGCGGTCGGCCGCGCCTTCCCGAAGGTCGTGTTCTTCGGCGTGTTCTTTCGTCAGTTCCCGGTGGCACGGCTGACGCCGGAGGGTCTGAAGTCGTCGAATCTTTACGCCGTCGGTTCGGACGGTAAGCCGCAGCTGCTGATGGAATCGAAGGAGTTGCAAGCCTTCTTTAAGGCCAACCTGTCTCCGGCGAAGACGGAGGACGCGGCCAAAGACGCTGCCCGCGCCTATGTGCGACTGGCGGAAGAACTGCATCAGGACGGGTTCTTCAAGTTCGCGCTCCAGGACGACTCCACGAAGATCGAGCAGGGGAACGACGGCAAGACGGCGACCGCTCGGGCCGTGGTCATGGCCGGCGGCAACGGCGAACTCGGCGCCACGTTGACGTTTGACGACGCGGGCAAGCTGATCAAGACCGTCGAGAAGGTCAAAATCAAGGAAGGGCCGCGGCCGATATGCCAGGCCACGAAGTTGCTAGACGCCGACTCCATCGTCCGCCGCATGGCAGAACGGGATCTGCTCATCATGGGCCGGCCCGCTAAGCCCTACCTGGACGAACAGCGGGCGAAGGCTGCGCCGGAGTTGCAGCGGGCCATCGATCACATCTGGCAGCAGATTATTGAAGAGGATCGCTGAGATTTGCGCCGGGCGCCGTGCTTTCGCGGATTCTTTTCGGGACCAGAGGAAGCGGCAAGACCACCGCGAGAGCATGTCTACCTCGCGAGGTAGACATGCTCTCGCGGTGGTAGCTCCTTGGGTTTCTCCCCCTGATCGGGTCCGCGAAAGCATGGCACCCGGCGAATCCGCGCCGAGTCGCTCCCACGTTTACCGTTTCACGCTAGCGATCACCGGCTCCGGCGGTTAGCATTACTTGTGTCGTCCCCATCACCAAGGAGCTTGAACTCATGCCGAACCATTTTCGCCCCCTCGCCGTCTGTGTGCTGATCCTTGCCGCCGTCCCGCTCTATGCCGACAGCACCGAGGACCAAGCGGTCAAGGCGGTCGAGAAGCTCGGCGGTAAGGTGGTCCGGGATGCAAAAGACCCGGCCAGGCCGGTTGTTGAGGTAGACCTCTCCGAAACCAAGGTGACGGACGCGGACCTAAAGGAACTGGCCAGCTTCAAGAGGCTGCAGACGCTGTACCTCCGTAACCAGACTGCGGTGACGGATGCGGGCCTGAAGGAAGTGGGCGCGCTGAAGGAACTGCAGGCGCTAGATCTCCGGGACACCCCTGTGACGGACGCGGGACTGAAGGAACTGGCTTCCCTCAAGGGACTGAAGTCTCTGGGTCTCAGCAGTCAAGAGGTTACGGATGAGGGACTGAAGGAACTGGCCCCCCTCAAGGAGTTGCAGACGCTGTACCTCCACGGTACCAAGGTGACGGACGCGGGACTGAAGGAATTAGCCCCCTTCAAGGAGCTGAATAACCTGAGCCTCAACGGCTTAGAGGGGGTGACTGACGCGGGGCTGAAGGAACTGGCTGCCATGAAGGGGCTGGAGGTGCTTGACCTCTCCGGTACCAAGGTGACGGACGCGGGACTGAAGGAATTAGCCCCTTTCAAGGGGTTGAATACGCTGTATCTTGAAGGCGACTATGTGACGGACGCGGGACTGAAGGAATTGGCCGCCCTCAAGGGGCTGAAGACGCTGTACCTCTCCATTACACAGGTGACGGACGCGGGACTGAACCAACTGATCGCCCTCAAGGGGCTGAAGACGCTGAACCTCCAGCAGACCAAGGTGACGGCCGCTGGCGTCGCGGCTCTGCAAAAGGCGCTGCCCGACTGTGAAATCACTCTAATGTATCGTAAAAGGTGAAACAGCCGCGATGGCTGGGTGGCACGCCCTGAGGTACTCCGAAGGGCGTGATGTCCTGGCACCGTCCCACGCCCTTCGGAGTACCTCAGGGCGTGCCACCCTCGAATGTTGACAGAGGAGGGTATGTCATGCCCGCAACCGTTGAGTCGTTAGGGATCGACCGCCTGAGCGTCCGTGAGCGCCTGGACCTGATCGAACAAATCTGGGACAGCCTACCGGGGTCGGTCGAGCCGCAAGAGGCGCCCGACTGGCATCTCGTGGAGTTGGCCCGGCGCCGCGCCGAGGCGGAAAGCCGGCCAGGGGAAGGCCGGCCATGGCGGGAGGTGCTTGCGTCCCTGGAGGCCAAGCCGTGAGCTTGCCGCTCATCGTTCGGCCGCCAGGCGAGGCGGACATCCGAGAAGGTCGAGGAAGACGTTAATATACCTCGTCGTGCGTCCCGACCGTTTGCACCAGGACAGCTTCGGCGCCTTCATGCTGGACGAACTCAAAGACGATCCTCAAGTCATAGCCGATGCTACAGGCCCATGACCCCGCCAATTCACCCTTCAGCTTATGCGTCTTCAGCGCGGGCTGGAAGGCATCCTCCGCTAGCGATACGAACGCCGCTCGAAGGATTGAGGCAATCTCTGGATGCTTCTTCACCAGCCGCCGCGCTGTTCGCACGAAGGCGGGCGATTGCAGAAGGTTTCGCCTCATCCCAGGATCTCACGCATCAGTTCGTCGGGAGTGACAGGCCGACACTGGCCCGCCGCAAACTGTTGGCGAGCCTCCTGAACTTCGGCAATCAGTCGCTGGCGGCCCGCCTCAGCCAACCGGCGTTGCAAGATGGCGATCAGTTCTTGCTGTTCTTCGAGAGATAAATGGTCCGCCGCCTCTAGTACATCGCCGAAAAGCATAACAGGGGTCATGATAACCTCCTTTTACTCGTTATTAGGCCGACCAACTTATCCCATGAAGAAGTATACTCCGGGTGAATAAATGGTGTCAGTCGTCATGCCGCCTCCGGCACCCTGAAACCATGAAAATGGATGGAGGCTGGGGTATTCTGGA
>DHJA01000038.1:38964-50278 GCA_002404095.1 Planctomycetaceae bacterium UBA4732 | reverse complement strand
CACGGCTGTTTCAGCCGTGTTGAACAGCCCTATTAGACTAGACTCTCGATCCACCGCTCAGCCGTTCGGGCCGGGCGGCGGGGGCGGCGGCGGCAGCGTCCCGGCCGGGAGCGGCGTCCCGTCGATAGACAGCGAGCGCGGCATGCTCGGCGGTAACGGCGGCGGCGGCGGCGGCGGCGGCATCACGTTGGATTCTTCGACCTTGGTCCCGAACGGGCGCTCCTCCCCCAACGGCGGCAACGAAGATCCCGTGGCCAGCGCAGGCGGCGTAGGCAGAATGCGACCGGCCGCCGTCGGCTGGAAGCGGCTCGTGTTGGTTTCCGCCGCAGCAGGCGCGTCAGGCGCCGGCGGCGCAAAGCTCGCGGGCGTAACGCCGGACAGTCCTGATTTGCTGGTCGCCAGCGGTTCCGTGGCCTTCGATCCGGCCTTCTCCATCCCCACGGGCGCCGGCATATCGGTCGGCGCCGCGCCGCTCGGCTTGGGGATCGTCGTCCCCGAGTTGTTCCATCCCGCGGCCGAAGTCGCGGCGGGTAGGCCGTTTTGCGAGAACGCCGCCTGCGGCTTGACAGTCCCCGGGCCGTCCTTCGCCAGCTTCACGCCGTCGGAGTGACAGGACGAGCAATTCCGGCACCCCGTTAGCGCGAGGCCGACGCACAACGCGCTCACGATTCCCAGTACGGGCTTCTTGCCCATCGGTTTCCCCTTCCCCTGTATGAGAGTCCGGTCGCCGCGCTGAACCCCCGCGCGGCTCGTCCTCTGCGGCCGCAAATCCTTTTTACGCCAAGAGCGGCGGGGGTATAGCGGCCTGCCCATTCCAGGTCAAGGCCAATGCCGTCCGCGTTACGGTCGGCCCGGTACGGGCGCCGGCAGCACCTCGGCCCCCAGAGGCACGGCGACGGCCGTTTCATTCTGTCGGCCCAGCTCGCGCGACAACGGATACGGCGGCGACGGCGGGATGTACTGGGGCGGATGCTCCAAGTAGTGACCCGACGGCAGCGTCATGCCCGCCACCCACGTCTGGCAGCCCGTCCCGACGGTCAGCACCCATGCCAAGCCGAGAAGACCCCACTTCGTCCGCCGTTTTACTTTCATGATTTTGTTTCCTCTGTCACGGCCTATGAGCTAAAGTGAGAGACGCGCCCCTCTCAATCGGTACGTCTAGTAGTATCGGAAGACGAGGCTGCCGAATTTAGTGAATTTGCCGGTGACAGCGAATAGGACGGACACAACAATGCGGTTACGGCGGAAGAGCGATTCGTCAGGAGGAACGGAAGCGTCCAAATCCGCTCGGACGGCAGGCAAAACGCCGCCGCCCACGATCATTCGCTGGCACGAGCCAGACAATCCGTTGCCGCTGCGGACGATCCTCGTCCCCAGGCCGGCGCGCGGGCACGCGCCGGCTTCGGACGCGCCGGCCTGGCTGCGCTCCGGCCCGACGGATCGGCCGTTCGACTTCTGCGGCCACGTCCGCCGGCTCTGCTCCGATGTGGTGCGGCACAGCGATGCCCTACGGCATATCGACGTCTCGCGCCTGCTTTTCGGCGTCCTCCAGGCGCGATCGGGCCGGCGGCACGGCCTCCAGGCCCGCGTAACGCCCCTGCGCTGCCACGGCGGCGCCCTGACGCGCCAGCGGCATGACGTTCCGTATCAGGTGCAGCGCTTTTTCGTGGACGGCCGGGAAATGCTCTATCTGGTGACGTTCTGTCTGCCGCGCTTCCTGGACCAGGGCTTCGACGACAAGTTCATCACCCTTTTCCACGAGCTATATCACATCAGCCCCGCCTTCGAGGGCGACCTACGGCGACACGACGGCCGCTGCGCCCTCCATACGCACAGTAAACGACTATACGACTCCCACATGGCAGAAATGGCGCGCGCCTACCTGTCCAACGGGGCCGACCGTCAATTGCACGAATTCCTTCGTCTGAACTTCGCCCAGCTACAGCACCGCCACGGAGCCGTTGTCGGCGTCACGGTGCCGCGGCCGCGCCTCATCCCTGTAGCGGCGACGGATTCATTACAATGACACAAATGATTCTTTGCAAAGACACAAGGGACGTAAAGAATGGTAAGAGGATAACCGCTCACGCTCCGGACAGGAGGGAACGAAAGCCAATCGCGGAGCGATTGGCCCACCTTGCTACTCTCACTCCCCTTCTACCCTCTCTAAATAATCCAATTCGCGCAAGCGCCGATCCGCGTCGAACACTGGCGGCGGCAGCGCTTCCGCCATGCGCACCGCGTCCGCCCTGCTTAAGTCGAGCCGTGCCGTCCCCGAGCCGCGAAACACGGGTAGGCCGCGTCGTAAAGCGATGATCTCGCGCCGCGTCCGGCCCTTGGGCGCGTCCGGCCATACGCCGATGCGCTCGTGAAACGTGAAGAACTCCGGGACCACCGCGCGGATGTAACGCCAGTATCCGGGGTTGTCGGTCTGGACGAAGAAGAGGCCCCCGGGCGCGAGCGCGCGATGCGCTAAAGCGAGAAAAGCGGGCGTAATAAGGCGAAGTCGAACCTGGGCGGGGTTATAGAACGGCTGCGGGTGATAGCAGTGGATCTCGGCGGCGGCGCCGGGCGGCAACAGCCGTTCCATGAGCGTCCATCCATCCACAACGGCGAAGCGGATGTTGGTCAGGCCGCGTTGGTTGGCGCGGCGCGTGGCATAGCGGATGACGACCGGCAGCACGTCGGCGCCGAGATGATCGTGGTCCGGTCGCCATACCGCACTGCCGAGTAGAAAACGGCCGTTGCCGCAGCCGACGTCCACGACGAGCGGGGCTGTGCGGCCGAACAGGGCGGAAAGGTCGAGCGGGCCGTCGGCCGGCGGGTTCTTGAGTGCGGTTTGCGTCCAGCGCGTCGGGTCAAGGATTTCGCCGGCGACCGGCACGCCGAACTCGCGCTCGATATGACGTTTCGGCGGCTTCTCGGGTTTCATGCGATGGCTCGTCTCGTTGGACGCGGCGCCTAAAATACCAGTTGCTAGAATACCCCGCACCTTTACCGGAGCATCATGCGATTTATCATAACCAATGACGATGGAATTGACGCGCCGGGCCTTCGCGCCCTGGAAGAAGCGGTCCGGCAAGTCGGTGACGTGATCGTGGTCGCCCCGGCCGGCCCGCAGTCCGGCTGTAGCCATCGCGTCACGACAAACGCCATCCTCCGCGTCCGCGAGGCGGGGCCGCATCGGTACGCCGTCGAGGGAACGCCGGCCGACTGCGTGCGCGTGGCCCTGCATCGCTTCGGCATGGAAGCCGGCTGGGTGCTGTCCGGCGTCAACGACGGCGGCAACCTCGGCGCCGACGTGCATCACTCCGGCACCGTGGCGGCCGTGCGCGAGGCGGTGCTGCACGGCTGGACCGGAATCGCGTTTTCGCAGTACAAGCGCAAGGGATTGGCCATCGACTGGGCGGAAGTGACGGCGCGGGCGCTGCCCGTGCTGCGCGACCTGACGGCGCGGCCGGTCGAACCCGGCGTCTTCTGGAGCGTCAACCTGCCGCATCTCGAACCCGGTTCGCCTCCGCCGGAAAGCGTCTTTTGCCCTCTCGATACATCGCCATTGCCGCTTAGCTTCCGCCAGGAGGGAGAACATCTACACTACGACGGCGACTATCACGGCCGGCGCCGGACGGCCGGCGCCGACGTGGAAGTCTGTTTCAGCGGCCGCGTCGCGATCACGCAATTGCGCCTCTACTAAATCAAGGCGAACCGATAGCTGTGATGTAGCAATTGGCATTGTTGCGGCCAGGCAACAGGTCGTGGCCCGTAACCACCGACTTGCCGTCCGGCGTGAACACGACGCAGTAGGCGCAGGGCGCCGGCAGCTTCTTCGACCACGTTGGCTTGCCTTCCGCCAGATTCCAGACCGTTACCCAGCCGGCGTAACCGCTCGTCGCCGCCGATTTACCATCCGGTGACAAGGCGAGGCCATAAAGGTCGTCTTGCTTGTCCGGCGTCTGCTGCAATGTCTTGGATTCCTTGCCGGCGTTTATGTCCCAGATACGGAAAAAACGGTCCTGCCCGACCGACAATAGTACGCCAGCCGACGTGTATGCCAGCGCGGTGACGGCGCCGGTTGGTCCTTTGAGCGTTTTCAGCTCCTTTAGAGCGGCTACATCCCAGATCTTAATTGACATATCCGCCCCGGCCGAGGCAAGTTGTTTGCCGTCAGGGCTGAACGCGACGGCGTAGACGGCGCCGGTGTGGGCGCCGAGGTTCTTCATTTCCTTGCCGTCGGCCGGGTTCCACAGGCGAACCGTCTTGTCTTCCCGGCCGCCGCCGGACGCCAGCAATTTGCCGTCGGGACTGAAGGCGACGCTATCCACGATGTCGGTGTGGCCCTTGATTTCGCGCAGAAAGGCGCCGTCCGCCGCTTTCCACAGGCGAATGGTTTTGTCCTGGCTGGACGTGGCGATGGTCGCTCCGTCCTTGCTGTAGACGACGCAGTAGACGGGGCCGGTGTGGCCGGTGAGCGTGCGTGCTTCCTTCCACGTCGCCGGATCCCAGATTTTGACCACGTTGTCGAAGCCGGCGCTGGCGAATTGCTTGCCGTCGGGGCTGAAAGCGATGCTGTAAACGAGGGCGGTGTGGCCGCGGAGTTCGGTCGATGGCATGGTTAGTCCTCAGTAGGAGGCGCGAAGCCGCGCCGCAAGGTATTTTCCGTAATAGTGCGCGGCAGCAGAAATTGCAACAAATAATCCGGCCCGCCCGCCTTGGAGCCGACGCCCGACATCTTGAAACCGCCGAACGGCTGCCGGTCCACCAGCGCCCCGGTGATCTTGCGATTGATGTATAGATTGCCGACCCGGAAGCGCCTTTTAGCCTCCTCAATGTGCGCAGGACTGCGCGAATAGAGGCCGCCGGTCAGGGCGTAAGACGTGCCATTAGCGATCTCCAGCGACTGCGCAAAGCCGCTGGAGCGCAAGACCGTCAGTACGGGACCAAAGATTTCTTCCATCGCCAATGGAGCCGATGGGTCTACATCCGCAAAGATGTGCGGGGCCACGAAGCAGCCTTCCTGCGCCAACAGCCCTACATCGCCGCCGTAAACGAGGCGACCCTGGCACTTGCCTTGCTCAATGGTGCGTAGGATGCGCGACTGCGCTTCGTCGTCGATGACAGGACCGACTGCGCAGCCAGGGTCTTCGGCCGGCGCCACTTTGAGACTGCGCGTGGCCTCGACCAGCCGCGCCAAGAAGGCGTCGTGCAGCGCCGCCGGCACGATCACGCGACTGCACGCCGAACACTTCTGCCCGGCGTAGCCGAAGGCGCTGGCGACGACGCCATGCACTGCCTCGTCCAGATCGGCGTCTTCGTCGATTACGACGGCGTTTTTGCCGCCCATTTCGGCGATGACGCGCTTGACCTGTTCTTGTCCCGGACGCGGCTCGGCGGCCTGGCGGTTGATGCTCAGGCCGACGTGGCGCGAGCCGGTGAACGCGATCACCGCCACGGCGGGATTTTCGACCAGCGCGGGGCCGACTTCCTCGCCCACGCCGGGGAGGAAATTAACCACGCCCGGCGGTAAACCGGCTTCCTCGAAGACCTCCATCAGCTTGGCGCCGACGACGCACGATTGCTCGGCCGGCTTCATGACGACGGTGTTGCCGGTGACGAGGGCGGCCGTGGTCATGCCGCACAGAATCGCCATCGGGAAGTTCCACGGGGCGATCACGACCGTCACGCCGCGTGGCTCGTAGAAGTAGACGTTCTCCTCGCCGGGGGCGTCACGCCGGCGCGGCTCCGCGAGTCGTACCATTTCGCGGGCGTAAAACTCGCAATAGTCAATGCTCTCGGCCACGTCCGCGTCGGCCTCGCGCCACGGCTTGCCGCATTCGTAGAGCTGCCACGCGGCCAACTCGAAACGCCGCCGGCGCATCACCCGCGCCGCGTCGAATAGGTATTGCGCCCGTTTGGCGGCCGGCGTGTCGCTCCACATCGGGAACGCTGCGACCGCTGCCTCAACCGCCTGGCGCGCCTGCTCCGCCGTAGCGCTGCCGCATTTACCGACCACTTGTCGGCGGTGCGAAGGATTGATCGAGTCGATGGCCGCCGGCGTCGGAACCGGCCGGCCTGCGATCACCACCGGATATGTCCGGCCGAACTCGCGGGCGACCTGTTCCAGCGCGGACGCCATCGCCTGCCGGGCGTCCGGTCTGCTGAAATCGGTCAACGGCTCAATCTTGAGAGGGCGAGGACTTGCCAAATCGTTCATGGCTCTTTATCCATTCCCCACTTCCGCGGGGTTCTGAAGAAGTTTATCCGCCGGAATATGTTCAGTAAAGCTCGCGCGTAAGAACGATTCGTTAGCCGTGTTCTCCAACAAACGACGCACCAGGTACGCCATACCGGGCAGCAATTCGCCATACGGCGTATAGACGCGCACCCGTCGGCCCAGCGCGACCAGCACGTCCTTGACCGGCTCCGCCATACCGTATAGCATTTGTAGCTCATAGCCGTCGGGCGCTACGTCGAGCAGGTCCGCCGCGGCCAGGACGTGCGCCAGACTGCGGATATTATGGCTTCCAAACGCCGGCCGCAGCCAACGGCGATTTTCAAGGAGAAACCTCGTTAAGCGCTCGTAATTGGCGTCGGTCTCCGTCTTGTGCGTCCAGACGGGCGAAGGCCAACCCGCCTGGGCGGCCATCGTGGTTTCGTAATCCCAATAGGCGCCCTTGACTAACCGCACCCAGACCGGCGCCCCGCGCCGCCGCGCCCACTCGGTTAGGCGCTCCAAGTCGCTTGCCGTTTCGCGCAGATACGCTTGCACGGCGATCCCCACGTCCGTCCAATCGCGGAATTCGTCCTCATCCAACACCTGTTCAAAAACGTGCAGCGTCAGATCCTTGACCGCGTACTGTTCCATGTCGATGTTGACGAAGACGTGGCGCTCACGGGCGGCGCGAAGGATGGGCCGCAGACGTTCGCGCACGGCTCGGCTGGAACCTTCCTGGTCGATGGCGTCGAACTGGCTGTACAGCGCCGACAACTTGACCGACACATTGACGCGCGGCAGCGGCCCGTGGTCGTCCCGGTCGATCTGGTCGTTTGTCGGCCAGGCGTTGACCTCGCGGCTCAGACCGTCGATCAACTCCAGATACTCATCGCGTGACTCCTCCGCTTCCTTTTCCGTGATCGTGGCCTCGCCCAGCAGATCGACCGTGACAGCCAGAGAACGGCGGCGCAGATGTGCGATTGTACCCAGAACCTCATGCACATTCGATCCGGCGATGAATTTGCGGGCGAGTCGCTCCGCGAAGAAGTGAGCGGCGCCGGCCAATAGCCGGGCGAATGGGCCGCGGCCGGGCAGCAGACGCAGACCGAACCGCATCCAAGCGGGCAGGCGGTCGCTGGCCGCGCCGAAGTATTCGCGGAGATGGCGCGTCACGTCGGCCGGCGAGCGGAGCTGCGGCAATACATCGACGAAGCGGAACAGTTGGAGCTTAACCGCCTCGTCACCCATCGTCAGTCCCATCAGCCGTTCGTCCCACCACGCCGGGCTGAACGGCAGTGGGCCGACGCCTTCGAGGCGCGCGAAGATCGCCTTGCCGTAGCGGCGCGTCAACTCTTCGCATTGGACGGCCTTGAAAGATTCCGTCGCTTTGGCCACGCCTCACCCCGTTCCGGAACGCGCGCTGCTTCCTTCGTTATTTTAGGGGAACGATCGCACTGTCCGTCGGCTTTCTTCCGGGCCGGGCGTCCGCGCATTGACAAAGGTGCAGAAGTCGCCATGTTTATGGACGATGGTTCGGCGGCGTCTCTGCTAGCAAAGGGAATCGCTCGTGAAACAAGTCGTCATCGAGAACCCGATCATCAACTCGCCTTTCGACGAGCCAAACCGCCATTTCCGCTTCACCGACGAGGGCATCACCGACGAGACCGTTGACGGCCGACGAATCAGCTCCTATTTCGTGCCAATCGCGCGCCCGAAGAAGAAGGGCGCCAAGCAGGGGGAGCTGTTTGAGGTGGACGGGCCGCAGGAACGCCGCGAGAACGAACTCATTAATAGAATACGCCGCCGCGTCGCTCTGTGGCGTGAAGGCGGCTATGTCGGGGTGACGCCGACGACCAGACGCCTGATTGCCTACTGGACCGATCCCGGCCGCGAAAAGAAACTTTTCTTCTGCCAGAACGAGAGCCTTGAAACCGCCATCTACATCGCCGAGGTCGCCAAGAAATACGGAGACGCCTGGATCGACACCGATTTGCGCGACGCAAACAACACCTCCAACCCCGGCCTACCGCGCACGGCGTTCAAGATGGCCACCGGCGCCGGCAAGACCGTCGTCATGGCCATGCTCATTGCCTGGCACACGCTCAACAAACGCGCCAATCCCCAGGACGCGCGCTTCTCCGACACTTTCCTGATCGTTACGCCTGGCATCACCATCCGCGACCGGCTGCGCGTGCTGTGGCCGAACGACCCGGAGAACTATTACCGCCAGCGCGACATCGTTCCGGCCCAGCTACAGGACCAGCTCGGACAGGCCAAAATCATCATCACCAACTTCCACGCCTTCCAATTGCGCGAGAAAGTCGCCGCCGGCAAGATCACCAAGTCGATTCTCGCCGATGGGCAACCAAGCCCGTTCACCGAAACCCCCGATCAGATGGTACGCCGCGTCTGCCGGGAGTTGGGCGCCAAGAAGAACATCATCGTCCTCAACGACGAAGCCCATCATTGCTATCGCCGCAAACCCGACGCCGAGGAAGAAAAACTCACCGGCGATGAGCGCGTCGAGGCCAAGAATCGCGAGGAAGAGGCCCGCATCTGGATATCCGGCATCGAGGCCGTGCAAGCCAAGATCGGCGTGAAAGCCATCTACGATCTTTCCGCCACGCCGTTCTTCCTGCGCGGTTCGGGCTGGCCCGAAGGCACGCTCTTTCCGTGGGTGGTCTCCGACTTCTCACTCATCGACGCCATCGAGGCCGGCATCGTCAAGGTTCCCCGTGTGCCCGTGGCAAGCAACCAGATGACCGGCTCGCTGCCCGCCTACCGAGACCTGTGGCTGCGCATCCGCGAACACTTGCCCAAGAAGGGACGCAAAACCGATAAGGCGTCCGGCGAACCTAAGCTCCCCGTCGAACTGCAAGGGGCTTTGCACAGTCTCTACAGCAACTACGAGAAGTCTTACCGCCTGTGGGAAAAACAATCCGCAGATTACACAGATTTACGCAGATTAAAAAGCAAGAATGACTCTGAATTGAATCTGCGTAAATCTGCGCAATCTGCGGATGAAATGCGAGGGCCGCCGCCGGTTCTGATTGTTGTGTGCAACAACACCAACGTCTCCAAGCTCGTGTTCGATTTCATCGCCGGCTGGGAAAAACAGATCGGCGCGCAGACTATCGTCCAGGCCGGGCAATTGCCCATCTTCCGCAACGACGACGGCCACGGCGCCTGGCTGCATCGCCCAAACACGATCCTGGTAGACAGCCATCAGCTCGAATCCGGCGAGGCGATGAGCGACGACTTTAAGAAGATCGCCGGCCGTGAAATTGACGAGTTCAAGGCCGAATACCGCGCCCGCTTTCCCGGCCGTGATACCGATGATCTCACTGACGAAGACCTGCTCCGCGAAGTGATGAACACCGTCGGCAAGACGGGCAAACTCGGCGAACACGTCCGCTGCGTGGTCAGCGTCTCCATGCTCACCGAAGGCTGGGACGCCAACACCGTCACCCACGTCCTCGGCGTGCGCGCCTTCGGCACGCAACTGTTGTGCGAGCAAGTGGTCGGCCGCGCCCTGCGCCGCAGGAGTTACGCCGCCAACGAGAACGGCCATTTCGACCCCGAATACGCCGAAGTCTATGGCGTCCCCTTCTCCTTCATCCCGTGCAGCGGCGCAACCGCAGACCCCAAGCCTGGCCTGCCGCCTACCCGCGTCCGCGCCCTGGAAGACCGTATTGCCTGTGAGATTGCCTTTCCCCGGCTGCTCGGCTACCGCTATGACGTGGGCGACGAAATGCTTACCGCCACCTTCACCGTCGAATCCCGCTTGGCGCTCTCTACCGCGGACCTTCCGACAGTTACCGAAATGTCTCCCATCGTGGGAACCACCACGAAACACAGGCTCGACGATCTCGAGCGCCGCCGTCCCAACGAAGTCGCCTTTCTATTGGCGAAGCTCACGCTGGAAAAGTATTTCCGCGACGACGACGGCAACGACAAGCCTTGGCTCTTCCCGCAGCTGCTCGACATCGCTAAACGCTGGCTGGCCGAATGCGTCACGCTCAAGGACAACACCTTTCCGCAACTGCTGCTGCTACTCGAATTCGCCCACGACGCCGCCGACCGTATCTACAACGCCATCGTCGCCTCGACCGACGGCACAGCCACCCTCAAGCCCATCCTGCGCCCGTATGATACGGTCGGCTCGACCCGTTACGTCGATTTCGACACCACCCGGGACACCTATCCCACGAGAGAGGACAAGTGTCACATTTCCCATGTGGTAGCCGATACCAAGTTCTGGGAGCAGAAGGGCGCCGAGGCCATCGAGGAGATGCCCCAAGTCGTCCGCTACGTCAAGAATCACAACCTCGGTTTCACCATCCCTTACACCCTGAACGGCGAAGAACACCAATACATCCCCGATTTCATCGCCTGCATCGACGACGGCCACGGATCCGATGACCTGCTCAATTTGCTCGTCGAAGTCACCGGCGAGAAGAAGAAGGACAAAGCCGCCAAGGTCGCCACGGCGCGCACCTTGTGGGTGCCGGCCGTCAATAACCACGGCGGCTTCGGGCGCTGGGCGTTTCTCGAAGTCGCCGACCCGTGGGACGCCCAAAACCTGATCCGTGGCTATATAGAAAGTAACAAATGATCCGCAGATTACACAGATTAACGCNNGCGTTAATCTGTGTAATCTGCGGACGAATTGAAAGGAGATCTACAGATGCTTCAGACGATTTCTAGAGACCCGCAGACGCACGCCGTCATCGGGGCGGCAATGGAGGTGCATCGGCAACTCGGCCCAGGTTTCCTAGAGGCGGTTTATCAGGAGGCGCTCGCACTCGAATTCGCGGCTCAAGCTATTCCGTTCTCGCCTCAAGTGGAGTTGCCGGTGTACTACAAAGGGCAGAAACTGACTTGCACCTATCGGGCGGATCTTGTCTGTTACGACAGTCTGATTGTCGAGTTGAAGGCGTTGAAAGCCCTCACCGGCGTCGAAGAGGCGCAGCTCTTGAATTACCTCAAGGCCACGCGCCTGGAGCGCGGTTTGCTGCTGAACTTCGGCCGTGCGAGTCTTGAATTCAAACGCTTTATCTTTTCCAACTCGCGGAAATCAAGCGATCCGCAGATTTCACAGAT
>DHJA01000038.1:29368-38787 GCA_002404095.1 Planctomycetaceae bacterium UBA4732 | reverse complement strand
ATCTGTGAAATCTGCGGATCGCTTTTCTGGGGATGAATGACTCATGGCCAAAAAGAAACCGATGTCCGTCGATTCCCTTCGACACAAGGACAAACGCAAGAACATCCCCACCGAGGAGCTGCGCGACTTCGTGGCCGAGGACGAACACGCGCCCAAGACCATGCTCTACCCGCGCGATCCGTCGCTCGATCCACAACTGGTCTGGAAGGGCAAGGACGAGCAGGACCGCGCCGACCTGGCCGTCCCCGTCGTGCCAATCTACATCCAGGAGAAGATTCACCCGCAGGCCATCATTGACGCGCTGCCGCGCATCGAAAAAGCGGGCGACGACCAGCCCAATCTCTTCGCCGACTTCAACGGCGGCCCGGCCGACTTCGCCCAGAAGATCGACTTCTACCACCACGAGCAGAACTGGGCCAACCGCATGATCCTGGGCGACTCGCTGCTGGTGATGACCTCGCTGGCCGAGAAGGAAGGACTCAAGGGCAAGGTGCAGACCATCTACCTCGACCCGCCCTATGGCATCAAGTTCGGCTCCAACTGGCAGGTCAGCACCCGCAAACGCGAGGTGCAAGACAACAAGGTAGCCGACGCGACACGCCAACCTGAGCAAGTGCGCGCCTTCCGCGACACCTGGAAGCTCGGCATCCACTCCTACCTGTCTTACCTCCGTGACCGCCTCATCGTCGCTCACGAGCTCCTGACAGACACAGGCTCTATATTTTTGCAGATTGGTGACGAAAACCTACATCTCGTGCGATCACTTTTGGATGAGGTTTTCGGCTCCGAAAACGCATGTACACAAGTCAGCTTTGCCAAGACGGTCGGAGCTACGTCGGAACTTCTCCCTGGCACGCTCGATTACGTATTGTGGTATTGCAAAGACAAGGAACATGTAAAGTATCGCGCGCTTTTTCGCGATAAGGTGCCCGGCGCTGAGGGCGCATCTGGTTATACCCGTGTCGAGCTAGCAGACGGGAACCGGCGTCGAATGTCAGACCAAGAAAGGTCTGGCGAAGAGACGTTACCGCCAGGCGCGCGCATCATGACGACCGGCGACCTCACAAGTGCCAGAGTGCGCGAAGGCCGAACAGGCTACTTCCCCATCCAATTTGACGGGAAAGAATACCTGCCGCCAAAGCGCGAGTGGAGTACGCATCGGGAAGGTATCGAGCGGCTGAAGCTAGCCCGTCGGATCGAGCGGGTTGGCGAGTCGGGTCTCGCATATGTCCGCTATTTGGATGACTTCCCCGCGATCCCACTCACAAATCTCTGGCCGGACACTGTTGGCCAGAACCAATTTGGTGGTGACAAAGTCTATGTCGTTCAAACCGGTTTGACTGTCATTCGTCGCTGCCTCCTCATGACCACCGACCCCGGCGACCTCGTCCTCGACCCCACCTGCGGCAGCGGCACCACGGCCTACGTCGCCGAGCAGTGGGGCCGGCGCTGGATCACCTGCGACACCAGCCGCGTCGCCCTGGCGCTGGCGCGCACGCGCCTGATGGCCGCCAAGTATGCCTACTACCTGCTGGCCGACTCGCCCGAAGGCGTCAAGAAGGAAGCGGACCTGACCGGCAAGCACCCGCCCGAATACAAGACCGAAGACGACATCCGCAAGGGCTTCGTCTATAAGCGCGTACCGCACGTCACGCTTAAGTCCATCGCCAACAATCCGGACATTACGGAGGGCATGACGCGCCAACAAATCGACGCCGCCATCGCCAAGCACGCCGACACCGAAACGCTCTTTGACCAGCCCTATGAGGACAACAAGCGCGTGCGCGTGTGCGGGCCGTTCTCCGTGGAATCGCTCAGCCCGCATCGCACGATCAGCGCCGAGGAGAAAAAACGCGACGCGGAAACCGGCACGAAGCACGGCTTCAAAATGCGCGTGATCGGCCCTGACAACTTTGGCCACATGATCCTGGAGAACCTCAAGAAAGCCGGCGTGCAGAACACGCGCAAAGGCGAACGCCTGAAATTCGATTCGGTCGATGTGTACCCCGGCGAATGGATTCACGGAGTCGGGACCTATACCGAGAGTGGCACGGGCATCCTGCCCGTGTCTTCCTCGAAAGGTGCGCCCGAGGATGCCACGGGCAAGATGCCCGTGCCACTTCGAACCCGGCGGGCGGCCATCTGCATCGGCCCAGAACACGGCACGGTCGGCGCGACGCTCATCAAAGAAGCGGCCAAAG
Source organism: Planctomycetaceae bacterium UBA4732 (assembly GCA_002404095.1). Classification (GTDB taxonomy): domain Bacteria; phylum Planctomycetota; class Planctomycetia; order Gemmatales; family Gemmataceae; genus UBA4732. Next base: position 36,586 of record DHJA01000038.1, on the reverse strand, counting down.
AAGCGGTCAAAGGAGTCGGCTTCGACGTGCTGATCGTCTGCGGCTTCGCCTTCGACCCCAGCGTCAGCGAAGAGGCCAAACGTTACGGCAAGCTGATCGTGTTGCCGACGAAGATGAACCCCGACCTGGCGATGGGCGACGAACTGCTCAAGAAGACCGGCGCCGGCAACTTGTTCATGGTCTTCGGCGAGCCGGACGTGGAGATCACGAAGCAAAAGGCCGGCCAGATTGTCGTCGAGATCAAGGGTTTGGACGTGTACGATCCAACGACTGGCGCCATCCGCAATTCCTCGACCGACGACATCGCCTGCTGGTTCATCGACACCGACTACAATGGCGAGAGTTTCTTCGTGCGCCACGCCTATTTCACGGGAGCGGCGAGTGCCGAAGAAGGTCCCTACGACAGACTGAAACGCGCCCTGCGAGCGGAAATCGACGAGGCGGCCTGGAGCAGCCTCTACAGCACGGTCAGCCGGCCATTCGATAAGCCCGAATCGGGCCAGATCGCCGTGAAGGTCATCAACCACTACGGCGACGAAGTGCTGAAGGTGTACACGGTGGAAACGGAGAAGCGGAAGTGAGGACGGCGAGGACGGGGCCTCTTCTTGCCTTTGTCAGCCGGCCCGGCGCGCGGTATCATTTCCCCAGCGATCCTACCCGCGACACCGGCGTGATCTCATGAGCGAAATGCAAATCGGCAAGTTCCAGGTGGTCGGCACACTCGGTTCCGGCGCCCACAGCAAGATCCTGCACATCCGCCGCGCCGCCGACGGCAGGAATTACGCCCTCAAGGTCGTCCCTATCGACGGCCCTGAGGAGCAGAAGTTTTTCGACCAGGCCGAGCATGAATTCCGCATCGGCCAGATGCTTGACCACCCCAGCCTCATCAAGGTCTACGCCCTGGAAACCGTGAAGGACTGGAGATTCCGCGTCCGCAAAGCTCACCTGTTGATCGAGTACGTTAACGGCAAGACGCTGGACGTCTGCCCGCGCATTCCGATACCCATGCTGGTGCAGGTTTTCGAGCGCGTGGCCGACGGTATGGTTCACATGCACCGCCGCGGCGTTTATCACAGCGATCTCAAGCCCAACAACATCATGCTCAGCAAGGCCGGCGATGTGAAGATCATCGACTTCGGCCTGGCCCGCATCAAAGGCGAGGTTAAAGATCGTATTCAGGGCACACCCGAATACATCGCCCCGGAGACGGCCAAGCACAAGATGGTCAACGAACGCACCGACATGTACAACTTCGGCGCGACTATGTACCGGATGCTGACGTTCCGGTTGCCGCCAAGCGTGGTGTCGACGGAGGACGGCGGCCTGCCCATCGACGCCAAAACCTGGAAGAAACTTTTCAAGCCGGTGGACCATTACAACGCCAAGGTTCCGGCGCCCTTATGCGATCTGGTCCACCGCTGCCTTTCTTACGAGGCCGTCAAACGGCCGGAGCGCATGAGCGAAGTCCAAGGCGCCCTCGACCACTTGGTCGAGGCGCTGGTCAAGACGCCGGAGGACCGCCTGGAAGCGCTGGAGTGGTAAACGGCGCAGAGGGGAAGAGGGGAAGAAAGGCGATAAGACGTGGCCGAGTACTTTGACCGTGAACACTTCATCCCCCTGCGCAAACACGACCTCATGCAATTGCTCCTCCGCGACAATCAATTGCCGCCAGAGCAGCGCGAACCGTTTCGCCAGTTCGGCCTGCTCGTCAGCGCCGCGTTCCACTTCGAGCATCTGGCCAAGTTGGAGGAACTTAAGGACGCCTATGCCCCCTTCGACCCTGACGCCGATACCAAGCCGGGCGAACCGCTGTTCCTTGAGGAGCGGAAGGAACGCGAGGACAAAGTGTTCACTGCCTTCGCCTCGCTTATGAAAAGCGCCGACTTCAATCCACTCAATCAGGAGGAAATTCAGCGGGCGGTGCTGCAAACGCCAGACGACTGGGGTCTGAACATGGACCTCGATCTAAACGTCTTCGAGCGGCTTGAAATCTATGAACGCGGCCAGGTGATCGGCAGCCAGACGCGGCGATCGTGGCGCCGGCTGTGGCGCCGCCAAAAAATCAAGGTGCCGCTTTACCAACGGTTGGCGCTGATCCTGAAGCTCAAGCCGCACCATCGCATCGATCCGAACTTGGACGTGAGCCTGGTCTACTTCAAGCTCTTCAAAGACGTGCCGCGGGCGGACGTGGACATGCTGCTGCCGGGCAGCCGGCCGCGCATCCGACCGATGGACCGCGCAATGATCGCATGGCCGCTGGCGGTGGGCTTGGCTCTACTGCTGTATCACTTTACCCAAGTTCTTCCTTCATTCGATCTGGACGCCCTTGTCAGCCTGGCGTCGTTGAGCCTGGCAGCGGCCTTGTGCGGTTACGCCTATCGGTCGTTTCACAACTACCTGGCCAAACGACAAACTTATATCCTCCAGCTTGTCCGCAGTCTCTATTTCAAGGCGCTGGACGGCAACACCGGCGTATTAATGCGGCTGTTCGACGAGGCCGAGGAACAGCAGTGCCGCGAGACGTACTTGGCGTACTTCTGCTTGTGGCGATTTGCGCCGCCGCAGGGCTGGACGCCGGAACAGCTTGAGGATTACATCGAAATGTACCTGGAAGGAGCGGCCGGCCTGAAGGTGGCCTTCGAGGTCGGCGCCGCGCTGACCAAGTTGGAGCAAATGCGCATCGTCGAGAAGGACGACGGCCATTACCGGCCGGCGCCGGTGGAGAAGGCAATCGAAATACTCCATTGGACATGGGATAACTACTTTAAGAACGCGAAGCCTGAACCGAAGTCGCCTGCGGGCTGATGGGTGTGGCGGATGATAGGGTTCGCGTCGAAGTAGACCACACCGGACGCGGGCAGACTCAGCTCCTCAACGACGGGTAGAGAAAAGTCTTCGTCGGCGTAGAGCCGCATGCGCCTGTACTCCACGTATCCTTCTCAGCCTTCCTCGTTCGCTCGGACGGCCTTGTCGATTTCCTCCGCATTCGCCGCGGCGCGACAAGGCCAATCAAATGAAACGACGAGAGAGAACATGCCTTGACCTAATTCGCCACGGTTGGCTATCTCGTAGGAACGGTTGCCGTCCCTGCGCGCCGCGCCTGTTTCAAAGCGTTCGCCGGCCGCGACGCCAATTCAAAAATGGCCTCGAATCATGCTGGAATGCCGTAGCGTCTGGACCACCCTAGCTCATTTTGGTGAGAAAACGGCGATGGAAACAATGCCTTCGTTGAAGGGATCGGCCGACACGATGGAGAAGAGCGTTGTCGCTGGGACGGTGCTCCCGTCGGCCGCGCGCCCTTGGTTCTCGTTCAATCGGCCGGTACTCAAGATGGGCATTCTCGCGGTCGTACTAATCATCCATTTCCTGATGCGGCAGCATCTGGCAACCGGTACGCCCATGCAAGGAGGCGATAATTACCCCTTCGTCTACCGCACTTCGCTTGCCGTGTTGGCGGGCAAAGGTTTCCGCGCGTTTCGGTTCTCCGCTGCGCCGGCGTCGGCGCCGGTCGTCGCTTTCCTCAACGGCGAAAGGAAGGGTCTCAGCAGGTACGAGTTTCGCCGATTTTTAGCCGGCCCCGACGCGCAGCCGGTCGCTTTTCCATTGCCGGAATCGGGCGGGGTTATTCCGTTGTATCCACAGGAAAGCGAGTTGGAAAGGCCGGTCAGCCCGTGGGAAACGTCGCGCGTTCTGGATATTTATACGACTGCTTTTCTCTGGCGCTTGTTCGGAATCCGCTGGTCGGTCTTGTTGATGTTTTGTTCGCTGGCCAGCACTGGAGCGTGTTTGATGGTCTTCTTTATCGCCCGGCGTCTGGGCGGCGGATTCTGGCCCGGACTGGCCGCCGCGGTACTCTACCTCGCCTCGCCGCTTGAGAACGATTACGCCATTCGGTCCATCCGAGACATAAGCCCACTCTGGTTCGCGGCGCTGAGCTTCGCCGTGTTCGTCTGTCTGGCAGAGCGCTTCCGTTCCCCTTGGTGGAACTGGGCGGCTCTCGGTTTGACAGGTTTTGTCTGCGCTCTCGGCTGCGGCTGGCGATCCGACGCTATGCTGTTTACCCCTGTTCTCGGCGCGTCGGCGGCCGGCCTTCTCCTGCTGCGTCGGAGAAGTTGGGGCTACCTGCTGGCGGGCGGCGCCGCCTTTGTTTTGGGCGTCCTGACGCCGCCGACCCTTATCGGTATGGCCGGCTGCCCTGGCGCGAGTCCGCTTGGCGGCTTTCACATCGGCTATTATGGAGAGTATTCTCGCTGCAATTTGCTCGGACTGGAAAACAGCTTTCAGGTCTCGCGGGATGACGTTCAAACGGACCTTGTCGCTCAGCAATACCACGCGGACCATGACCATTCAGCTACGCCCCTGGCGTACCTTAGTCGGCCTTACGGCTCTGCTTGTTTCCGAATGTACCGCGAGGAGTTTCAACAGAATCTCTTCCACTGGATCGGCAATTTCCCGTCTTTCTACGGTCGCGCGCTAGCGGCCTGTCGTCTCCGCGACCTTCCGGTCAACAGCGAATGGCTGGCGCCGTCTCCGCCGCGGCCCAGCTGGTTGCGGCCCATCGCGGTGGGCCTATTGGACCCACTCGCCAAGGCTGGCGGCTGGTTATTCGCGCTCGGCGTTTGTGTGAACCTCCTTCGTCCCGGATGGCGCTATCTTTCCCTATGTCTAGCTGGATTCTCCGTATTCTACGCGGCCGTCCTGTTTGTGGTCCTTCCCGAACTGAAACACGCCGGCCTTCTCGTTTTGCCGCTGTCGGTCTTCGGCGGCATAGGGCTGGCGTCACTCGGCGCCCTGGCGAACCCGCAGCACGTGGCCGCGGCGATTTGGGAGGCGCGCGGCCGCGCGGCCCGTCTCGCTCTGGCCGCCGCTGCCATCATGGGGATATGGGGCCTGGCATGTGGCGGCGCCTACTGTTACAGCTTGGCCTGCCGACGTGAACTTCTTGAGACCGTGACGACGCGGGCGGCCCACGGTGAACCGGCCCCCGAGACGCTACGCGGGCCGCGTTTGTTCTCCGTCACGTTGCGCCCGGAACAGGACGCTCATCCGGTCGGTTACCTGCTGCGGATCGAGGGCGGCGCCGGTGAGGCTTTCCTTGAGTGTCGGCATCTCCGCCACGCCTGCCCGCCGATCCCCAGTCGGCTTTTCTTCACGCGCCATCGCCTGCTGCCCGGCCGAGAGCAATGTTTCTTCGTCAGCTGTCAACTCGGTCCCGCGTTCGGCGACGTCCGCCCTTATGTCTGCACGGCGCTCTTGAGTGGTGAAGCGCGGTTCATCTCCTGCACGCGCGTCGATCTGACCGACTGGGGCCGACTGCCGCTCAGCACCGTGTTCGTTCCAGGCGAGGGCGGTCCTGGCAACCCTGTCGTTGGCGGAAGGACGGGCATAACCCGCTACGGCGAGAAACCAGGTTTGAATTTCGAGGGCCTATCGAGCGATGAACTCGTCGAGTATGGGGCGGCGGAGCTGATCGCCCTTTTTCCGGCAACGGATAGTACAGACGCTATCCGGCAGATCCGTTTGAATGGGCAGCGCTGGGCGCCGGTTCCCATCCCCGGATTCTGTCAAACGGAGTCCGTGCCCGGCGGAATGCGCGTGCGGACGCACGACATGCCCTCGGACTATGCCGCGGAAACGCCGCTTCTCACAGCGCCGGCGGATGGAACGTATATCTTCCGACTCCACTTCCGCCCCGAGGCCGGGGGACTGATACTCGGCGTCCTCTCCAGCGAGCGCAATTCCTGGTTGGCCATTGGGTCAGGCGAGGAGCCGCTCGGCCGGGACGCCGTCCGAACTCTAACGGTCAAGCTACATTCGGGACAGGGTTTTTCACTCGTGGCTGCCAACGGCGCTCTCAAGGCGGGTGAAAGATCCGTATTCGTGCTTGAGGAACTTTCGGCTTACCGAGATCAATCCGACGACGGATCACCGGCGACCGCTGAGTGAGTCCGGTGAAAACCACTATTGATCACTTTTTGGAAGCTCTAGGTTTTTGGTGAGCCAAGACGGAGTTCCGTGGACGAAAGGTCCATACGGAAAATACTCTCCGGCAAGTCTTGAAACAGATCGCGGTAAGCGTGTGGCATGGCGAGATCGTGCAGTCCGACGAAGCGGCCATCCTCGTCGATGCGGCCGGCCGTTAGAAAGCGACAGTTCGCGGCCCGGAAACGTGCGAGCGCTTCCGCCATTTTTTCCTCGCTGTTACCGTAGAATCGCGGCAGCACGACACGCGCGGCCGTGTCAGCCCCAACGACGAATACGCAGCCCGGAAACAACTCCGCCTTCTCCGTATAGGTCGCGGCCCGCGTCAGCCACACCGGCGCCAGCCAAACAAACTGCGCCAACCGGCGCCGCACTTCCTCATCGGCCAACGGCGGCTTGTCGGCGTTCAACACGCTCAGATCGAACGCCGCCGGGACTCCGACAATCTCGGACGCGAGTTTCGCCAATCGCAGATGGCCTTCGTGGACGGGATTGAACGACCCTGGCAGTAGCAGGGCAGGCTTTGGCGCGTCCAGGCACATCCGGCCGTCCATCTCCACATGCAGCGTAGCCGTATCGCCGGCCAGGAAGCGGGATAGCGCTTCGCATTCAATCTTGGTTTCCACGACGACTTTCTCGCCGGGCAGCAGAGGCACATCTAGCCGGTCGGGGACGCCAAACGCTTCCGCGAGCGCATTGAGCAATACCAGATCGATAATGTGTTCTTCACTCTCCCGGTCACGCGCTTCTTTGACCAGGACGAGAGAATGGGTGATAGTGCGGACGCCGGTGTGAATGGAAAGATGAAAGCGGTGATCGCCGCGTTTAGGGCGATTCGAGCGAAGGCTGGCTGTGCAACCCACGCCCGCCGTTGGCGCACCGGGCGCCAGTAGGCGAGCGCGCTGTTGAGCGTGGACGGCCATGTCCTGGCTCGCGGCGACGGAGCAAAAGGATTCGGGTGCGTAACCCAGGTATTCCCTCAATGAATCGGTGGCGTAGGGTACGGAGGCTTCGAGGACTGTGCGCGAGCCGCCGGGCACGGACAACAACCAACTAATCGCGGTCGCACCGCCGCCGGTTACGGCCAGGACGCAGCGGTAGGGCGACTGGTGCAGGAGCGCAATCAATTGGCGAACGGCCGCATCCATGAGTGGTTCCCAGCGAAGTAGTTTTCGGCAAACTGTCGGAAAACACGCCTTTACATATCTGTGATACTAGTGCAACGTCACTCGTACT
>DHJA01000038.1:18319-29089 GCA_002404095.1 Planctomycetaceae bacterium UBA4732 | reverse complement strand
CCATGCGTGACGAAGCACTAGGCGGCCGTTCTAATGCGCGGCGCCGCCTTTGGTGTGACCGGGTTCATCCGCCGCTTCTCGCGCATGTGCTTGAGTTCGGCGACGATGAGGAAGCTAATAATCACCAACAGCACCCAGGAGCTGATTTTAGTCACAGAAACAATCTGCCAGGCGGCCTGCTGCTCCGGATATACCCAGGCGCCGAAAAAGGTGGAGATGTTCTCCGCGACCCAAACGAACAGGCCGATCAGCGCGAACGAAAGGAGAAGCGGCATCTTCCGAGTGCGATCCGTCACCTGAAAGCACACCCGCGTCCGCCAGAAGACGCAGACGACCGCCGCCGCCAACGGCCAACGCATGTCCCAAAGAAAGTGGTTGGTAAAGAAATTGACGTAAATGGCCGCGCAGAGCGGAATGCTCAGCAGATAGGGCGGGTAATGCTCCAGTTCGAGTTTGAGGATGCGCCACGCTTGGCACATATAGCTGGCGACGGCTGCGTACATAAACCCACTGTAAAGGGGCACATTACCGATCTTGAGAAACCCAACTTCGGGGTACGACCACGAGCCGATGGCCGGATGCGTCTTGAACAATTCCAGTGCGACGCCCAAGGCGTGGAAGGCGCACAGCGTCAGTGCTTCGTCCTTGGTTTCGAGGCGCGCAATGAGAAGAATCGCCTGCACGGCCAGAGCCGCAAGGCAGATGAAGTCATAGCGCGGCAGGCCACACAACGGGATGTGGCGCGAGAGGAAAAGAATGCTGAAGAAGAGCGCCGCGAAGAGGCAGGAGCGGGCCTCCTTCACTCCGAATACGAAGAATTCCCACAAGAACGCGCCCATTGCCGGATCCTTCCGTTTGCAGACCCTTCGCCCTTCGGCGCCCCAATTCGGCGACCACCTTACGGGGTTTGGGTAACAGCGTCGGGCCGGTAGTCGGCGCCGACGATGACGCGCAAAGCGCGCGGAATGACCGTGAACGTGATCGGCTCCTCGCCGATCGGCTCTCCATCAATGCTAAACCACATTTCAGGGCGTGATTGGACCTGAACGCGCCGCGCCTGTCGGAGCGTCACGTGGTCACTGTTTAGATAGTCGCCGCCCAGCAGTTGAGCCGCCACGGCCGTCAAATCGAAGAACGGCCCCGAGTGAACCGTGACTACGTCGAGAAGGCCGTCCTCTGGATTCGCCTGCGAAGCGACGTTCCAGCCATGCGCCGCATAGCGGCCGTTGGCCACAATGACATTAATCGCCGCAACGCGCTCGGCGGGGCCGTCGTCTAATTGAATGAGCGTGTGGTAATCGGTGAGATCGGGGAGTACGGCAACGGCGCCGCGCAGATAAGCCAGCGGACCCCAGGTTGCTTTCATCTCTTTGGTCAGGGCTTCTTGCATTTGGCCGCTAAAACCGCCGCTGGCCGTGTTCACGCCAAAACAAGATTGACTGGGCGTATCAACGCGGAAGACGTCGATTAGGCGTTCGGCCCCTCCGTCCAGCAGGTTCAGCGCTTCGAGAGGGTCTTCGGGAATGGCTAGCGTCCGCCGCAGGTCGTTGCCGGTGCCTAGCGGTAGGACGGCGAGACGGGCGCCGCCGAAGTCCGGCCCCAGGCCATTCACGACGGCGTGTATGGTGCCGTCGCCGCCCGCGGCCACGATCATGTCATAACTTTCTTGCTTGGCCCGCGCCGCCGCAAGCCGCGTCGCCTCAGGCGATTCCGGCTCAACCAAGGTGACGTTGCCGCGCTCCTTCAAACGTGCGCGTAGAGCTTCCGCCGATTTCGCGGAGCCGGCTTTCGAGTTGAATATGACGAAGATACGCATGGTTGACATAAGCCGGATCGAAGTCGGGGCGTTCCCGCAAGGTTACTGAGGATGGCGGCTCAGTTCAATCGAGGAATCCGATCGGTCCGCCTCGATTCGCGTTAGCACGATGGGATCACCTTGCTCATCGAACAACCGTAGCAAAGGAGGCGCCGGCCGCGCCTTCCACTCCGTCGCCGTCAGGACGCAGTATCTCGGCAGCCCGCTTTTAAAGAGATCCTCAAGTTTGCCCAGGCGCCGCGCCGGCCGGCCATAATAGAACAGAATTCCTTCGTCTTTGAGATCGCACAAGTATAGAGTTTCCCCCTCTGGCACGAGCGCCGCGATGCGCTCCGCCGTCGTCCTCGGTGATCGATTCACGTCACGCCCTGGGACGACCGTTTGTACGAAAACAACCTTGACCGCCAGCCATGCGATCAAGAGTCCGGCCAGTACATAGGCCGGTTTCACGAACCGCCAAGGCCAGCGCAGGCGTCCCATAAGCCATGCGATCCATACCATTGCGGCCAGCCCCGCCAGGCCCGGTTGCAAGGGCATTCCGTGACGGAACCGATGGCCGGGTACGAGGCTCCAGAACAACAGGTTCGGCCATACCCAACAATGCAACGCCTGCAACAGCCGTCGGCCGCGCTCGTCCCAAAGGTCTGCGAATTTCGGATGAAGGGTGAACAGCGCCGCCGCCGACCACGGCAGGTTGGCCGCCAGAAACAGTAGAGGGAACCCGACGACCTCACCCCACGGATACGGCCGGGCGTGGTGTATGGGCGAAAGGTGTTGCAAGGCTTCGCGGCGAACCGTGTCGTACAACGGTTCCCACCCGACCTGATAGGCGACTGCGGCCGCCCAGACAGCGCAGGGCAGTGCGGCCACAAGGACACTCAACAAGTGCGGCCAGCTCCATAGCAGACCCACCTGTCTGCGCCATAAGAGAAAAGGGATCGCGGTAAGGTAAAAGAAGGCCGGCGCCGTCCACTTCGTCAACGCCCCGCCCGCAACGCATAAAAGGGCTGCCTGCCACCACAACCATTCCGTTCGCCGTCCTCCAGCCGAGTCCGGCGTCTCGTGTCGTTCCACCGCGCGTAAGAGGCACAGCAGCGCGCCGGCCACCCAAGCCAGTTGCAGCATGTCGATCTCGGCGGAGGGCGCCCGGTCTAACCACATCATGGAAGCCGGCGTTATGATCGCCGCGACCAGGCCAGCGAGCCGGCCTAAAGATCGGCGAAAGCAACTGTACATGAGGAAGACCACAAGCGTTGCGGCTGCCGCTGAGGGTAATCGCGCCGACCATGTCGTAACGCCGCCGAACGGCCAGCTCGCCAACGCTATGACGGCGTAAGCGATCGGCGGCTTGGTCAGCAGCGGTTCGCCGTACAGGCGCGGCGTGATCCAATCGCCGCTACGCAAAAACTCGGCGGCGACGATGGCGCGTAGGCTTTCCGTGCGATAAAGCTCACCCGCGTTCAAGCCGTAAAGGAAAAGAAAGGCGCACAAAGCGGATAGTAAAAGGTAGTCCGGCCAAAGCGTTCGGGCTATCCAGGGAGAAATAGGCGCTAACTTGATGGGTGTGTAAGAATAAGTCGCCATGTCGCAGCCTCCGTGCTGCTTGCCGTCTCACTTGCCGCGTTCCTTATCCCACCAGGCTTGCCATTTCTTTCGGGCTGCGTCAATGTCCGTTTTCGCGGAAGACGAGGGGCCGTAGTCGTCGCCGCCGCTAATCTTGACCAGTGATTGATGCGCCGCGTCCGCTACGTCCCGGTCGGAATCGCCCAGCAAAGCAATCAGGTCGTCGGCAAGGCTCAGATATTTCGCTGCCGCCCGCGCGGCCGATTGGCGCACTTCGGCCCGGTCGTCTTTGAGTTGCTTCTGGATGAACTCGATCCCTTGCCGCGCTAAGTATTTGTCCAGGAAGTCACGGCCCACCTGGCGCACATCTTTGTCGTCGCGGGCGGCCGCTGACGCCAAACCTCTTAGCGCTTCCGGCCCTTTCCGTTGCTCCAACTCCGCCAGCATCGCCTTCATACGAGGGCCGTTTTCGCCGCCCGTCGCGTCGGCCAACTCGGTGGTCGTCATCTTTCGTGGAGGTTTAATCCCCGTTTTCACTTCCAAACGCACAAGGGCGTTGCGCCGCAACATGCACATAACGCGCAGGTCTTGCAGCACATTCATATGCCGCGACCGTTCCACGCCGGCGCCGATCTCGTCGCGGGCGAATTCGAGTAGATCCTGGTCGTCGGACGCCAGCAGCATGGTGGTGAGCTTTTTGGCGATGACCAATGTCGGGCAACTTTGTTCCATGACGGCTGCGCGGTTGATGCCGCGGATTAGGGCCGGAATGGACTCCGGTCCGAGTTTGAGAAAGTCTCGCAAAGCCGTTTTGCCGTCTTCGCCGCGCAACTGGCCGGTGTCGAACTGCATGAAACGGTCGATCACCTTGTCCAGGTGGTTCTCTTCGTCCGAGGTCAACAACGGCAGGCTGGGAGCCAGCGGGTTGGCTTTACGCGGCGCGTCCTCGTTCGACGCCGGGGCTGCCGAGAGAACGACGGCAAAAACGACGGTCAAAAGCGTTGGCGTCATCGGCGGCTCCTGGCGTTATTCGTACACCTTCGCGGCCTTTCTGAATGAATCGTACCTCGTCCACATTTATTCCGCCACCGCCGTTTTAATTCCGAGTCACGCCTGTTCCTGGCGCAGCGCCTCGGCATTGCTTGGCAAGCCGTGCGACGCCCGGATGCGGTCCACCTCGCGCAGCACTTCCTCGATCACGTCCACATTAATGCTCACATTGTGATATTCCACCCAAAAAGCCCAGACGTTGACCGCCAACGTGGCGAGACCAAGACTAAAGTGAACGGTCCAATTCAGATCGCGCCACTGCACCGCCGCGCCTGCCGCGGCCGTTGCTATAGGAACCAACATAGCGATTAGCGCCGGCGGAAAGGTGCGCCGCTTGAGGTCGCGCGTCAGCTTCGGCAGGGGCGCGTCGGCAATGCCGTAAGCCAGCGCCACCTCTTTCACCCAGCGGCCGGTGCCGAGGAAATAGATGAAAATTAGGGAATGGACGCCGAGCGCGAACAAGACCGTGAACAATCCAAGAGTGAAGTGCATCAGATAAATCGAATCGCTGGTACTCCGCAGGCCGTTCATGGCCTGCGACGCGAGGCCGACGCAAAACGCAGTCAACAGCGCAAGACAGGTTGCAGGTGCGAGTACGGCAAGGATTTGCTTCATATGAGGTCTCCTAATCGAGCCAGTCGCTTGTTGGCGAACGGCCGGTGTAAGCCGGCTGGTTCAGCACTACGTCGCCGACTTGGTGACGTACCAGCCGGCTCACGCCGGCCGTTCGCCTGGCGATCCAGCGTTTTACTCCGCTAAGTACGGCCGAACGCGCTCGAGCATCTCCGGCCGACCCAAATCCGCCTTGCCAAAGCCGGGTTCGGCGCCGGCCTCGACCGCCTCGCGCTGGGCGTCGGCGTAATTGCTTACCAACAGCACCGGAACTGCTCGCAACGCTTCGTCCGCTTTGACTTGCCGAATCAGATCTACGCCCGAGTCGCCGTCCGCGTCGAAGACGCGGTTAACCAACACCAGGGCGAAGCGCTCCTGCCCCAGCAGTTGCAGCGCTTCGGTTTGTGTAGCGGCCTGCTCGACTTCGGCGCCGAAGGCCTGCCGGAGGGTCAAAGAAATGCTATAGTGGTCGGCCCCACATTGGCCGACGCTCAAAACAAAGTTCGCCGTCATCGTCTTTTCTCCCACAAGACTTTTCCTTCCGTCCTTTCGTCGCGCCTGCTATCCTCAACATTATGAAAACACCACCCATTCAACGCTGGTTGTCTGCCCGAACAACGCTCCTTCTATTAGGCGGCCTTGCGGCCTTGGCCGCCGTGTCGTGTCGCGCCGAAGCCCCGCCGAAAGAACCGCCGAAAGTCTCTTCGGAGATTAAGAGGAAGGAGATCGGCAAAGACGTTTTCTTCGAGAACGACGGCGACGAGCGCCGCGTCATCGTGACGGCGGCGGTGGTGCTGCGGCAGGGCCAGCTCGAAGGGTTTCTCTGCCGTAAGAATACCAAAGAACACGAATACATTCTCGCCACCCAGGCTGACGCCCGCCAAATTCACGCCGCTCTGGTCGTGGCCGGCGCCAAGCCGGGGTCGCCCGTTCAATTTCAGCCGAAATTCAAAGCGGCGCATGGCACGACGATTAAAATCCGCCTCCAATATCAGAAGGACGGCAAAACGGTCACCGTCCCCGCTCAGGAATGGATACGCGACGTGAAGACCAAAAAAGACCTGGACATCGACTGGGTATTCGCCGGCAGTCGGCTGTTGCCCGATCCCGAAGACGATAAGAAGCCGCCGTTCTACCTTGCCAACCAGGGCGACGTCATTTGCTTGTGCAACATGGACACGGCCATGCTCGATTTGCCCGTAGCAAGCCCCACTGCGCTGGCCGACCGTAACTATGAAGCCAACACCGAGCGCATTCCGCCGCTGGAAACCAAGGTGGACGTCATCTTTGAAGTGGTCCGCGACAAGCAGGTTAAGGATAAATAAGAGGCTTCATCAGAAGTCGAGCGAGGATAAGCCCCGGCTCGCCTTCTGATTGTGCCTCTTAGCGTTCCGTGAAGCGACGGATTATCGCGGCGCCTACTTAGGAACCGGCGCCGCAATCGGCGCGGGAACAAGCGCCGGCCCTGGCACAAGAGGTGCTGGACTTGGGGCGAGGTACGGCTGAGGAGCGAGCGGCGCCGAAAACCCGTAACCCGACGGGACGGGAGCGCGAGACGATTCGTCATCGACCATGAAGAAATCGCGCGGGCTGCGGGCGTAAGGGTGAGTGGGGAAGCTCAGAGGAGGCGCCGCACCGGGTCCGCCGGGGCCGAAACCGCCCTGGCCGCCGCCCCTGGCGTTAAAGCTGGGAAAGCCGACCGGGCCATTGTAAGGCGAATAGCCCGGATAGAGATTGTAGTTGGGGCCGTAATACACGCCGAACCAATTGGGGGCGTAGGAGCCGGGGCCGCAACAGTCGGGGGCTTGCGGGACGCATCGGCCAAAATTCTGCGCGTCCGCCGTCGATATGGTCAGGACAGCGGCGAGGATGGCGCCGAATGAGACAGACATCACTTTCATCGCGATTCCTTTCGTGGGGTAGATCTCCGTCGGAAGAGCGCAACGCCTTCCGCGTTGAAACGTACACCACGCCAGAGCAGCGGCAAGGACGAACTGCGCGCGGCGGCTCAATTCACACGGGCGGAAAGGAGGAAAGCGCCGGATAGACGTGAAGCGCGGGCGCCGAAAAACGATTCGAGGCCGGCGTCCTGGGGACGCCGGCCTCGGTTGCGTGAGGAGCGGTAAAGCCGGAACCTATCGCGAGTCAAACCGGCTCAATAACCGCCTGGGCCGCCGGGTAATTGACCGCAGCCTGCCGCGCCGCAGCCCGGGAAGCCGGGGCCGGCCGGCGGACCACAGAGTGAACCGTTAGGCACGGCCCACATCATGTTCGGGGAGACGACGACCGGGGCGTAATTGACCCGACCGCAGCCCTGGCCGCAGGCGCCGCCGCCGCAGCCGTTGTTGATCTGGTAGCCGTGATTTTTGTAGTAGGCCACCCAGTCGATGTGGTCCAGGGCGCCATAGTAGTGTTTCATGGCGTCATAGTAATCGTGCCAGAACTTCTGGAGGCGTTCTTCCTCCGGGGTCAGGCACTTGTAGCGCTTGGCGAAAATGTTGTACCACGGCTGATAGCCGCTGTAACACAGCTCGCTCCAGCTGGCGTGAGACTGGCCGGCCGACATCGCCAGTCCCAGGACGACGCAGGCCATTACGGCGATCCGTTTCATCTCGACTCCTTTCCAAGGTTGGCCGGGGAATGTAGGCAAGATCGACAGGAAAGCGGGCCGCCCGGCCCACGCATACATTCCCCGACCTCTGCACCCGGCGCCACACGCGCGTTGCGGCCTTCATAGCCCCGGCAGCGCCGCATCCGGCACCCTTTGAATCGGATGAAACCAGACTATCATGCGAGGAAAAACCGTCAACCCGCACACCGCGAGAACCTTGCCCGAATAGTCCGGCCGGCACAATCGGCAAAGTTTACCCCGTCGAAGGGGTCAGGGGTCAGGGGTCAGGAGATTGCGGACCCCTGGCCCTGACCCCTGACCCTCCTTTCATCGGAGTAGCTCCCGTTCCGCACGCTCCACGACCTCGCGGACTCGGACGCGCCGTTCGCCAAGGGCCAACTCGGCGTCGTCCTGCATCCATAAGCGCACCTTCTTCTCAGCGGCGACGGCCGTACTGTGATTGCGGCCGCCGAACCAACCGCCGATCTCCGCATAAGACGACGCAGTATGCCGCCGTGCCAGGAAGACCGCGATCATGCGCGGATGGCTGACCGCCCAGGCGCGGCCCTTGTTCTGCAAGGCGCCGGATTCCAGGCGCAGCACAGCGCGTACCGCTTTGTCCACGTCCTCCAGCCGTACCACGCGCACCGCATGGCGTAAGAGGTCGGCCAACGCTTCGCGCGCTAAGGCAACGCTGGGCGGCCGACCTGCCACGCAAGCGTAATGGCCGACGCTATGCAACGCCCCTTCCAGCTCGCGGATGTTGCCGCGTAACTGAGACGCCAGAAAACGCAACACCTCATCCGGCGGGGCGTCGCGCCCGGCGCCGGCCTTGGAGCGCAGCACGGCCAGGCGAACGTCAGCGTCCGGCGGCGTCAGACCCCAGACGGCGCCGCCGAGCAAGCGATCCGTCAACTCGGGGGTAAAGTCATCCGCCAGGCGTGGGTGACAATCGCATGTCAGTACCATCTGCCGGCCATCGGCCAACAGGGCGTCAAAGGTGTGTAAGAACTCCTCCTGTGTGGCCTTCTTGCCGGCCAGGAAGTGCAGATCGTCGATCAGCAGGGCGTCGCATTCGCGGAAGTGCTTGCGGAACGCGCCCAGCTTACCGAGGCGCATGGCCTGCACGAAACGGTTCGTAAAGTCTTCCGTGGTGGCGTAACAGACGCGCCAGTCGGGATGGGAGCGGCGGACGCCGGCGTAAACGCCTTCGAGCAAATGCGTCTTGCCGGTGCCAACGGGGCCGTGAAGCACCAGCGGATTCGGTCCCTCGCCCGCGGCCTCGACCACGCTCAGAGCCGAGGCGTGGGCCACGCGGTTGCACGGCCCCACCACAAACTCCGACAGCCGACGCCAACGGCGGGCGCGTTTGGGGGAGGTAGGCGGTTCTTTCGCTGTAGTGAGTTCGACAGTGGGCGCGGGTTTCTTTGACGCGGGCGCGAACGCGCTCCCCTTCGGGTCGCGGCTAAACGGGGGGAGTTTGCCGCGCGGAGCGTCGGGAACGTCCGCAGGCGCTTTAACCTCCGCCTGCTCGCGGCGTGCGGCTTGGAACAAACGCGGATCGATGACAAAGCGCACCGCAAGCGCCCGGCCGAACACCTCACGAGCGGCCGCCGCCAGAGCGTCGTGAAAGGTCTTGTGCAGCCATTCCTCGAAATGGCGATTGGGTACGCCGACCGTCAGTTGATTGTCGTCCCATGAAAACCGCGTATGCCGGTCGAACCACAGCCGATAGCGCGGCTCGCCGATGCGGCGAACGACGGCTTGTTCCAGCGCGGCCGTGAGTTCGCGTTCACTGATGGCAGACGGTTTCCCCACGGTGCGCACCGGCTCCCGAAAGTTGCTGGAGGGTTCATCAATGAGGAGAGCAGCCGACGGCCGGAAGGGTGGGCCGCCGTGTTTTCCTTGGCTATAGGCTTGTAAGTCTAAACCCCGGCGGCGGCGATGCCAATATGATCGCGGCCACTTTAGACATTCCGGGCCAGTTTTTAGGCGCCACGACTGGCGCGTCGCGTTTGCTGCGATTACCGGGCGCAACCCGACGTGAAGATGTGTACCCTATACGTCACTTCCAGACCGCGAGAAAAACCTCGCGCCGGTCATACACCTCGAAGCCAAGAACGCGGTACAGCTCGCGCGCAGGATGATTGCGAGCGTCCACGGAAAGGGTAAGGTACGGGGCGCCGCCCGTCTGCGCCGCGGCCAGCGCCTTCAGTACGAGTTCACGGCCGAAGCCGCGTCCCCTGGCTTCGGGCACGACGCCGACGTAAGAGATTTCCCAGTCGAGCGTCTCCGGCGACCGCGTCAGCAGCAGGACGCCAACCGGAAGCCCGTCTACCAGAGCCAGCAGCCACAAGTTCGGGTCGAAATGACTCTGACCCCGGTGCCCGGCGATGACCTCTTCGACGCCGCGCACGCCGTTGAGTTCAGGACAATCGAGCGTGTCTTTGTAGGTATTCTGCAATGTCTGGTGAAACACGGCAGGCTTGGAAGGATTGTAGGCCTGGTATTTCAAGCGAGTGCGGGACTTCAACGGAGGCGGGGGGAGAGAAAGGTCATGGCGCAAGAACAAGAGATGTGTGACATGGGCGAAGCCGTTTCGCGGCAAGGCGGTGGCGCGTTCGGCTTCCTCGGGCGAAAGAAGAGCCTGCGCGACCCGGACGTTGCGGGCGCGCAACCAGTTGGCCGCACAACCAAGCAAAGCGTCCTCAAGGACAGAACGGCGTTTGTCGTGTACACACTGCGGCGGCCAAACAAGAGCGCTTTCGCCCGGCAGGGGCAGGCAGAGGACGGCGCCTAGCATTCCGCCGCGGCCGCGCAGCACGAACAAGCCCTGCGGGTCGAGTTCGCCACGGTGCACAAGGCCGAGGGCGTTGACGATGCGGTTTTCCCGATCATCGGCAGCGGCGTTCTGAAAGAGCAGGCGAAACGCGGCCGGCAACTCGGCGGGGCGGGCTGGTTCTGGCCTTGGCGTCATCGGGCGTCCCTACTAGTGGGTCGTCACTGTTCAACTTTAGAATCGTTTAACCAGTAGCCGAAGGCGAGGGCGGGAGCGTGCTGACGGACACAGGTTCCCCCCTCGCCTCCGGCTACGGGTTAAACGAAAAGCGCCTCACCC
>DHJA01000038.1:8116-18278 GCA_002404095.1 Planctomycetaceae bacterium UBA4732 | reverse complement strand
CCCCGCCCCTACCCAGGAAAATCGCTGTAGGGGCGGGGTCTCCCCGCCCTTTTCGCACAGCCTCAAAAGGGCCGGACTTCCTCTTCAGCCGACCAACGGCGCTATTTCATGGCGACGAACAGCGCGTCCACCTCCGCATCGCTGAGTTTCTCCATACCCGTGCCGGCGTCGATGATGAGGGCCGTGCCGTTTGGCGCCACCCATACGAGATGGTTGCCGAGCATTAGCACGTCCTTGATCTTCGGCTGCCGGTCCAGCAGCTTGAAGTAGGCGTCGCTTTGCGCTTTGACGGTAAGCGTCTTCATCTTGGCGTCGAAGCCTTCGTCGATCCATACGCCGCCGATTTCCAGACAATTGCGACCGTAAACGTTCTTGATAGCCGTTTGCTCCAACCGCGTTTGATTGCGCAGGTTGGCCGTCTGGATCGATAAGTCCACACCGAGCTTGCCGGCTTGGACGGCCTCCTGATCCTTGCGACGCAAGAAATCGCGGGCCGTGTCGTAGGCGAGCTTCTTGTGCATAGCCTCCTTCTTGCCATCGTCGCCCTTTCCCTCGCCCGCTTCGGCTAACTCGCGGTCGGCGTAGGCGCCTCTGCTTTTCGCCAACTCGCCGGGTTTCGACTGGTTCAGACGGGCGAATTCCTCCACTGACAACGGCTTGCCACCAATGCCGCCGCCGATGCCGCCGCCATTGCCGGAGCCTTTAATCAGGCCCGGCGCTGGGGCTGCCTCCGCGCCCAATTGAAACCTCACGTTGGGCTTGCCGTCCAGCCCCTTGCCGGCGGCAACAGGGACGGCGGCGTCCGGCACGATCAAGTAGCTGGTATACGGCGTGGTGATGCCGTATTTCTTCGCCAGCGCGATGACTTCATCGACTAGCTCCTTTTTCTCGCCGTTGGCTCGAATCTGATCGAGCATGAAGCCGACTTTGCGCCGCGCCCACAATTGTTCGACAAAAGCATGATCGTCGTTGGTCTTGTCGGGGAAACTCACGTCGTAGGCGAAGTCTTTCTTCTCCATACCGACCATGCCGGTCAACTGGATTGCCGACGGCCCCTTGCCGCTGAATCGCCCCATGACGACCAACTGGCTGCCGTGAAACAAGTCGGGCAGATCGGCAGGATAGATCTCGTTAAAAGAGATGTTATTTGTTGAAGTGATCTTCAGGTTCGTCAGCACCGGGTTGCTTATCTTGCTGTACAGGCCGCTCACCTTGGCCTCGATGTCCTCGGCCGGGCGCACATAAGTGGACAAGGCGCGGCTGCGCTCGGCCATCTGATCGAGGAACGTCGCGTTTACATCGTCGCCGACGCCGAAGGTGAATATGCGCGTATTGGCGGTATTTTTGGCGGCGATGTTCTTGAGGATCTTGTCGGTGTTGGTTTCGCCCACGGTCGGCTGGCCGTCAGTGAAAAATACGATGTTAAACGACCTGCCCATGTCGTTGGTGCGGTAGTCGAGCGCGGCCGCCATAGCGTCATTGATGGCGGTGCCGCCGGTGGATTCCAGTTTCTGCACCCATTTCTTCGCCTCTGTCACTTGCTCCGACGTGGAATCGAGCAGCGCGCCGCGGTATGTGTTCACCGTGGAGGCGAAGTTAATCATGGCGAAGCGGTCCTTAGGACCCAGATTCTCCAGGCAGTATTTCATCGCCTTGCGGGCTTGCTCCATCTTGACGCCGCGCATACTTCCCGACGTATCCAGCACCAACACCATGTCGCGCGGCACGTCATATTCCTTGGCCAGCTCGACCTTGGGCGTGAGAAGCATGGTGAAGTAGCCGTCCTCCGTGGAGATCGGCCGATGCGTTAGGATCGTGAGTCCCACATCCTTTTCGCCGGTGGAGTAGAAGAGCTGAAAATCCTTGTCGAGCGCCGCCTGGTTCTTGTCGAAGTTGACGGTCACTTCCTTATCGTTGGTGCGCTTCAGCGTGACGGCGTGCGTCGGGCTGTAGACGTTGGCGATGCCGTGTTGCGACTTGATGGTCGCGGTGATGGAGAAATCTTCGAGTGTGGAAGTGGTTTTTCCATCCGTTTTGAGCGGGTAAATGTATTCGACGAGGCCGTTTTCGTTGGCGGCGACGCTGTTAAAGCTCAGGGCCACCCTCTGATCGCCGTTGGCCGGAATCGGGAAGACCTTGAGCCGCGCGAGGTTGTTGCCGAGGTACTCCAACAAGGCGGGGTCTTGGGTGCGCCGGACGATGCTGGTGTAGACCTCGCGCGCCTTGGCGGCTTCGATGATTTCGCCCTTGGTTTCCTTGCCGTCCACCCACATGGTGAAGTGGTCGAGGCCGGCGCCCTTGGGCAGTGGAAAGACATAGGTGGCTTCCAAAGGCCGATTGGTGTGGTTGCGGAAGGTCTGTTCGACGCGGGTGACGGCGACCTGATCCTCAATGGCGATGGTCACCTTATGGTTGAGCATGGCCAGGGGCGGAACGTTTTTATCGTCGGGAATGAGCAGCCCACGGGCGTGAGCCGATCCGGCCCAGGCCAGCAGCAGAGCGGCGACCGGCAAAAAGCGGCGCATGGTCGATCCTTTCCTGATAGAGGCGCGAAGTCGTACCACAGCTAAGACGATCAAAGCAGGCGTTTCGATTGGCCGGCGTGAGGATGTTACGAAAAGTTACAGATTGGGCATCTTACCTTGATAGCAGGCTCAATTGGATTTTCGGGACGTGGCTGCTAAGAGGCGGATTGCCGATCAAGCTGTAGTCGCGTAAATCTACAATTAGACCGAGCATCTCCAACAGAACTTGCCCGCTCCGCAGGTAATTCGTTCGGCGGCGGCGAGCATCAGGACGCAGACAGGCGCGAGAAGCGCGAGAAGGCGGGATGTCACGGCGGCACCTTTCACGGCAGGCGGGAGGGAGGGCGGACCAACTGATACGATAACGGGCGGGTGGGGCAAAGGCTAGTAGGCAGGCCGGCCGATGTTTGACATCGGGCTTTTGATCGGTTAGCCTGTCCAGCGGGAGGAGTCGCTCATTCTTCTTAACTGTCAGAAGGAACCCAACATGGGCGGTGAGAGGTTGAGCGAAGCGCCTAAGGTTCAGATAACTCCTCCTAGCCGGAGCTTGCTCTCCGTGTGTGGTCTGGCGCTGTTTGCCATCTCGCTTGCTCTTCCGTCTTACCAAATAATGGGCGGCGGCTTTCTTGGAGGCGGGCCGCCGGGGCCGGGGATCGTTTGTCTTATCTGGGGTGCGTTTTGGATACCGTCGAACCTGTGCCTTTTATCTGCCGTTTTTGTAAGCAAAAATTCCATAGTTGCTCGGTCAGTAGGAAGTGTAATCCTTCTTGGCACGCTAGCTGCTAACGTGACATTCGGAATAAAAGACCTTGAAGAAATTAGAATCGGGTATTGGGTCTGGACAGCTTCCTATGCACAGCTGGCGCAGGGTTGATGTCTCCCTGGGCATGGATGCCCATCGGTACGCGGCGTTTGGTTGTTTGTGGGGCATGCGGGTTAATTGGGTGCGGGTTGGCAGGTTGGCTTGCGGCTTTTTGGATGTTCAATGCAGGACAGCGCTAACAACGACGTTGCGGCAGACCGGGGAAGGAAGCCCATGCTCAAAGCGTTTGTGCTGTGTGACAACATTACCGATCATCCCGCGAGCAGGGATCAGAAAGACTTGCAGGGGGGGGCCGGCCTGTAACGGAGGGAATGCGTAGACCCGCTTCCCGTGAAATTGTCCTTCTGGGTCTTCGTCCAGTTTTTGGACCAGAAAGAAACGGGGGAAGTGCGGCTGGCGCTCATGCGCGCCAATACGGGCCGACGCACCTTCTTCCGTCCCGTCACCGTCCGACACAGCGATACGGTGCAGGCGACCGTTTTCTGCATACGCATGGTTGATTGCGTCTTTCCTGAGCGGGGCGTCACCTTCCTTGAATTATGGTACGATAACGCCTGGGTGGTCGATCAGCGTCTCGAATTGACCTAGCGGGAGAGGGCGATGGGAAAGAAAGACAACCAAACGTCCGGCGCCGCGGAGGTCCAGGTTTTTGAACTGACCATGGATAACCCCGAGGACCAAGACGAACTGAATCGCCGGTTCCATAAGCCGGGTGAGCCTGACGCTAGCCCGCCCGCGAAGATCGGCCACACAGGGCAAGGCGAGTCAACAACGGAGTCCGCGGGGCGGAAAAAGGAAGCATCGTAGATTATCCTGGCTTCGGCCTCTTTACGCCGATCCCTGCTTGAACCGACCTTCTCCGCGCGGTAGCTTGGTGAGGTGTAGATCCTATGCCTTGGCCCCCTCCCAGGAGAAGCGATGAGCCGTTCCCTTTGCGCCGTGGCGTATTTTCTGACCGCCTGTGCAGTCGTGGCTGCCCCCGTCCCTGCCGACCGACCGTGGATTACCGGCTGGGACAAGTCCGTGGACCCCGACAAGGATTGTAAATTCATCCGCGACAAGGACGCGCTGACCATTGAGGCGCCGGGCAAGGACCACGACCTCGCTATTGAGCGCGGCCTGATGAACTCCCCGCGGCTGCTGCGCGACGTGGAGGGCGACTTCACAGCCCAGGTCCGTGTCGCCGGCGCCTTCCAGCCGTCGAACGAATCGACCAGCAGCGAGCGTATCCCGTTCGTGGGCGCTGGTCTGCTGCTGATGGCAGACGAGAAGACCTACGTCCGCCTGGAGCGTGCCGCGCTAGTCAAGGGCGGCGAAACGAAGACCTACGCCAACTGGGAGCTTCGGCAGGACGGCAAGTGGGTACTGATTGGCGCGGAGAGCGTCCTGCCCCTGGAGGACAAGGCGACCTACCTGCGGCTGACGCGCAAGGGCGACAATTTGCTGGCCTCCGTCAGCCACGACGGCAAGGAGTGGAAGGAGCTTAACACTCTGGAGGTGAAGCTGCCGGCAAAGCTGAAAATAGGTGTAGCAGCTGGCGGCACCTCGATGGACGTGTTCACGCCCAGCTTCGACCAGTTCAAACTCACGCAGGAGGGTCGCTGAAAAAATACTAGAAGGCGGAGGGCCTTGGCCCTGCCGAGCCGGGTCGCGCACGCGCCCGGAGGTGTGGTTCAATCGCGGAACCCATCCCCGGGCGCTTACGCGACCCGGCTCGCCCATGTGTCCAGGAACCAATCCACAACCAGCAACAAATCCTCCTCCTTCGGTGGGTAAGGCAAATCCTGTAGGGCGCCGGGGAAAAAGAAGGCCAACGAGAATAGCAACACCCGCGCGTCGCGCTCCGGGTCGTCGGTGTACAGTTCCCCGGCTTCAATGCCCAGCCGCAGGAAGCGGACGAAATACTCCGTCATCATCCGGCCCTCATCGAGCCGGCGTTCGGGGCGGACGCGGAGGACTTCGCGCGTCAGTTCCGCGGCTTGACGGTAGCCCGTGCGCGTCGCCTCGGCCGCTCGGAATCGATCCAGCGCGTACTGCCGTAGTTTTTCGCCGGCCGGCGCGTCGGAAGCCAGGATTGTTTCGGCCTCCCGACGGTGCCGGGCAATGTACTCCTCCGTGCAAGCGACAAGCAGATCGTCCTTGTCCTTGAAGTAGAGGTATAGCGTACCGACGGCGACGCCAGCGTCGCCGGCGATCTCCTGCATCGTGGTCTTCTTGACGCCGAAGTGACGGAATCGTTTGCGCGCCGCCGTGAGGATGCGCTCTCGCTTGTCGTCCACAACCTGCCCTCCTTAAGACCGCTTCCGCACGACGAGATTGACGGCGCCTTTCGGCCGCAACACGAATGTGACGTCGATTTCCACTTCTTGATCGTCGGCCGGGCTGAGTTGAAAGCGCTGCGCCAGGGCGGCCAACACAAGCGCCCCCTCCAGCAGCGCGAAGGTGTTGCCGATGCAGACGCGCGGGCCGCCGCCGAAGGGGAAGTACGCAAACTTCGGCCGATTTGTCCCGCCGCCCGGTAAGAATCGCTCCGGGCGGAATTCGTCGGGCTCATCCCAATAAGCCGGGTGGCGATGCGTCACCCACTGCGAGGGCATGACGATAGCCTTTGCCGGGACCGGATAGCCGTTGATTTCGTCAGGACCAAGGGCTTGGCGAGCCAAAGCCGGGGCGGGCGGGTAGAGGCGCAGCGTCTCCTCGAAAACGGCCGTCGCCAGCGGCAGGCGCGGTAGATCCTCCGCCGTCGGTGTGCGGCCCGCTAGGAGGGCGAACGCCTCATCGTGCAGAGCCTCTTGTATCTCCGGATGCTTGGCGAGGAGGCGCCATGCCCATGACAGGGCGGCGGAAGTGGTGTCGTGCCCCGCGAACAGCAAGGTGAGGACTTCGTCCTTGAGTTGTTTGTCCGACATGCCCGTACCCGACTCCTCGTCTCGCGCGGCCAGGAGCATTCCGAGTAGGTCTTTGGTAGGCGCGCCGCTCCGGCGGCGGGACTCGATCAGCCGCAAGACCAGGCCGTCTAGGAGCGCCTTGGAGCGCTGGAAGGCACGGTTGCGGCGTGTGGGAAACCAAAGAGGCGCGGTCAACATATTGTTCATCTTGTGGCTGACGAAAGCGGAAATGTCCCGCTGTCCCGCGCCAATCGTGTCGGCCTCGGCGCCGACGTCGGCGCCGCAAAGCGTGGCGCCGGCGATCTGCAGGACGAGCCGCATCATCTCAGGGACGACGTCCACAATCCGGCCGTCGGGCGCCGCCTCCCAGTCGCGGATGAGCCGGTCGGCGGCGGCTGTCATGGGAGCGGCGAATCTAGTGATGGCGCCGCGCAGGAAAGCGGGCTGCGCCAGGCGGCGCTGGCGGAGCCAAAAGTCTCCCTCGCTGATAAATAGGCCGTTGCCGACTACCTGCCGCACAGGGCCTGTGAGGAACGCCGGTTTACGATAGTTCTTGGGGTTTTTAACCAATACATGCTCGACGGCGGCAGGATCGACCAGAAGAAAAACATCGACGCCGGGTAAGGTCGGGATGCGAACATAGTCGCCGTAGGTCCGCGCGGCAGCGCGGTAGAAATTCCGCGGGTCGCTGCGAATGGCCCGCAAGCAACCGAACAACCAATGGCCTTTAGGCCCAGGCCAACTTCGCCGAGGGCTGGCCGCGGCCTGTCCCGGAACTTCATTTAACGTTGCCATGATTGTCTCCTTTGTCGGAAATGAATAATAAGCTGATCCATTCATTATTCACTATAAGGAACGGCGCGGCGGCTGCAAGGCTTTGGAGGCTGTCAGAAGTCGTACCTAGTCGTAAAAGCGGATGGCCAACCAATGCCAGGCCAAGCGCATCTGGCCTACCGAAGAGATCGCCGAGGCGGTGGCGCTGAGTATTGCCAAAAAACGCTTCGCCGCGGCTCTGGACACGGAATTTCTTGATGAAATCCTCTAGGCCGACGTTATGCTGGGGAAGCGGCAATACGTAGGCCCTGGGTTCAACCGGGATCCATCATGACTTCTCCCTCGTTTCTGAACATCTGTGCCCGGTCGCGTGGCTTTAACATTTTCAAAAGGACAGCCTGGGGGAAGCCCCACGCTTATACCGGCATGGTGGTGGCGTCGCCGGATGCCTTCTTCTTTGCGATCGACCCGAAAACCGTGACAGGAGTTGGGGCCGTTATCGGCGGAGCGCTAGGCGGAGCGATCGAAGGCCTGCTGGCCAGTAAGAAGAAACGGGACAAGAAAAAATACATGCCGCAGGCCGTGCCGCTCGTTGAGGAAATGGACCTAACCGACTTGTCCACCGAGGTCACGGAGCATCCGGAATGGCCCGTCACGTGGGAAGAGGGGCCGGTCATCATCGTGCCGCGTGAGGCGGTCCAGTCGCTGCGCACTGCTTGGTGGTTGGGCGGCATCGAACTGGTAATGGAGGGCGTCGCCATTCGCACGGCGACGCCGGTCTTCAAGCGGAAGAAAATGGCCGCGTATTTGGTGGACGCGGGCTGGGAAGTTGCGGGCTGGCGATAGCAAGCTTGCGTCGCCGCGTGTGCCGGATCGATTGGCGGTTGCACACGGCCTGACCTTGCTTACGCAAGCAATACTCCTCGGGCGTGGTTCGGTCGAGCGCGAAGATTCACCCGGTCGGCCCGCGCAACACCAACAGCACCTGGAGGGCGCCCGGCCGCAGCGGCTTGCGTTCGTCGAGGAATCGCTTCACTTCGGCAGAGTCTCGTCGTGGCCGCACCGGATTATACGGCATCGCCAGCATCATGTGTTCAGGCTTGGCGCCCGCCCTGCCCTGCCCCGCCAATGCCGCGGCGAGCTGGGCGGCCGTTTGATCGGACACCGGCTTGCGTGGATCCACGCCAATCGCTCCTGTCTCCTTCGACGGCTTAATCTGCACCGGATCGACGCCAAGCAGGTCCGACAGTTCCTTGTGATCACGCTCCGTCATGCGGCGGACAACGAGGTGGTCAAACGGAATCTCCCCAGGGTGCTTGTCGGCGCCGATTTGTTGCAACAGCAAAGCCAATTCGGCGGCGGTCATCCCTTCCGAATAAAGGACGTAATTGGTCCGCCATAGGGGTTTTGCGAGCCGCCTCTGGGCGGAAGCGTCGATCATCAGTTCGACGTGATGCGTTTTCAGAATGGCTTGCAACCGCTCGAAAGCACGTCCGCCGTCCGGGCACGGCAATTCCAAGCGGACGGCCGAGTCTTTCTGAAGTTCCGCGACAAGCTTCTTGTGGACGGCGTCTTGTTGGAGGTCGCGCAGTTTAAACGTCGCCGGCACGTCCAGCGTAGGCACGACCGATTTCAACTCGACGAACATCTCCATGCCTTCCGACGTAAAAACGGGTTCCTCCTTGTCGGGGATCGCGGCCGGCTTGGGATCGGCAGTCTTCTGGTGCGCCAAATCGCCTTCATGCGGGGGCGGCGTCAGATCGGGCTTGCTCTTCTTAAGGGGGTCTGGAACTGGCGTCTGCGCGATGTCATTACGGACTTCGTCGGGCGCCTTGGTATCGGGAACGGCAAGCGGTCGATTGTTCTGATTGTGGACCGCAACGCTCGGCGCCGCAGGTCGATTGAGGAAAGCGGCGAAGGTGCAATAGGAGGCCGTACCTACCGTGAAAAGAATGGCGGCGGCCGCGGCGGCGCCTATCCAGACGGGGTAGGCCGGCGCGGAGGCGAATCGCCGGAGGCGACGAACCGGCCCCAGCCGGCCGGCCGTGATCTTCTGGAGGATGGCGGGGGCGAGATCGCAATCGAGCCGCGGGGCCGGCAAATGAATGAGGTCGCGCGAATCGGCCTGCAAGCGCTGAAGCAGCCGACGCGCCTCCGCCGAGCGCTGGAGCAACCGTTGCACGAGCCGGCGCTGCCGAGAGCTAGGCTGACCGTCAACGTAAGCGGCTAACAGTTCTCGATAGTGTTCAGATAACATGCGTCACCTTAAATTCCGACCGACCAGCCTCAACTCTCATCCTTCTCCAGCAAATCGCGGAGTTCCAGACGAGCGCGATGCAATCGGCTGCGGATTGTGCCAATAGGCACCTGGAGTACCTCGGCCATGGTTTCGTATTTCTGGCCTTCCATGTCTTTCATCACCAGGACGGCCCGGTGTTCGGCCGACAGCCGGCCGAGGGCTTCATGGATACGGCGCCCCTGCTCCGCCTGCTCCATCGCATGACCCGGATGGCTTGACTCCGACGTATCGGCCGCTTCGACGCCCTGTTCGCCGTTGCGTCCGCCATCAATGCTCACCACCGCTCGCCGTTTCCGTTTCAGACTGATGGCCGTGTTGACGGCGATGCGATATAGCCAAGTGAAAAACAGCGAGTCGCCCTTGAAGCTATCCAGCGACTGGTAGGCGCTCAGGAACGCCTCTTGTACGACGTCATACGCATCCTCGGCGTTGCCCACCAGCCGATAGGCCGTGTTGTACAAACGCTCCTGATAACGGCGCACCAACACCCCGAAGGCTGCCGTATCACCTTGCAGACACTCAGCAATAAGGCGATGGTCGTCGGCGCTCACATTACCTCACCGCAGCTTGGACGACGGCGTTCCACTGGAAGTTCCCGAAACGGCGCTAACCCGGTCGGCGCTGGAACGTGGGCTGGGCGTTGGACGGGTTAGTCTAACTCTGTAGGATACCATCCCAACCTGTTCGCGGGCAAATTGAAGGTGGGCCACTCGCTCCGCGAGTGGCTTTCCTCCACCCGACTGGCGGAGCGAGTCGGCCACCTTGAAGGTGGGCCGCTCGCTCCGCGAGTGGCTTTCCTCCACCCGACTCGCGGAGCGAGTCGGCCACCTTGAAGGTGGGCCACTCGCTCCGC
>DHJA01000038.1:0-7964 GCA_002404095.1 Planctomycetaceae bacterium UBA4732 | reverse complement strand
GAGCGAGTCGGCCACCTTGAAGGTGGGCCGCTCGCTCCGCGAGTGGCTTTCCTCTACCCGACTCGCGGAGCGAATCGGCCACCTTTACTTCGCGGGGCGCGACCATGACGGCGACGGCCATGCACGGGCTGGTTCTTTTCATGGACGCCGACGTCCACTGGCTCGACCGGCTCATTTACTCCTTCAACGAGAACTTCGCCGAATGGAGCTTCTTTTCCTCGCCCATGCAGGTGCGCGCGCTTTTAGCGCTCGTTCTAGTAAGCGTCTGTTCCGGCGCAGTTGGCTCGTTGGTCGTCGGCGGGCGCATGGCTTTCTTCAGTGACGCGCTTGCCCACTGCGCCTTCGCCGGCGTTAGCCTCGGCTTCCTTCTCTTCGAGACGCTGCTGGCTCACTACCGCCCCGCCGGGGAGTTCTGGAGTTGGGTCACGCCCGTCATGGTCGTCTTTGGCATGGCCGTCGGCGCCGGCATCGCTTTCGTCCGCACGCGCAGCGGTTTGGCCAGCGATACCGTTATTGGCGTATTCTTCGCCGCCTGCATTGGTTTGTACGCCCTCCTCCGCAATCTTATCCTCGACCGCAAGCTCTTCGACCTGGAAGATTTCCTGTTCGGTAATCCTCTTTCCGCCTCCGCCAACGAGCTTATCGGCCTCCTCTGCCTCGTCGTCGTTACCGCTGTCGTCCTCGTTTGCATCTACAACCACCTGTTGCTTACCAATTTCAACCCGAGCCTCGCCCGCTCGCGGCGTATTAGGGTGCAACTCAGCAATTACATTTTCGTCATGCTCCTCGCGCTGATCGTCAACCTTTGCCTTCGCGCCGTCGGCGTACTCCTCATTAACGCCTTGCTGATCGTGCCGGCCGCCACGGCCGCCAACGTCAGCCGCAACCTGCGTCAGCTTTTTTGGGTGACGATTATCCTTTGTCTTGTCGTCAGCCTTACGGGCCTCGATATCAGCTGGGAACTAAGCGCGCGCTACAAGGTGGACATCGGCATCCCCGGTGCCATTGTCCTGTTGAGCGTGGTCTTGTTCGTGGTCTCGCTATTCGTGGGGCCGCTTTTGAAAAACCGCCGCTCCGCCGCCCGGCCGGATCGCCTTGCAAAGACGGCCGGTTGAACCGACAATGCCTTTAGACTCTCGTAACGACCCTTACGGGAAGCGCCTGCGTAGAATGACAGGTAGCCAGCCGTGAGATAGGATCCTTCCCACCACCCCGCGAGCGCCATGGACCCTTCCGCTTCCGGAACGAACGACGTACTCATCCGCTTTAGCGCGCTGGGACATCCCTTCACGATAAACGTCCAGAACTTCATCCTTATCTTCATGAGCATTCTCCTGGAGGCGATGCCGTTCATCGTCCTCGGGGCGGTCGTCGCCGGGCTGCTCGAAGAACTGTTGCCGCAAAAGCTTATCACGCGCATTCTGCCGCGCAGCCGTTTCCTGTCCATCGCCATCGGCGGCTTGCTGGGCCTGCTTTTCCCGATGTGCGAGTGCGGCATCATCCCCGTAATGCGCCGCCTGCTGCGCAAAGGACTGCCGGTTAGTTGCTGTACCGCTTATCTGCTAGCGGGGCCGATCATCAACGTGGTCGTGATGCTGAGCACCTATCTCGCCTTCGACGGCCAGGAAAAGACGCCCGTGTCGGCGGGCATGGCGCCGCAGATGGGCGGGCTGTGGGTGATGGGCCTACGCATGGGCATCGGCTATCTCGTGGCCATCGGCACGAGTCTTATCGTCGATTGGCAGTACCGCATACACGGCAACAAACTGCTGATGCCGTTGGCCGTGCCGAGCGGCCTCTCTATGGCGGACGACGACGAACCGCGGCAGCGTCGGCCCATCGGCCAACGTGTTACGAACATCGTGCAGACGAGCCTGCATGACTTCGTGGACATCATGGTTTACCTGATCCTCGGCGCCCTCATCGCCTCCCTGACCCGGCAACTGATTTCGCAGGAAGCGGTGGCCACGCTCTCCAATGACCACCCCTATCTCGCCATTATTATCATGATGGGGCTGGCGATTGTTTTATGTCTGTGCAGCGAAGCCGACGCTTTCGTCGCCGCGAGCTACGCCACCATGCGTCCTGCCGCGAAGGTCGCCTTCTTGGTACTCGGCCCCATGATCGATTTCAAACTCTACTTCATGTACACGCGCGTCTTTAAGACGCGGCTCATCTGGACCATTTTCTTATCCGTGATCGTCCAAACCTTTGTCTATTCCTAC
Organism: Planctomycetaceae bacterium UBA4732; assembly: GCA_002404095.1. Lineage (GTDB taxonomy): Bacteria > Planctomycetota > Planctomycetia > Gemmatales > Gemmataceae > UBA4732. The sequence continues at coordinate 5,739 of DHJA01000038.1, read as the reverse complement.
GCGCTTCACATCATCTGGGAACGGTATGGTTCGGTGTTACAGCCCGTGCCGGCCGCGACGGCGCCGCCCGCCAAGTAGCAGGCAGGAATTACCTCTTTAGGAGACCTTTCATGGCTCACGATCATCATCACGGCGACCGCAATGCTTTTTACATGGAGCAGCTTTTGACCATCGGCGTCTGCGCCGCCTTCGGCGGCGTGGTACTGCTGTTGTGGCACAGCGGCGTCCTCAAAAACATGCTGGCCGAGAAATTCCACATCTGGGTTTTCCTCGGCGGCGCCAGCTTGCTCGGCATGGCGATACTCAATTCCATCGCCGTGTGGTTCTCCGTCGGCGAGGCCAAGGCCATTCCGGTTGATGGGCACGATCACGATCATTCCCACTGCGATCACGATCACGGCGAACACGGCCACGCGCATCAACACGATCACCCGGAAGCGGCGATCCAAACGGCTCCCACCGCCTTGGCGATGGCGCCGCCGGCCGACGACTGCGGCCATGAGGGGCACGATCACGGCTGGGCGCCGTGGCGCTACGCCGTCCTACTGCTGCCGGTGGCGATCTATTTCGTCGTCCCGTTGGAAGCGTTAAGTAGCACCGGCGGCGGTGCGGTCGATGTGGACCCGACGGCGGCAAAAGCGGCCATGAACGCCAAGAGTAAGGGCGAAGACTTTGGCATCACCTTCCAGCAGCTGAACCTTGCCGCGGCCTATTCGGACAATCGGGATTTTTACGAAAACAAGACCGTCCAACTCGTCGGCCAGTACGTTCCCCTCGACGACCGCCACTTTACACTCCGCCGTTTCAAGATTAGTTGTTGTGCCGCCGACGCCGTTCCGCTCAGCGCGGTCATCATGACCGATCCCGATTCCAAACAAACACTCGATTCGACTCATTTGCAAGGCCAATGGGTCGAAGCGATTGGCCGCGTCCAGTTTCTGCCGCGTGCGGACGGCCAAGGTTTTACAACCACGCTGATCCTCCCAACGGACAGGCCGTTGGACGAACTGGTCAAGGTAGTGAGGGCGCCGGCCAATCCTTACCTCAACTGAGACGAAGGAGACACGAGATGGCCTTGCCAGGTGAACCTATGGCCCGGTTGCTGGGAGCAATCGCGTTCGCCGCTCGCGCCCATCGGCATCAACTGCGTAAGGACGGCGAAACGCCTTACGTCAGCCACGTCTTTCGCGTCTGTCTCACGCTGCGCCACGTCTTCGGCGTGGACGATGAGGCGACGCTGACGGCCGCCGTTTTGCACGACACGATCGAGGACACGACCACGGACTTCGACGATATTGAAAAGGAATTTGGCGCCGAGATCGCAACTTGGGTGCAAGCTCTGACCAAGGAGAAGCGCGAGCGCGAACCGGAAAGAGAGAGAAAATATATCGACGGACTCGCTAAAGCGCCCTGGCAGGTCAAGGTGTGCAAGCTGGCGGACGTCCACGACAACTTGCTCGACTCGGCACACTTCCCGTCGCCACAGCGGGCCAAGACGTTTCGGCGTTCGCGCGAGTACCTCAGCGTGCTTGACGATTCCGACGAGAAAGTTCATCGCGCCTACGAAATCGTACAGCGCTTGCTGAACGATTTGGACCCCCGCGTCGTCTAGCAGCTTCAAGCGGTTGCGCTTGCCCTGCGACCGCCCTTCGCGCCATAATACATTGGCCCGCCCCATCGGATCGCCCGAGGAGTTTTCACCCATGCTTCGCTTCCTGCGCTACTCCCTGCCGCTGTTGGCGGTTCTGATACTCTCGCTCGCGTCCGCGCCGACCACGGCCTGCCCGTTCTGCTCCATGCAGGGCCAAACGCTTGCCGGCGAGGTGGCCGGCGCCGACATGGTGCTGTTCGGCACACTCGCCAACGCCAACATAAAAGACGACACCACGGATCTCGTACTCGATTCCGTCGTCAAGACGAACGACCTGGTTGCCGGTAAGAAGGTGGTCACGCTGCCCAAATACCTGGAACCGGACAAACTGACGCAGTATAAGTTTCTGGTGTTCTGCTATATCTTTAAGGGCAAAATCGACCCTTATCGCGGCATGGCGATGAAGCCGGACAGCGACATCGTGGCTTACCTCAAAGGCGTCCAGGAACTGAAGGACAAAAAGCCGGCCGAACGGCTCCCCTTCTACTTCAAATACCTTGACAACGCCGACCCGGAAATCTCGATGGACGCCTTTAAGGAGTTCGCCAACGCCGACTACAAAGATTATCGCGAAATGGCCAAGAATCTGCCGGCCGACAAGCTGGCTGGCTGGCTGCGCGACCGCAACACGCCCGGTTTCCGCATCGGGCTTTACGGTTCGCTGCTGGGCCATTGCGGCAAAGACAAGGACGCGACCTTGCTGCGGTCGCTGATAGACGATCCGGAGCGCAAGCTCAGCAGCGGCGTCGATGGCGTCATGGCCGGCTACACAATGATTAAGCCCAAAGAGGGATGGGAATACACTAAGAGCCTGATGAAAGACCCTAACAAGGAATTTCTGATGCGCTACGCCGGCCTACGCGCGGCTCGTTTCCTACACGACTTCCGACCCGACCTAGTGGATAAGAAGGAACTGGCCGACGGCGTAGCTCAGTTGCTGAATCAGAAGGACATCGCCGATTTGGCCGTGGAGGATTTGCGTAAGTGGGGCTGCGCGGATATGACGAATCGCGTATTAGCTCTCCGCGAAACGGAAGCGTACACTACACTGCCCATTGTCCGCCGCTCGGTCCTGCGGTTCGCGCTCAGCTTTCCCGATGTGGCCGCCGACTCCGCCTACGTGGCCGAGCAACGCAAGTCGAACGCCCAAGGCGTCAGCGAGGCGGAGGAGATTCTCAAGCTGGAACAGGCGAAATAACGCCCCGCATAGGCTTTGTGGACAGGATGTCCCTTTCGAGGAAAATAGGATGTTTCGCTGGAAGCGGTTTTTTCTACCGTTAGCAATCTTGGCGGCGTTACTCCCCTGCCCGGCGCCGGCATGCAGCTTGTGCGGCGGCGCGCTTCAGCAATCGCCGACATTGCGTCAGGAAGCCGCGCAGCCAAACGCCCGCATGATCCTCTTCGGGCCGATTCAAAACGTCCGTGGCGCTACCTCCACTGAGCTAACTATTGAGGCCGCGTTGCGATCCGATCCTGTGATCGCTGGTAAGAAAGTCTTGGACCTGGGCCGCTACTTGCCAGCCGACGCCAAGAACCCGCCGCGATTCCTCATCTTCTGCGACATTATCAAGGACAAAGTGGACGCCTACCGAGGCGTTCCCATCCGCAGCGCCGAGGGGCTGGAATACGTCAAGAAGGCGTTGGCGTTGAATCCGAAAGATGCGGCCGGCAATCTCGATTTCTACTTCCACTATCTGGAACATCCGGATAAGGAAATCGCCTTTGACGCTTTCCTCGAATTCGTCCGCGCCAACGACCAGCAGATCGGTCAGGCTTCGGGCAAACTGTCGGCCGAGAAACTGCGCGGCTGGCTCAAAGATCCGCAGACGCCGCCGGAAAGGCTCAGCCTGTACGCCTTTCTGCTGGGCGGCTGCGGCGGCGATGCCGACGCCGCTTTCCTTACAACACAACTCAAGGACGACGGCGAACGCACCGTCAACGCTTACGACGGCTACCTCGGCGGCTACATCCACCTACGGCCGCGCGAGGGTTGGGAAACGGTCGTGTCCGTGCTGCGCGACGGTCGCAAACCTTTGCCAGTGCGCCTGGCTGTTGTCCGCACGGTGCGCATGTATCACGGTTGGAAGCCGAAGGAGAGCCGCGACGATGTGCTAAAGAGTTTGGCGGCGATGATCGGCCAGGGCGAACTGGCCGACGTTGCCATTGAAGACCTTCGACGCTGGCAAATGTGGGATTTAACGCCGGACGTGCTGGGGTTGTACGGTAAGAAGGGCTTTGACGCGCCGATCATGCAGCGAGCCATTGTGCGTTATGGCTTGTCTTGCACAGAGGAAACGGCGACAAAGTTCATCGCCGAACGCCGGCGCTCCGAGCCGGATCTGGTGAAAGAAGTGGAAGACTCTTTGCAATTCGAGAAATGATTTTCACCCAACTTTATGGGCGAACGGCCGGCGTAAGCCGGCTGGTACGTCACGCTATCGCCGATTATGTGACGTACCAGCCGGCTTACGCCGGCCGTTCGCCATTTTGTCAGGCGCCCTATTTCTTTTTCAGATCGGCGATATTTACCGAATATAAATCGAGGCCGCCTTTGCCGCCTTCGCGGTCAGAGGCGAAGTACAACGTCGTTCCGGTGCTGCTGAGGCACGGCGAGCGATCCCCGGTCGGTCCGGAAGGGTCGTTTAACAGTTCCAACGGCTCCGGCTTACCCCACTTCTTTTCCTTCTTCGTCGAGACGAAAAGCCCCCAACGGCCGTTGTCCAGCGGCCCTTGGAGATACATGGTTGCGCCGTCCGGCGTTAGCGTGACGTGGTGAAAGTTTGGCGGCAGTTCGTCCACAAGGACTGGAGCGGCGAAGCCCTGGCCGCCTTTAGGGTTATTGCACACGGCGGTGAAGACCCGATAACCTTCTTTCGTCTTGCGGCTAAAGTACAACGTCAGCGTTATGCCTTCTTTGGTCAACCAAGGATGCAATTCGTCGTCCGCGGTGTCTACTGTTACCATTTCAGGTGGTGCGAACTCTTCTTTCGCGCTATTCCGGAAAGTTACATAAAGATCAAAGTTGTCGCCCTTTTGGTCGTTTTCGTTTTTGTCCGTGGCGAAGTACAAAAACTGGGGAAACGTACCGTCTTTCGTGAGGAAGACCCCGCGAGCGTTGGCCGGCTTCTTTGCGTCCGGAAGCGCGTTGACGTAGCCTTCCACTTCCTTGCCCGCTCCCCACTTGCTGGAGGGCAAAAGTTTCGAGAGCATGACGTCCCATTTTTTCTTGGCGTTGCAGGCGTAGTACAGCGACAAACCGTTACTGGATATGTGCGGGTCGTCCTCGTCGGCCGGGGTATTGCAGGCAAGGTTGACCGGCTTGACCGGCTTCGGTGCGTCGTCGGCCGCGGTGTGAAGCAACAGGGCCGTGAGCGTGGTCAGGACGGCGACGGGCGAGACGAAACCTAACTTGTTCATGTCGGCGATCCCTCCTGGGTGGGTAAGTCTTAGGGATGTTATATGGGCTAAATGAAAGACGCGGCAAGCGGCGTAAAGGATTGGTGCGTCCACGCCGCTTGCCGCGTTTTTAGGATCGTTGGCGGTCATGGTAGTCGAGTACGGCCCGCCGGCGTCCGCCGTAGGCCTGCCGCTTCGTGGAACGGGTAGGGAAGGCGGTGCAGACGCTAAGGCTGCAACGGCGCTCGGTCTTGGCCTACCTGGAAGAAACCTTGCGGGCCCACCCAAACGCCCCTGGCGCCGAAACTTCTACCAATCGGCTGAACGGTCGCCAGTTCCTTTACTACCAGCCGTTATAGACCTCGCCGCCGACGCGGGTGAGGCAACGGAACGAGAAAGGCCATGACCATTGGCCGGACCAAGCGGCAGCTCCTTTTGCTACAATGACGGTTGGGCGAACCACTGCGACCGGTACGTGACGGGACTCTTTGGCGCATAGGGAAAGATTGACAATGGAAAAGGTCGTGCAACCTTCTATTTCGCAACCGTCTGGAATCAACTCCGGGGAGCGGGCCGTTGCGCGGCCTGACCACTCGCTCGGTGCGGATATTATCATCGCCAACGCCCCGGACCCGGTGTTCGTGTCGGACCTGGAGGGCAAGATCCTACAGGCCAACGACGCGGTCTCGCAG